>NZ_JBEZKS010000039.1:0-80808 GCF_040651775.1 Streptomyces sp. NPDC048383
GGCGGGCGAGCTGCGCCGGGGCCGTGCCGGACCGCGCCGAGGCCGGGCGCCGGGCGCAGGCGGCGGGGGCCCGGCGCAAGCCGGGTCCGGGGCAGGGCGGCGGGCGGGCAGCGGCCGGGGCCGGGCAGCAGGCGGCAGGAACCGGGCGCGACCGGGCCGGGGCCGCGCCGGAGCCGGGTGGGCGCAGCCCGTACCAGGAATGGGCCGCGAAGGTTGGTAAAGCGCAGTACGAGTTGATGAAGTTGGATGCCGCGATCGTCGAGAAGGACGACGGCCAGGAGGACGGCTCACTGCCGACCTGGTTGTTGCCGAAGCTCCCGGCGAACACCGCTGGGCATCATCAATCATCCGAGCGAGACGTTGACGTCAAGGAGCGTCAGGACTCCGGGGCGACGGGGCCCTGGACCAGTCGCAGCTGGATCAATGCGAATCCGCGGCGGGGTCTCCCCGTGGTGGTGGTCCCGCAAGAAGGTGATGACCTTCCGCAGGCGACGTGCGACATAGCCCCCTGGTGGGACGAGTAAGCAGCCGACCGTCAGAGTCGGTCGGCAAGAAGCAGTGCGAGCGGTCCGCCCTGGAGGAGGAAGCGGCCTTCGGTAGCCGCCGTGATGGCATCTTGCATCGGCCACCACATGAGTTTGAAGTCGGCCTCGGAGGGCTCCAGCTGCTGAGGCCCCAGGGTCAGCCCTTCGGCGATGAAGAGATGGACCCGGGCGGTAGATCCAAGGGTGATGGCGTACGAGCCCAGGGGGCGCCAGGACTGCGCGGTGATCCCTGCCTCTTCGCGCAGTTCCCGGTGCCCGCACTCTTCTGGTGTCTCGCTGGGCTCCATCCGGCCGCCGGGGAGGAAGAAATACTCGCCACCGTGGCGGGGAAATCGTGACGTGAGCAGGGCGACCAGGCCGTGCTCGTCTCGGGCTACGACTACGGCGGCGTCGCGCATCTCTGAGTCCATGTGTCGAGCGTAGGGACCGTTAGACGAGCATGGCGGCGAACGGCACATTCATCACCGTCGGGTGGGCGATTCCGCGGCCGTGGTGGCCGTCTTCACCGAAGGCGTCGCCGTGGTCCGCGCAGATGATGACGAGCCACTGCTTCTTCGTGGTGAGGCCGGCGACCAGGCGCCCGAGGTGCCCGTCGGTGTAGGCCAGGGCCGCCGCTTGGGACTCCCATGTATCGGTGCTCTGGCCGAGGTAGTGACTGTGGGGGACATGGGTGGCGGAGACGTTGACGAACAGGAACAGCCGCCGGTCCTCGTACTTGAGGGCGAGGCCGAGGGCTTCGTCGACCTGGTGGCGGGTGGAGTCGGGCTCCGGTGAGCAGAACTCCGGGCGCCAGTGGTCCTCGTCGAACAGGTCCGGCAGGACGGAGCCGAGCGGGGTTTCTCGGGAGAAGTAGGTGACCCCACCGACGCACACGGTGCGATAGCCGTGCTGGACGAGTCCGGCCAGCAGGCTCGGAGCGTCGAAGACGAACGTGCCCGGGTTGACGGTCTTGAACGCGGGCGGGCGGCATTCCCACATACGCGGGGGCTGCTCGGGCTGCGGGAGCTTGGGGAGGAAGCCGGAGAAGAACGCCATGTGCGCGGGGAGGGTGAAGGTGCCCGGGGTGCGCCGCTCCTCCCACTGGCCGCCGGGGAGGAGCTTGGCCAGGTGCGGGGTTTGCCCGCCGTGCATGGTGGCCCGTGCGACGTCGTAGCGCAGGGAGTCGAGGGTGACAAAGAGGATGTTCGTGCCGGACTCGATGACCTCGGCCGTACTGATCACTGGGCGGCCTCCGCGTAGGGCTGGATGGAGCCCTTGCATTCGGCGTTGACGGGGAGGGGGATGCGGTCCTCGGCGATCATGCGGCGGATCAGGTAGAGGCTGGGCCGTTCCGTCAGAGGGACGCCCGCGCGATCGTAGAGGGTGATGGTGACCTGATCGACGGTCGTGGTGACGCGCATCCCGGGGGCCCGGTCCGCCTCCTTCATGGCGATCACCAGTTCGTCCTCGTCGGCGACACCCAGGTCCAGAATCCGGCTGGCGTAGTGCTGGGCGTTGATGGCGCCCTGGCACAGGAGGTCGAAGAACTTCGCGGTGGCCGGCTGGCCGTCGTGTGCGACGACGAGCTGGTCGGCTCGGAGGGTGACGACGAAGCAGGCTGCGAGCCACCAGGCTGCGGCGGGGTGCATCTCGTCGGGGAACCTGCCGGTGGCTCCGCCGTCGCGGATCACCTTGTCGGTGTCGATGGGGTTAAGCACGCTGGCTCTCCAGGTAGGCGGTGATCAGGTCGGCGAGGTCGTCGAGGGTGAGGCCGTCGGTGTCGAGCACGGTCGCGGTGGGGTCGTCGCTGGCGACGGCCTCGAAGTTGGTCGTGAGCTGCTTGAGGCGGCCGGGGATGGCGAACAGGTCGGTGTCGTCCTGCTTGGTGTCGCCCTTGACGGCCATGCGCTGGCGCAGGGTTTCCTCGGAGCACCGCAGGTAGAAGGTGTGGTCGGGGACGACGAGGTAAGGCCGGAACGGGGCGATCAGCCGGTCTACTTCGGTGATGTCGACGCCGTGGATCGCGGCCTGGCAGGCGGTGACCGAGGACGCGTAGCGGTCGGCGATGACGGGGCCGATGGCGAGGGCGCGGCGGATGCGGTCGGAGACGTGCAGGAGTCCGGAGAGGTAGAAGGCGAGGTTCGGCAGCGGGCTCATGCAGTGGGCTGCGTCCGACCAGCCGGAGTGGGGCGGGGCCAGGGTGTGTATGCCGGAGCCGTTCAGGCGGTGGGCGAGGATCGCGGTCAGTGCGGACTTCCCGACGCCGGAGACGCTTTCCAGCGCGATGAACGGGACGTCCTGGTCGTCGTAGGGGACGGGGGCGAAGGCCGGGGGCAGGGCGATGGTCTGGCTCACAGGGTCCCCTCGGTGAAAGCGGTGACGTGTCCCGCGATTGCCTCGGCGAGGCGTCCGGGGTCGTCCAGGAGGTGCTTGACGTCCAGGCGCAGGTCGTCGCGGAGGAGGCAGGGTTGGATGCCGCCGGCGTGGTCGGCGCGCAGGGCCCAGAATCCTTCGACGCACTTGGGGCGGATGGGGCAGGTGCCGCACTGGCCGACGTGGTGGCGGCCGAGGTCGCGGTGGATGACCTCGATCTCGACGCCGTCAATGTCGAAGATGCGGCGGCCCTGGCCGACCCCGACGATCTCGATCCGCTCGTTGCTGGTGAGGGTGCGCAGGTGGCTGATGATGTCGTCGGCCGGGACAGCGGAGGAGGCGCGGGCTTCGTTGAAGTCGGTGCCGACCAGTTCGATGAACTGCACGGGCATGCGCCGGTTGAGGGCGAAGGCGAGGATGTCGCGGACCTCGTGCGCGTTCTCCTTCTGGAGGAGACAGTTCAGCTCGACGTGTTCGAACATCTCGCGGGCGGCTTCGGCGCCGTCCAGGACACAGTTGATTCCGATGCGGGTCCCGGCGACGGCCTTGAAGCTGTCGTCGGAGAAGTAGTGCAACGACACCTTGATCTTGTCGAGCGGCGCCGTCGCGAGCCACGACTGGTGGGTACGGACCAGCGTGCCGTTGGTGATCAGCGTGTACGAGCTGTCGGAGCCGCTCGGCCGGAGCCCGGTCAGTACCTCGCGGGCCAGCGGCGACGCCAGCGGCTCACCGCCGGTGAAGAAGATCCGCTTAAGGCCGGCGTCCATCATCGCGTTGATGAGGGTGAGGAAGTCGGCGACCCCGTAGTGGCGCTCGCGGGGCTTCTGGGTTCGGTCCATGCGGGTCAGGGGCGGGGGTACGTCGGCCTCGTTGTGGCAGAACCAGCAGGCGATGTTGCAGCGCGGCGTCAGGGAAATCCGGCCCTGGCCTCCCAGAGCGGCGAAGTTGCGGAACGCGGTCCAGTCGGTGCTCGGTTCGGCGAACGGTAAGAGCGTGGTGGGCACGGTGGTGCTCCTCTCGGCGAAGCGTGAGTGGTGCAGATGGGCGTGGTCTACCTGCCGGGGTCGCCGGCCAGGGCCAGGACGACCACCAGGACGCCGACGGCGATCACGTAGAGCAGGACGGCCAATTGCTGGCGCCAGCCCCACGGGTTTTGGCGGTCTAAGGCAGAGTTCATGCCCCGGGCTCCTGGACCGGCTCGCCCGCGAAGCCGCGCAGAAATCTCTCGATGCCGGATTCGGCGCGGGCCCGGAGGGCCGGGCTCGGGTCGGGGCTTTCGGGGGCGTCCCAGGGCGCGTACTCGGGCTGGTCTTCAAGCTGGCGGGCGAGCGGACGGCGACGGAGAGGCTGCTGGGGCATGGGGCGTGACTCCTTGCCTGCGGTGGAAGCAGCAGGGCACCGTGCGACGCGGGAGACGGTGTGGTGCCCTGCTGCGAGGGGGAGTCACTAGGGGGCCGATGAACACCCCGAGTGACGTTCCATCACCGTAGGGAAGGGCGCGAGCTGACCTCAATGAAGTTGCGCAGAATTGCGTTATCTCACCCGCAGGCGTCGATGGCGTCCTCGATCAAGGCCCGCGCCGCATCGCCGTAGACAGCCATCTTCGCCAGGCCGGCGAACGCCTTCGCATAGTCGGTGAGTTCGCGGGGCTGCGAGACGTTGATCTCGGCGGTCAGGGTTTCGACGGCGACCTGGCGGTCGTCGAAGAGGTAGAACGCTTCCAGAGGCCAGATCACGCGCTGGGTGGTGGTGGGGATGATGCCCAGTGACACCGAGGCCAGGGGCTGCACCGTGAGGAGGTGGCGCAGCTGTGCGACCATCGTCTCCGATCCGCCGAAGCGGGCCCGCAGGACCCAGTCCTCTATCACCACGACGAAGCGGTGCCCGCCCTGGTACAGGAACCGGGAGCGTGCGACGCGGGAGGCTACTGCCTCGGTGACGTCGTCCGGGGTGCCCTGGAAGGTGGTGATTGCCTGCATGAGCGCGGTGGCGTAGGCGGGGGTCTGGAGGAAGCCGGGCACAGCGTTCGACACGTACACCCGACATAGGCGGGTCTGTTCATGCCGGGTCGTCCAGTCCTCCTGGGCCGTGCGCATACCGTTGCGGTGCAGCTTGCGCCACTCCTGGTACATGGAGTCCACGACGCGAGAGGTGGCGATCAGGTCGCCGACCTGATCCTCGGCCCCGCAGACGGCACACCAGGTGCGGATGTCCGCGTCCGAGGGCGCCATCTCGGCCTTCTGGATCCTGGTCGTCTTCGCGGGATGCCAGCCGCACCGGGCGGACAGCTCGCGCCCGGTGAGACCGGCGTCCTTGCGGATGTGGGACAGGCGTACAGCGAGGGCCTCGCGGGCCGACTGCGCGCGGGAGGAGGGGGAAGAGGGCATTGGAACTGTCGGGTCGGGGCTAGACGGTGTACTCGGCGTGAGGGATCGCGCGCTCCCACACCGTTTCGAAGGCGTCGGTGACCATCTTGACCACCGCCGGATTTTCGGTGAACTCGTGGCCGGCCCAGTCGCCCTCACCGGTCCACCAGTGGAACATCACCAAGCGGTCGTCGATCAACCACAGGTCGTTGCCCGGCAGGGCGATGTCCGACGCACGACGGCGGGGCAGCCAGCGGACATCCTCGCCGATCGCGATGTTGACGGGGGTGAGGGCGTGCTCGTAGCGGATGTAGTCGGTGACCGGCTCGGAGACGATCCGGGCCCGCCGCATGACCACGCCGCGGCCGACCGCCTCGCGGGCGATCGGGGTCCAGCCCACCCAGAGCGGCGACTCCGGGTCCAGGTCAGCCTCGCCGGTCGACAGGAACCGGTTGAAGGTGTCGGCCTCCTCGCCCACGCTGTAGACGTCGCGCATCTCCAGGTGGGCCGCCGTGTGTCGGGCGGAGCCGAGGAGTTCAGAGAAGTCCGGCGCTTTCTGCGTCATCGAGAGCCTTCCTCAGGATCGCGGCCATACGGAGCGGCACGCGGGTCACGTTCTCACCTTCGGGAATACCGGTGTCGTGGCCGGATACCCACTCGGTCGTGCTGATCTTCGTCAGCAGTTCCTCGTCCGGACCCCAGCCCTGGATCACCAGCTCCCGCTTCACGTCGTCTACCCACACGGTGGGAGATCCGCCGCCCGTGGTGTTGGGGTCCATCCCGCCGAACCGTAGCGTCACGGGTCTCTCCCTTGTCCAGGTGATTGCGAGGATTTGCGGACGACGCTCGTGGAGGCGAGGGAGGTCGTCAAGAGGGAGGGTCGGAACGGCCGTGAGGTTGGCCGGATTTGAGTCCGGAAAATGCCGAAGTCCCCGCCTGATCCGGACCGCCCCATCCGGGAGTTTTCCGCACCGGCTATGTCCCACTGTGGGAGGATCTGCCGGTCGGAACCAACGAAAGAGGCCATGATGCGACGAGCCCGTTTCCGCACAATCCTGACCGCGTCCGCCCTGGCGGCGGCGTCGGTGGCCGCGTCCCTGGTCGCGGCGCCGACCGCGCAGGCCGCCGGGAAGTCCTGGGGGCCGATCCACGCCCGCGTCTCCGCCGGGAACGTTGCCTCCGCCAACGGGGACTTTGCCAACAACGGCGGCGTATACGCCACCGTCGGCGCGAACTGGCGTGACCTGCGGGCCGGGGATGGGGATCCGGTCTACGTGGAGGCCGAGTTCTTCTTCCTCAAGAACGGCAAGTGGGAGAGCGCCGGGTCCAGTCAGACCTTGCGTACCGACACCAGCGCGTCCGGTTCCCTCTCCCGTCGGTTGCGCCAGGACGCGCACGGGGCGCGCGCGGTGATCAAGGTGTGTGTCGACCGGACGCGGTGGGCAGACCTGTGCTCGTCGGAGGCGGTCGTCTCGTTCAGCTACTGACTCCGGGAACGACGAAACTCCCGCTGGCCAGCGCGGTGCCGGGGCGGGGCCTGGCGATGGGCGGGATCAGTCCCAGCCGCTGAGACCGGTCTGGCCGGGGAACGACTTCTTGCAGTCGTTGAAGCTCCAGGAGTTGCTGCTCGACTCGTTTTCGCAGCGCTGCCGGTCGTTCATCGGGCCGTCCTCGGCGCCGCAGCCGGCCAGGCTCGCCAGGCCCACGATCGTCAACACGACGATGTTGATCAGCAGGGCCGCAGTCAGTTCGGATGCCGGCTGATCCAGTTGGCGAGCGCCAAGATTTCCTCCTCGGTCCGCGGGGGACGCGAGTGTCGCTGATCTTCTGTACGTTCGGAAGGGGGCGAACGACGAAGACCCCCGCCGGCCGGCTCGCTACCGGTGCGGGGTCTCATCGTGAGGCTGTTACTCGCAGGCGACGCCGTCACCGTCGCGGTCGAGGTGCCTGCCGTATCCGGGGTCACCCCGATGGATGGGGGCGGCGCCGGCCGCGCGCACGGCGGTGCAGTGAGCATTCTGACCCGACCAAATTCGAACGGAGCAGAAGCTCCGCCCCAGGTCGCTCAGGGAACCGATCACCTTGACCCATTCCGATGTCCAGCGACTCACCACCCTCTTTGCGGCAGCGGCGGCTATCTTCGTCCACTCGCCCGGCCGGCGGGATGGGACCGTGTCGGGGGTGAAGTCCCGGGAAGCCTCCGACTCGGGAGAAATGGATGGCATGGGCAAGACAGGGTTTCTCGTAAGAAGGATTGGCCCCGGGGATGAACGCGGCGGGCGAGCACGCAAGGGAGCGGCGAACGGACATGCGGTAAAGGCTGTGTGAGGACGTCAAGGAGGGGGCACACGGCCCTCACCTACCGGAAGGAACAGTGATGTTGGGTATAGCGGCCGCAGTCCTGTTCTTCATCGCATTCTTGATCAACGCGGCGGAGATCTCGACGAACCCGTGTCACATCAGACAATGTCATGATCCTCGGACTGATGCTACTGGCCCTCCACGTTGCCGGAATCGGTAACGGTTGGAGCACCCGCTCCCGTCGTCGCTGACGATCCGGGCTGTCCCGCCCCGCACGCGCGACAGCCCCTTCGATGTCCCCGGCAGCCGACTCGCCATACCGGCAGTGCGGATGGCGGCCGGACACCGCCGGACCGAGCTCACCCTGACCACCAGCCCGCAGCTCACCGACCCAGAGGTCGCGTCCATCCCCTGTACGGCGCTGTCAGCCACCCTTCGATCGCGCCGAATGCACCGCTGCATGAAGTGACCGGAACCGGGTACCCGCCGTACTCCCCGCACCAGAAGGAGACTTCATGCTTACCACCGTCCTGGCCGCCGAGAAGGAGACCGGCCCCCTCCTGCTCATCATCGTCGGAGTGGCCGTGGCCGCGCTCCTCCTGGCGGGCTTCTGGTGGGGCAGCAGGCGCGCCGCCCGACGACGCAAGCCGCCCGTCGAACCCCTCCAGGGCACCCAGCCCCGCCAAGCCTCCTGGCAGACCCCCCAGGACGATCCCGAGCAGGGCCACCCTCACCGCTGACCACCACATCCGCGCGACGCTCCGGCTGCCATGACAACGAAGCCCCTGTTCAGGCAGCACGTCCCACGGAGCAGGCGCGTCATCCCTGCGGGCCAACAGATCGCCACGGTTGCGCCTCGGATTCTCTCGGCTGCCTGCGCCAACATCGACTTCACCGGCGATCGCAACACCATCCCCCCAGCCCCTCCCGACCGTCGCACGGGTTCGGGTCCCGACCATCAGCGCACCGGAACCACGACGCGGGTCCCATCGGATCCCTCTCGTGACAGGACGCGACCGGCCTGAACCGGGGCGCCGGCCGGGTCCTGTGTGGGCTGTCCGTCGTCGTCGCCGGTTCCCACACCCGCACCCCAACACGCCCCCGATCCCTCGCCAGCCCTGGCGGGCGGATGGCAGCACGCTCCGGCACGTTCCCACGGGACGCGGCCACGGGCGCCGTCAACGGGCCGTAGGAACAACCGTCGAGAGGCAGTGAGCAGCACCGCTGCGGCTTCTGCTTTGTGCGGCGGCCGGGCTCTCGGAGTCGACAGGTGCAAGGACGCCGCTATGACGATCATGATGAAGGGGGCCAACTCCCCACTACCCAAAGGCCCCTTCCGCATTGCCGTAACGCGTGCGGCACGGCCGGACACCCCTGCGGTGGCCGCCGTGGCGGTGCTGCTGGACGGCACGGGCCGGATCCGCGGGGTGGCTGACGTGGTGCTCGGGGACCGGACCCCACACCCCTCCACTCGGTCCGCCACAACGGCGGGGCGGCCGTCGGCGAGTGCCTCGTACAGGTGCTGGAGGTTGACGAGGAAGCGGTAGAGGCCGCCGTGCAGCGGGTCCTGATCGTCGTCCTCGCGGTGGGCGGGACGTTCGGTGCGGTGCCGGGGCTGTCCATGGAGGTGTTCGGTGGCGAGGGCCGGTCGGTGGCGGCACGAGGTCGCCGACGCAGGCGCGGAGAGCGCGCTGGTCCTCGGCGAGTTCTACCGCCGCGACGGGGCTTGGCGCTTTCGCGCGGTGGGCCAGGGCTACGGCCACGGACCGGACGGGCTCGCCGCCGACTACGGCATACCCGAGCACGCCCTTCCGGCAGCACCGGTGTCGGGCCCCGCGATGACCGAGGTCCGCAAGGACGATGCCGCGCCGCCACACTCGAACGGAAGCGAACCGGCTCGGGCCGGGGATGCCCCTGAGCAGGTCGGGAGCCAGCTCCCGGCCGCGAGGCCGGCTTCTCTGGCGAAGCTCTTGGGGTCGTGGGTGGCGGGACAGGAGTCCCCGGCCGTGCCCTCGCCCGAGGTGTTTCACGAGGTGCACGGTGAGGGCGACCGGGTCCTCTCCCTCGGCGGGCCGGCCGCCAAGGGCCTTCTCATCATCGAGACGACCGTGCCCGGGGGCGGGCGCTTCACCCTCACCGCCCTCGAACGTGACTGCGCGGACTGGTGCTCATCGACACCACCACGCCCCTGGATCGGGCCCGGACCCTGGCCGTCCGCGACGGGCGCGCCCTGCGGCTGCGCGTCACCGCGGAGGAGGCCTGGAGCCTGCGGGTCTTCTCGCTCGGGGCGGCCCGTCGGCTCGCCAGCACCCTCTCGGGTACCGGCCCGGACGTCCTCCTTATCGAAGGACCGGCCGCCGACCTGACCCTGGACCACCATGAGTCCCAGGACGCTCCCTTCTAACTGATCGTTTCAGAATGAGATTCGGAGTCGTCGTAAGCAGATGATGCTGCAGGCGAGTTGGAGGAGACTGAGGTGGAGGTCGGCGCGTATCTCGTAGCGGATTCGAAGACGTTTGAACTGGTGGAGCCAGGCGAAGGTCCGCTCGACGACCCAGCGGGTCTTGCCCAGGCCGGAGCCATGGAGTGTGCCCCGGCGGGCGATCTTGGGCGTGATCCCGCGGGCGCGGATCAGGCGCCGGTACTTGTCGAAGTCGTAGCCGCGGTCTGCGAAGAGGCGGCGGGGCCGGTGACGTGGCCGTCCGCGAAGCCCGCGGATGCGGGGCACCGCGTCGAGCAGAGGCATCAGCTGGGTGACGTCGTGACGGTTTCCGCTGGTCAGGGAGACGACGAATGGGGTTCCGTGTCGGTCGACGATGAGGTGGTGCTTGCTCCCCGGACGGGCGCGGTCGACTGGCGAAGGTCCCGTGTGAGCCCCCCTTTGAGAGCTCTGACGTGCGAGGCGTCGATCGCGGCGTCATCCATGTCCAACAGCCCGGAGGTCCGCAGCTCGGTCAGCAGGACTTCGTGGAGGCGGGGCCACACGCCGGCCTCGGTCCAGTCCCGAAGCCGCCGCCAGGCCGTCACACCGCTGCAGCCGATCCGCTCGGCGGGAACGTCCCGCCGGCTCACGCCCTTGCACAGCACGTAAACGATGGCCCTCAAGGCGGCACGGTCATCCACCGGCAGCCGCCCGGGATACCGAAACCGCCTGGGCGGCCGCCCCGGCAACAACGGGGCCACACGTTCCCACAGGTCATCAGGCACGAGATCAGCAGACACACCCCAGATCCTGCCGACAGCACACCCAACTGCCAAGCCCCTCAACGAATCTCATTCTGAAACGATCAGTAAGGCGTCACCGACCCGCAGGTCGTCGACTCGTTGATGCGGATGGCCACGGAAGCGAACCAACAGGGCTGGTGGGTCGCCTGCAGCGACGTCCCCTACGCCATCTACATCGGCCTGGAGACAGAAGCCTCCTCCATCCGCTCCTACGAGCCCCCGGTCATCCCCGGGCTGCTGCAACCCCCCGCCTACGCCCGAGCCGTCATCGAGGAAACGATCCCGCTCGCTACCGCTGATCAGATCGCCACGCGTCTTGAGGTCCGGCTACGCCGACAGGCCCGGGCCCACCACCCGGGCCGACCCTTCCGCTTATGGGTCGTGCTGGACGAATCAGCCTTGCGCCGCGTGGTCGGCAGCCCGGAGACCATGCGCGAACAACTGGAGCACCTGACCCATCTCGGCGCACAGCCGCACATCACCGTGCAGGTACTCCCCCACGACGCCGGGGCCCACCCGGGCGTGGCGGGACAGTTCTCCATCCTCCACTTCACGGACACCGCCAGCGACGCCGGCGCCTGCGCCGGCGGGACGGTGTACCTGGAACGGTTCACCAGCGACCTCTACCTGGAAAAACGATCCGACATCCGGCACTACAACGTCATGTACGACCACCTCCAGGGCCAGGCCCTGGGCCCGGAGGCCACCCGCCACTTCATCACCCGAGCCACCGAGGAGCTCCTGGCCGGATCGCCGCGCGGCCGGTCGTGATCACCGCACCGGCCGCGGGCTGGCGGTCATCGCCTCGGAAGAGGTCGGCACCCGCCATTCACAGAGTCAGGCCGCCCAGGTCGCGAACCACCTGAGCAAGGGTCCGGATAGGGTCGGATTCCAGGGCGCTTGACCAGACCAAGCCCCATCTCAGGCACGGCCCGTCGTGGACAGGCAGATACACGATATCCGGGCGAGCGTGAAATCGAGTGACGTGGGCGGCGAGAACGGTGACGGCTTGGCCTGTGCCGACGATGGTGAACAAGTCTTCCAGGCTCGGCACGACGATGCGGCGCTCAATAGGGCGTCCGCTGGGGGTGCAGAAGGGCGAGAAGGCATCCTCCCAGTAGTCCGGCAGACTGTCCGGGCCTTTGAGGACGCCGTGGTCGCCGAACGCTTCGGCGGACACCGACCGGGCACCGGCCAACTCATGGTCGGGTTCCACCACCATCACGCGAGGCTCCGTGAAGAGGACCGGTCCGACGGTCAGATCCGGCTCTTCGACAGGAAGCCAGGAGACCAGGACGTCGATCTCCCTGGTGCGGAGCGGCTCGAACGGCGTCGGGAAAGGAACACTGCGGATCTGGAGCCCCCACTTGGGACAGCGGGCGCGGAAGGCCTGCCAGTAGGGCCGCAGTTCGTAGGCGTTGCTGGACAGCACGCCGATGCGGAGAACGCCCGTCTTCCCCTGAGCGGTCAGCCTGGCCCGCTCCAGACTCTCGCTCAGGCCCTGATAGATCGGCCGGAGATCGGCTCTCAACTGTTCGCCGACTGTCGTCAGCCGTACGGACCGGCTCGTACGTTCGAACAGTTCCGCGCCGACCCCGCGCTCCTGTTTCTTGATCGCCTGGCTGACTCGGGCCACCGAAACTCTCAGCCGGTCAGCAGTCCTACCGAAATGAAGCTCCTCTGAGAGAGTCAGGAAGATCTCAATGTCCCTGATGTCCACGCGGCCCCCCGATCGTGAACCTCTAGGTTAATGCACCGTGTCGATCTTCGCCGTTGTTCCGGAAGTGCCCGGATGTGACGCTGTGCCGGTCAAAAGACCCGATGGCGGTGCGACCGGGGGCCCTATGAAAATCACGAACGGCTCCGTGTCACTGACCGTCGATGACGTCGCCGCGGAGCTCGTCCTGCTACGCCGCGGCACCAGCAGGTGAGCGGGCTCATCGGGGCGCTCAGCGTCGACGACATCGCCGCTGAGGAGGCGCGGCTGAGTGCGGAGAACGCGAACATCTCCATGCCGCCGCGCACCGAGCCGTGCGGCGCGCGTCCTTCAACTCAACGACGCCAAAGGCGACCCGGCGCCCTGGGCGTCGCACTGAAGGCGGACTGGCCGGGCGCACATCCTGGACGGTCTCCGCGTGGACCGTACGACTGGCCCAACCAGGACCACGAACGACGCCGTGAGCACCGTCTACCGGTGACGTCCGGCCAACCACGAGCCTCTTGGACAGCATGTTGTCCCGGTCAACGGCCCATTACTCATCGTCTCGACGTGCAGGCCTGCCAGTCTGCATCGTCGTATCCCTAGGGGGAATCACACGTGACGTCGCCGTCGTTTTGGAGCAGGCGCCGGATATTAACCACCATGGCCGGGGCAGTTGCTGTCCCCGCCCTGCCGTCCATCCTGACCGCCAGCCCGGTCCGTGCCGCTGCGAGCAGCCCCACCGCCACGGATAGCGGCCTGCCCGACACCGATCGGGGCAAGGCCGTGTGGGCGTACAAGACGGGCGGCCGGGCGGTCCGCGAGGCCGCTGCCGTCGCCCTCGGCGGCCCTCCGGCCGCCGTCTCCGCCTTCCTCGCCAGCGAACTGTCCGTCGCGCAGGCGGATGACGACCGCTTCGGCATCCTCGCTGTCCTTCCCTACGCGGACAAGTCGGTCCGCGAATCGGCCAACGCGGCTTTGTCCGCCGGGGACATGGCGATGGCCTCCTACCTGCGCGACGGCTATACGCAGTCTCTGGAGACAGATCTGCGGGCGGCGGTGTTCACCGTCATGAACAACAGCGGCCTCGCCGTCAAGCGGGAGGGGACCAAGGCTCTGGAGTTGGGCACCCCGGCGGCTCTGAGGGAGTTCCTGGCGGAGACTCAGCACACCGCGCAACAGGAGGACGAAAGGGCCGAGGTCTTCACGATCCTCACCACCGCCTCTCCTGAGGTCAAGAAGTACGCGGAGCGTGCCCTGAGCGAAGGGTCGCCCCAGGCAATCCACCAGTTCCTCATCTCCGGCCAGTACATCGCGCGTGCCCGCGACGAGGAAGCCGCGACGATCGACCAGTTGGTCGAGATCGTGATCCGGGAAGGCAATCGGGCGAAGCTGCAGACAGAGCAGGCGGTTGCCGCCTCCATCGGGGCGAAGGAAGCCGCCGAGAAGGCGAAGGCCGCTGCTCTGAAGGCGGCGGATGAGGCGAGGGCCGCCCAGAACGATGTACGGAAGTCGGCCAGGGCGGCGAACGACGCCGCGAGCGCCGCACGGGGCGCCGCCAGCGCCGCCAACACCGCGATCTTCGCTTCCCGTACCGCTCAAGCTGCCTCGAGCCGCGCAGCGCAGGCCGCGCAGGCTGCTGCCGGCGCCGCCGCTTCCGCGGGCAATGCCGCCGCCCGGGCTTACAACGGGGCCATCGCCGCTTCGAAGGACGCAACCAAGGCCGCGGCCGCGCGCCAGGCCGCCCAAGCTGCACGCGACGCGGCCGGCCGCGCGCGTACTACGGCCAAAGCCGCCGGCCAAGCGGCTGATGCCGCCCGGCAGGCGTCCTCCGCAGGTTCCGATGCCGCGATCGCGGCCCGGAGCGCTGCGGGCGCCGCCAACGCCGCCGCCGACGCCGCCGCCGCCTGCGCCGGCGTTGCCCAGTCTCAGGCCGCCAAGGCGAAGGCGGCGGCAGCCGAAGCCGACGCTGCCGCCGCCCGGGCCACCCGCGCCGCGGGCACCGCCCAAACCTTGGCAAACAGGGCCGCCACCGCCGCCGATCTGGCACGCGCCGCCGCCGAGAGCGCCGCCGCGCACGCGGAGAAGGCCGCAGCTGCGGCGGACGAGGCCGCGGCGAACGCGGGCAAGGCGATCGAGTACGCCAAGCGGTCCACCGCCCATGCCGAGGCCGCGGTGCAGGCGGCCACCACGGCCGCCGACGCGGTCAAGGAGGCTCAGGCCGTGGAACAGGCGGCCCGGGCGGCGGAGACCGCCCGTATCGCCGAGGACACCAAATGGGGGATCGAGGAGGCCCGTCTCATGGCGCGGGCCGAGATCGACGAGACCAACCGGGTCATCAGGGAGCGCACGCAGGCGGACAAGACCGACACGGACACCAGGGACCTCATCGCGTCCGCCGCGACGGCGTTGCAGGGCGGTGATATGGCCACGGCTGTAACCACCGGCCGGAAAGCCGCTGTCAGGCTTCTGGACTCGACGGGCACGTGGACGCAGCAAGCCGCTGAGTTCGCCCTCGCGGGCTCCGACCACGATGTCGCCAACTGGATCGAAGTCGACCGCCTTCTCGCTGAGCAGCAGGATGACCGGGAGAACGTTCTGGCCGTTGCCAGGGTGGGCTCGGCCGTCGTCGCCGAGGCTGCCCATCAGGCCCTGGCCAGTGACGCCCCGAATGCCGTCCGCGACTTCCTCACCATGGGGGTCGTCGAAGCCACCGCGACGCAGAACCGTGTCACGGTGTTCGAGATCCTGAACCAGAACCCGGGCACGGCCGTCAAGGCGAAGGCTCAGTTGGCGCTGAGCGAGGGAAGTGCCGCCGCCCTGCACCGTTTCCTCACCGTCGAACTGGCGGAGGCCGTGAAGGAGGACGACCACGTCGAGGTGTTGAGCCTCCTGTCCTCCGGCGGCCTCTACATGCGGGCGGCCGCGCAGATCGTTCTGGAGGGCCCCGCCCGCATGCGGCGGCACTTCGTCCTCCGCGACAAGTTCAACATCACCCGCCTGGATCAGGATCACGCCGTTCACGTCGCCGCGATACGCGCTTCCATCGCCCATGCCGCGAAGGTCGCGGCGAAGGCCCTGCAGGACGCCGCTCTTGCCTCCAAGGCGGCGGCGGAAGCCCGCCAGGCGGCAGCGGAGGCGTCCGCGTGGGCGGCGAAGGCCCAGGGGTACGCCACGGACGCCGTCAACTCGGCGCAGGAGGCGAAGAAGAACGCGGACGCCGCTGACGCGTCGGCAGCCGCAGCGGCCCAGTCAGCGGCCAGTGCGAAGCAGGCGGCATCTGTGGCCCAGGGCGCGGCCCGGTCCGCGAACTATTCGATGCGGCAGGCGATGTCGTCGGCGCACCAGGCGGTTGCCTATGCGGCCGACGCGCAAGCGTCCGCCACTTCGGCGGGCGCCTCCGCCACTCAGGCAGGTCAGGACGCACAGGCCGCTGCCGACGCCGCCAGTGATGCCCGCCACATCGCGACCGTCAAGCGGAAGGCCGAGGTGGCGGCAGACGCGAAATTGGCGGCCGAGCGGGCGAAGCAGCACGAGGCGAGCGGAACCAATCCCTCGCAGAATGCCGACCAGGACAAGCCCTGGTACGTGGATTGGGGACTGTGGCCCGGGGACGTCAGCAGCGACAAGGACTGGGCCAAGGTCACCAAGCACTGGAGCACGATCACCGGCACCGCCTCAATCGTGCTCGGTATCGGTGCCGCCCTTACTACCCACAATAAGCCGCTCTCGGGAACCCTCGAAACGGCGGCTCTCTTGCTCAACGGCGTCTCCGTGGTCCTCAAGGGGGCGAACGTCTACTTCACAGGCAGCGCGTACGGCTGGCGCAGCGCCGAATTCCATACCTCGCTCGGCATGTTCATGCTCGGTGGGGCCTCCTTCGTCGGAAAGAAACGCCTTCTCGGAAAGTCCGGTGCGGCCAAACACATCGGTGAAACGGTGGCCGAGGGAGTTGAGGTGCTGATCGTCGCCATTGGCTGGGCGGCCTGGTAGGCACCTCAGGCGTACCAAAATCTCTCTGAATGAAAAGGAACTGACAAAATGAAGCCCGCACAACGCCTTATCGCGACAACTGCTGCGGCCATGGCTTGTATCGCCGTCGCCGTTACCGTCACACACGCCAGTGAAATCCCCGCCAGTGGTGCGGCCGGCGTGACCAGTGACCAGCCTCCGTACGCCATCGAAGACTTCGCCTACCCGGATGCCGCCAGGATCCAGACCGAACTCGGCATCACCCTCAAGCGCGGTGACGGGCACATCACCCTCGCCGACTGCGCCTCCGCCACGGGCCTGATGGAGGTGTACTCGCGAACCAAGGGCAAGATCTGCTTCCGCGTCTCAGGGAAATCCGGCCACCTCAGCCTGGAAATACCCGCGGTCTACGGCATGAAGGGTGACGCCTCTCATCAGGCCGATGTGACGCTGACCGCCGAGGGCAGCGAGCAGAATATCACGGTGGCCCCGAACGAGTGGAAGGGCGTCGGGGAAGCCGCGGACCCTGAGCGCCGGGACCACGTCCTCGTCGAGATCTCCGTTTCCGAGTGACCACCCCGTCCCGCCGCCTGTTCGAAGGAAGACTCATGTCCGCTCACCGTCCACGCCCCGTGTGGATCACCGCCACCGTCGCCACCGCTGCCGCTGCCGCTGCCGGCATCCTGACGGCCGGATCGGCTTCAGCCGTCATCGGTACGCCAGCGGCTGACGGCCAGTACACCTATACCGCCCGCATTAATGTCGGTGAAGGCGACACCACCCGCGCCTGTTCCGGTGTTCTCATCTCCGCGCAGTGGCTGCTCACCACCGCCAGCTGCTTCGCCGACAATCCCGGCGATCCGGTCCCGGCCGGCAAGCCGAAGCTGAGAGCCACCGCGACCCTGGGCGCGAACGCCCAAAAGGTGACGCTACTCGTACCCAGAACCGACCGCGACGCAGTACTGGCGAAGCTTGCGCAGCCGATCGCGGGAGTAGCCCCCGCCAAGCTTGCCGCAGCTGCTCCTGCCCAGGGAGCCGTCGTATCGACGGCCGGCTTCGGGCGCACGAAGACCTCCTGGGTACCCGGCACGGTGCACACTGGCACCTTCGACACCCTCTCCGTGGACGCGACCACTCTCGCGCTCAAAGGCAAGGGTGACACCGGCGACACCATTTGCAAGGGCGACGCCGGCGGCCCCGTACTCAATGCGAGCGGCGAGCTCATCGGGCTCAGCAGCCGCTCTTGGCAGGCCGGGTGCCTCGGCACCGACCCGGCCGAGATACGCAACTCAGCCATCGCCGTACGCGCCGACGGCCTCGGCGACTGGATCCAGCAGAGCCTCGCCCTGCCCAGCGACTCACAGATCGCCTCGGGCGACTTCAACGGCGATGGCAAGAAGGACCTGGCCGCCCTCTACGACGCGGGCACCAACACGGACGGCAAGTCCCGCTCCTCGCTGTACACCTGGTTCAGCAACGGCACAGGCTTCAACGCCCCCGTGAAGGCGTGGACCTCGTCGGGCGCGTTCACCTGGGCATCGAGCAAGCTGACGGCCGGCGACTACAACGGCGACGGCAAGGACGACGTCGCCGTGTTCTACAACGGCGGCAAGGACGCCGAGGGCAACAACAAGTCGCTGCTCTACACCTTCAACAGCACCGGCGCCGCCTTCGCCTCGCCCCGCAACACCTGGACCTCCAGCGGCGCCTTCTCCTGGGGCGCCTCGAAGGTGACCTCCGGCGACTTCACCGGAGACGGCAAGGACGACATCGCCGTCCTCTACGACCGCGGCACCGACGCCGAAGGCAAGGCCTCCACGGGCCTGTTCTCCTTCGCCAGCGACGGCACCAACTTCGCCGCGCCCCGTACGGTGTGGACGAGCCCGGGCAGCTTCAGTTGGCCCGCCAGCCAGCTCACCGCCGGCGACTACAACGGCGACAAGAAGACCGACATCGGCATCCTCTACAACGGCGGCAAAGACGCCCAGGGCAACAACGAGACAATGCTGTTCACCCTCAACAGCACCGGCACCGGCTTCGGGGCCGCCCGCAACACCTGGACCTCCGGCGGTTCCTTCTCCTGGGGCGCCTCCAAGGTGACCTCCGGCGACGTGACCGGCGACGGAAAGGACGACATCGCAGTCTTCTACGACCGCGGTGTCAACGCCGAGGGAAAGCGCTCCGCCACGCTGTTCACCTTCCCCAGCGACGGCACGAATTTCGCAGCCCCGCAGGAGGCCTGGGCCAGTACTGGCAGCTTCAGCTGGTCCGCCAGCCAGCTCACCGCCGGCGACTACAACGGCGACAAGAAGACCGACATCGGCATCCTCTACAACGGCGGCACCGCACCCGACGGACGCCCGGCCGACACTCTCTTCTCGTTCCTGAGCACCGGCACCGGAATGCAGCCCCCCGCCAGCCGCTGGAGCGGCGGCGTCAGCTGACCTGCGCCCCTGCCTGAGCAGGGGTCGGCCCGGCACAAGTACTCACCGGCCTGGGCAGCACTCGGCCGCCCCTTTCTCCGAACACAGCGAGCCCGCTGTGGGTGATCTTCATGACACCCACAGCGGGCTCGCCGCGAACCACGTTGCTCGCGCGTAATGCCACGCGGTGGGCACGGCTGCCTGCTGGAGAGTGGGGGCAAGGGCGGCCAAGACCTCAACCGCCTCGGCGATGTACCGGTAGACGGTGGCCAGCCCGATCCCGAAGCCGGCCGCGAGCTGGGCGTACGTGTGCCCGCAGCGCAGATGGGCCAGCGCGAGCAGAGCCTGTCGGTCCGCGGTCAGGCGGCGCCAGCGCGTGCCGCGCTCACGACGCCGGGCTCTCAACAGGTCAGACAGGTAGCGCAGGGTCGAGTTGGACAGATCGATCCCCGATGGGTAGACAAGCACGTGAAGCTCCGGGCGGACACCAGCGGCGTGCGTTCCGGGCCAGACAGATGTCCGGGGAACGGGCGGCCGAACTGGAGGCGCTGGGGATCGTGAGGGACACCGCCGCCGGCTTCGAGCGGAACCTGGATGCCGCGCGGGCCTACTACGAACTCCATTGGCGTCCACGGACGCCAAACCGAACGGTGTGAGTGATCGTGCAATCCTTCAGGCGCCGTTCGTGCTGTGCTGGCTGCCGGTTCAGGTTCCTCGGGCGGTTGGCAAGTTCCTGCGGAGGGGGAAAGTTTATGGCTGAGGTGCGGACTCGTGTTTCCGCGTATGCGCTCGCGGTTGAGAACGGGCGGCTGCTGCTTGCCCGGCTGTCTGAGGCGTCGCCGGTATTTGCGCCGGGCCTGTGGCATCTGCCAGGTGGCGGGATCGATCACGGTGAGCAACCGGTGGAGAGCCTGGCACGTGAGCTTCGCGAAGAGACCGGGCGTGAACTAGTTGATGCACGGTTGGTCGATGCACGGACGTATGCAGTCACTCGGGACGGGGTGGACTGGCATCTGACTGGGCTGTTCTATGCGGTCGAACTCAAGGTTGATGCGCGGGAGGTGGTCGAGATTGACGGTTCTACCGACGCGGTGAGCTGGATCTCGCTGGCGGACCTGAAGGAGCCGATGCTCTCTCCGGCGGCCGTCGACGGCGTGCGGATGGTCAGCGGCCGAAGGGGTCCGGACTGAGAGATTTCGCAGGTCGCGGGGGGTAGGAGGTCGTTAGTAATAGCGCTTTCCGTTCGGTTAGGCGTCGATAGACGGGCAGTCGAACGGCTGCGGAGGGATCTTCAGGCGGCTGCCGCAAGAGCGGTGGTGGCCGCCTCGGCCCGGCGCTGTTGGCGGGCGAGGCGGCGGGACATCAAGGTGATGAAGGTCCACTGGATGTGGGCTTCGGCGTGGGACGTCAGGCGTTCGTAGTCCCTTGCATTGCGCCTGGCCCGCATAGTCCACGAGTTGCTCCGCTCCACCACCCACCTCTTGGGCAGCAGGACGAAGCCGTCGGCGTCATCGGGGCGGAGGACGACCTTGATGGTGATGCCCAGGGTGTGCTGGGCCCAGGCGGCGAACTCCTCGCCGCGGTAGCCGTTGTCCGCCCAGACCAGCACGATCTCGGGGTGTTCGGCATGGAGCCGGGTGAGCAGGATACGGGCAGCGTCGCGCTCCTGAACGTCCGCGGGGGTGACCAGCAGGGTGACCAGAAGGCCGCCTGGTCGACAATCAGATGTCGCTTCCGCCCATCGATACGTTTGTTCGCATCGAATCCGCGGGTGGCCTGGGAAACGGTCTCCGCGCCTTTGACGGACTGGGCGTCGATGATCACGCGATGCGGCGGCTATTGAATGGCAGGCGGGCCGGGTGTAAGGGGGAGCCGGCTCCACCGGGCCGGGCGGGCGTACCGTGGAAGTGCGGGTGACCGTCCCCGGCACTGTCGCGAGTGCCGTCCCGCACGGACTGCCCGCGCGTGCCCGACCTCCCAGGACACGCCCGGGTGAACGTGACCCCCTTCATCCACCCGCACCCGAGCGACAAGGCCCCGCTGCACCGTGGTGCAGCGGGGCCGACGTCGGTCCGGTCGTACTGCCCCCAGAGCGCCTGACTGAACCCGACCCTACCCAGGCACAACCGTCAGGGACCCGTACACGGCCACCTGCGGGCACAACCGCCAGGAACTCACGGACTCAAGAACTCAGGGACTCGACACAGCCAAGGGTTCACCTGTGGGCAGCAACGGCAGGGACTTCAACACAGGCAGCAGGCAGGACCGAACACCAACCCGAGAACCAGACAGCACCCACCAACACCCACGAGCAACCCAATCCACAGAACGAACAACCAATCAACTACCTACAAGAACCCAAAAAGAGAAAGTCCGGGAAGTCACCACCCGCAGAACGGCACCTGACCAGCCACAACTCGGAACATCACCAGAGTCACCTTCCCCCCATGGTTCCCCCTCCATTTCCCCCTCCAGGTTCCCCCCATGGTTCCCCTGATGTTTCCCCCTCCATCGAGGAAGTGCCCAGGGGTTCAGGCGGTGTCGCCGCGCCACCGGAACGGGCCGCAGGCGGCATCGTCGGGGGCGTTCAGCGCGGCCGCCCGACCCGTACAGGCCGAGATCAGCGATCAAGAGCGCACCTCCCGCCCGATCCGCAACCGTCCACCCGGTCACGTCGAGCAGCTGACCATCGAGCGGGCCGCCGACCAGTAGGAGAACGGCAGGGCGAGCCCGGAGGGGTGTGCGTCCCGCCGCTTACAACGCCGCACACCCCAACGGTTCCGAGCCCGCCCGCCGACCACGCCGGCGCGGGTTACCGGTTACCGGCCGGGAGCGCCCCGCCCCTGCCCTGAGCAGCGCGAACCCGCACACGAGGGGGCTGTAACCGGTAACTCGCGCCGGCCGCCCTCGCCGGTCGGGTTCGTGGGCCGGGAGAATGGACCGGTGAGCACCAGGCGTCGCCAGCTCGGTACCGGCCCCGAGTCCGACGATCCGCAGATGTCCCGCGCCCGGGATGACGTTCCGCGCGCCCGGCTCGCCGCCGAGCGGCCGGCCGACGTCCAAGCCGTCACCGCTCCCCCCGCCCGCGGCACCGGCCGACGCGTCCTGGGCACCGGCCCCACCCCGCGGTGACCTCACCAAGTACCCGGTGACCTCACCGATAACCTCCCCAGCCCAGGTCAGCGGTCTCCGAGAACCTGCACCTCACGGACGTCGACCGTGAACGCGATCCGCAGGCTTTCGGTGAACCGGTCAGCTCGACCGGGAGTCGTCATCTCACCGGGTACTTAGAGCGTCCGCCAGTAGGACGTGACCACGGCTGAGTGATAGTCAAACAGGCACGTTGTCCCCATCGTGGAATTGTTAACGCTTTGCGACCGAGGGGAGACCGTGCCTGCCTGCGGCTCGCTGCAGGGGTGAGCCGCAGGCTCGGGCCGGGTCAGCTGAGGGCCTTGGCCAGGCGAGTCAAGCCGTCTGCGATCTCGGCGGGGGTGTGGGTGGTGAACGACAGGCGCATCGTCGCCGGGTCCGGGTTGCCGACGAAGAAGGGAGCTCCGGGGACGTAGGCCACGTTGCGGGCGACCGCTCGCCGGAGCAGGGCGGTCGCGTCGTGGCCGGAGGGAAGTCGGGCCCAGAGGAACATGCCGCCGTCCGGCCGGTTCCAGCTGCTGTCAGTCGGCAACGCGTCGGCCAGTCCGGCGAGCAGGGCGTCGCGGCGCTCGCGGTAGGCGTCGCGGACGGTGGCGAGGTGAGTGTCCAGGTCGCAGTCGGCGAGGTAGCGAGCTGCGGCGGCCTGGTCGACCGTGGACGTGTGCAGGTCGGCGGACTGCTTGGCGATCACGCAGGCGCGCCGGAGCGCGGCCGGGCCGCGCAGCCAGCCGAGCCGCAGCCCGGGGGCCATCACCTTGGAGAAGCTGCTCAGCAGCACCGTTCGGTCCTCTGCGCCAGCGCAGCCTGCGATCCATTGCACCGGTTCGCCGCTGAAGCGCAGCTCGCCGTACGGGTCGTCCTCGATGACCCAGAGCCCGTGCTGTGCCGCCACCTCCGCGACCGCTCGCCGGCGCGCGAGCGGCAACGTCCGGCCGGTCGGGTTCTGGAAGTTGGGCACCAGATACAGCAGTTTGGGCCGTTCCGCCGCGACGAGCGCGTCCAGCGCGTCCGGCACGATGCCGTCCGCATCGGTGGGGACCGGGATGATCCGCGCGCCCGCGAGTCCGAAGCACTGCAGCGCGGCCAGATAGGTCGGATCCTCGACCAGGACGATGTCGCCGGGCTCCAGCAGGGCCGAGGCCAGCAGCGACAGGCCCTGCTGCGAGCCGCCGGTGATCAGCAGGTCCTCGGGATCGGTCGGCAGGCCGCGCGTGGTGAGCCGGGCGGCGACGGCCGATCGCAGCGACGGGTCGCCCTCTGTGGTCGAGTACTGCAGCACCTGCCGCGGTGACTCGCGCAGCACCGCGTCGTAGGCCGCGCGGATACCCTCCGCGTCGAAAAGCTCGGGGGCGGGCAGGCCACCCGCGAACGAGATGACGTCGGGGCGGGCGGTCAGCGCCAGAATCTCCCGGACGGGGGAACCGCCCACGTCGGCGGTGCGGGCGGCAAGAGCGGGGACGGCGGCGGTGCCGGCATCGGCTGTGGTCGTCATATCCGCTCACCCTACGAAGACTGGGGCCTTCGGCCAGGGGGATTTCACGATGCGGTCGCCATGCGGCCGCACACGGTGGCGGCCATGCGAAATAGCTGACAGCGTCCGCCGGGAGGGCACGACCAGGGCTGGGTGGTAGTCAGACAGGCACGGCGCCCCCATCGTGAAGTTGTTGATGCTCTGTGACCGGGGAGGGACCGTGCCTGCTGTTCCAGCGTGCATCCTGGAGCCGCTGCGTGAGGAGTTACTTGCGTTGCTGCCTGTGCATCGCGATGACCATCCGTGGGGGTGCCACAACCCCTCCGGCAGCGTTGGGGGCGCGGTGAACCGCATCAAGAAGATCAAAAGGCAGCTCTATGGCCGAGCCGGATTCGAACTACTCCGCAGGATGATCCTGCTCCAGTGACGCTCAGGGACGGCTCCCCAAGATCTGTGGCGGACCGAGTTTCTCAAGGCACCTGCTCATTCAGGCGAGTCGGGTCGGCGGCTTGCGACAGTGCTGTCACAGCTTCGAAGATCGCTTGACCTTGCCCTAGAGGGAGAGAGGACAGTGTCTGAGTCGATCACATGAGCAGGCGGTCTGCGCTCGCTGGTCAGACCAGGACGAAGAGGGGGAGTTCGCGTGACCGCGACCTGCGTCATTCTCGACATCGGCGGCGTGCTGGAGATCACGCCGGAAACGGGATGGGTGCAACGGTGGGAAGAGCGGCTGAGGCTGGCTCTGGGCACTGTCCATGAACGGATGCACGAGGTGTGGCGGGCTGGGAGCGTTGGGAGCATCAGCGAGCGAGAGGTGCACGAGCAGGTGGCGGCCCGTTTGGGTCTCGACGCCCCCCAGGTTGCAGCCTTCATGGCTGATCTCTGGGCGGAGTATCTAGGGACGCCGAACGAGGAGTTGATCGACTATGTGCAAGGGCTGCGCGGAAGCTGCAGGCTGGGCATCCTGAGCAACAGCTTCGTCGGCGCCCGGGAGAGGGAGACGACGCTTTACCACTTCGACGAACTGGTGGAGCAGATCGTCTACTCGCACGAGATCGGTGTCGAGAAGCCCGACCTACGGGCCTTCGAGGCAGCATGCGCCAGCTTGGATGTGCGGCCGGAAAACTGCCTGTTCATCGATGATGTCGCAATCAACGTTGCGGCCGCCCAGGCGGCGGGCATGCAGGCGCATCTGTTCGAGGACAACGCCCGGACCGTAACGCGCATCGCAGCTCATCTGAATGCCGGGCCCTTGGCCTCAGAACGGGTCCCGCTCGGATGACGTCGGCCTGGCCGGTCTTCAGCGGTTGCCGGCCAGGCGTTGAATCGGTTGACCAGCGCGCCTCTGCGTCTTCGGCTCGGGCGCGGGTGCTGGCGAGACGGTAGGCGTCGGTGCGTCCAACCAACGGGGCTGGCGGGGTTCGTGATCATCCCTTGTAAATCGAACGATACCGTGACCCTCCGCAACGGCTACCCAAGATCTGTGCCAGAACCGAGAAATGAAGTCGGTGCATGAGGGCGGCCCGCCGCCGACCGCTTGATTCTGACCCTGACGGTGCAGGTCACTGGCGGTTCAGCCGGAGCATCGGAGAACCGTCCCGTTCGCGGCGTCACCGTGACGGACCCGCGAACGGAAGCCTGGGGCTCCGAGCAGCTGCAGCAGGCAGCGAGAGCAGCCGCCGTCGCCAGGGAGCCGTGCTGAATGGTCCTCAGGCCAGCGCTTCCATGCCCATGTGGCCCATGACGACGATGGAGCTGAGCTCTCCGTCTTCTGTACGGCCGAGCCAGGCTACGGAAAGTCCTTCAGTGGCGGAGAAGGTGATGAGGTCTGCGCCCCAGGCCTCATCGCGGACCATCTCGAACTCGCCACCGCCCACGCTCTCGGTATCACGGGACACGAGAGTGCCCCGTGCTGCTGTCCTGCGCTGCTCCCAGAACGTGCGGAACGGCGCTGTCAGCGCAGGCCAGGCTGTCGCGTCGCCGAAGCTGCCCGTGGAGGTATCCGTGTTGAATCCGACCTCGTCACCCTGACGAAGGCGTTCGATGTCATCGCCCGCGGCGAGGCCCATCTCCCAGACCGCCACCGTGCCCTCCCACACGCACAAACGCGTCGCGGCTACCTCGCGGCCGGAGAAGTGCTCCCCCATGAACTCGTACGGGGCCTCCGTCCATGCCGCATCCACCCCGTATGCACCAGGTGGGATCCGAACCGTGAGCTCCCGCGGCTCTCCGTCCTCGTCCTCCAGCCATGGGGTGTCCACCACGAGCCGGCCGCTCGGCACGCGGATCGACGTCACCCGAGCCACCTCTACCACCTCAACGAACGTCCGTTGATCATCACTCCGCACCCCCAACCGGGTGCCCGGCGTGAACACCGCATCGAGATAGGCGCGCACCTCCGGCGCCGCCACCAGTCGACCATCCCCCACGTACGCCACCCTGTGTCCTCACCACGACCCAACCAGAACTTACGACGATAGGCCCACGCTCGGACGTCGCGTCCGACTACAGTTACCCCCGCCAGTTCAGACGAGGCACCGAGGCAGAAAGCAGCGGAGGTCAGTCAGCCTTGACTGACTCTTCGGCGCGAGCTCGGGTGCTGGCAACGACGGTAGGAGTCGGTTCCGGTCTCGATCCCTGGCAAGCACCCCAGCGACTTCAAGACTCGTGAACATCACCCGGGCGTGGATCCGGGCCAGCCGCCTCCGCCAGGTTCGCTGCATCCGCCAGCGCGCGCAGACCGCGGGGGGCACGAGCAGGTTCATACCAGTCGGGATGGCCCGGTATGGCACCCCAGTCCACTTCGTTAATCGCATCCAACACGACAGCATCCTCGCACCTGGCTGCTACCCGCAGCCCCAGGGCCGGACGAGGCCACGTGGGTCATTCCGTTAGGAGTTCTTAGCCCGCGTCCCACATGCGTTCCAGAGCGGCCGCGGTCCGGGCGCTGCTCCTGGCGCGAGCCACGATCCCCGTGCACACGTCGTGCAGGGCGGCGGGATCCTTGAGGAGGTGGTCTTCGACGACTGCCCAGCCGGGAGTGCCACCGGGCGTGGCCAGGGGTACGACGTGGTGGTCGGTACGGCCGGTGATGAGGACGGCCAACAGTGCCAGGTACTCGCGTTGCAGGCGGGGGCCGAAGCCGTCGTCGTCCGGGCCTGCCAGTGTCGCGGGCTGCCCGCCGGCCAGCAGGACGCAGGTGGCCTCGGCCGCCCGGACCACCGCCTCGAACCCGGCCGGGCCCAAACGGATGCGTGCCTCGCGGAGGTAGAGGTCGAGCAAGTCGGGCGCCTCGCCTTGGGTGTTCATCCCTCTCCTTCATACCCGGATACTCGTAGCGACAGTACGCCCAGCCGGAGGCACTGTCCGGCGCGGGCGTACCCACGCCGACCGGACCGGTTGGGGGCGCGTGTGAACGCGCCGGGCTCAGTGCGCGGAGCCCGAAGTGGCGGACGGTGAGCGGCTCTACGGGCAACGGATGGCGGGCTTCGACCTCGCGATCATTGAACGAGGCGCACGTCACCGCCGGAGACTTCGGGCGGTCTTGGGCTGCGATCACGACAACGTACGGATCCCGGCGGACTTCCGGCTCTACCTGACCGCGCTGCCGCGCGTCCTCGCCGTGGCCCGCCCGCAGGGGCTTCGATGGCGGATGACCTGGAGGGCACGTACGCCGCGTGGCTCGCGGAGCTGGGGCTCTCGAAGGCGATCGAGCGGCAGATTCTCGCCGGGTTCGAGATCGACGTGCTGGAGATCCGCGATCCCTCACCGGTTCTCGGGGAGTCGGAGTAGGCGCGGCGGGGCCGGCGCCTGGCGCTCCTGCCGCGCGATCCCGTTGGTGACCTCCTATGACGTCCACGAACGGGTCTGGAACCCGCCGATGCCGCTGCTGTTCCAACGCGAAATCGGCACCGAACACCGCGCTTTCACTCCGACCGCGCTCCGCAAGCTTCTGATCAACGCGCTGGCCACCACGGGCCTGACCGATGCCGTCGGCGAACCGCTCGTCTTCTCCCCGCACGACTTCCGCAGGATCTTCGTGACCGAAGCCATCATGAACGGCCTGCCACCGCACATCGCGCAAGTGCTCTGCGGGCATCGGAGTCTTGACACGACGATGGGCTACGAGGCGATCTACCCAGCCGAGACCATCGAGGCTCACCGCGCCTTCATCGCCCGTCGCAGGGCTGCCCGGCCCAGCGAGGAGTACCGAACCCCCACCGAGGAGGAATGGGACGCTTTCCTCGCGCACTTCGAGAAGCGCAAGGTCTCCATCGGCACCTGCGGTCGCGCCTTTTTAAGCCCTTGTGTTCATGAACACGCTTGCGTTCGTTGCTCGCTTCTCCGGCCGGACCCGGCCCAGCGCGGCCGGTGGGAGGAGATCCGCGACAACCTCGTCGCCCGCATCGCCGAGGCCGAGCGCGAGGGCTGGCTCGGGGAGGTCGAAGGGCTGAGGGTCAGCCACATGGACCGACGAGCTTCCGGCGGTACGGCGATCGACCTCGGCATGCCACGCATAGCCCCAGCTCAAATTACACAGGTGGAGGGAACGGCTTCGCTGACACAATCACTGGATGACCAGCAATGACATCCGGTTCGACTGCCGGCACCATGTCGACGGCGGCCCCCTCGTGGTCGTCCCCCGCATCGACGGAGCACCACTCACAGAGCTGATCGACGGGTTCGAGATCGCCGCCGGGATGCAGCCCGCAGGCGACGCCTATGGCGGTCTGATTCCGGACAACCTCCGGAGCTCTATCCTGGACCACTTCCTCGGGCGGTCCACCGATGTGATGGGGCCGAAGACACCCGTTCTAGGCTGCGATTGCGGAGTGTGGGACTGTTGGCCGCTCATGGTTCGCATCACCGCGATGGCCGACCTCGTAACCTGGGACCTTTTTGAGCAACCCCACCGCAAGGAACGCGACTACACGGCCTTCGGCCCGTTCCAGTTCGACCGTCGCCAATACGATGACGCCCTGCGCGCGCTGAACGCCGCAATCGGCCCCGACGAGTCGTAGCCCGTACCCGCCACCGATAGTTCAGAGAAGCCTGCGTCCGCTGCTCCCTCCTCCGGCCAGACCCGGCCCAGCTCGGCCGGTTGGAGGAGATCCGCGACAACCTCGTTGCCCGCATCGCCGAGGCCGAGCGCGAAGGCTGGCTGGGAGAGGTTGAAGGGCTCCGTGTCAACCTGGCCGGAGCGGAAGACAAGCTCGCGCAGATCACCAGACGCGCAGCCAGTACGTCGGTCGCCCTCCCGATGCCGACGCTCCGAAGGGAGCCGTGAGCATACCCGGGATGACGGCGCCTGCGCCAACGGGACGAAGCGTTGCTTTTTCGCTATGCACCGGAGGACAGCCGGCTCGCGGCCTGGTCCCATGCCTGAGGCTCTATCAGGTCGTCCCTGTCGAAGGCGTCCTCCTCGAACCAGCCCGTCCCCGCGAGCCATGTCTCCAGCCACGCTGCGAGGCTGGCGGAGTCGAGGAACCAACACTGCTCCCACGATCCGCCGCTGTACGGGTTCGGCTCGAAGAGCAGGACCTGACCGTCCTCACTGAGACAATCAACGCCTGCATACATGGCACAGCCCCAGGTCAGGATCGGTACGACGCCTTCGGGCCACTCCGGATGCTCCACCCCAACGGACGCTTCACGTCGCGTCAGGTATTCGCCAACGACGCTGGAGCCCGAACCAAGCAGTGGCAGCAGTCGGTAGTCAGGGCCGAAGCCGCCGTCAGCGACCTCGCGATACAGGCGCGCAAGTAGGGGATGCAGCGCGATGCCCAGTTGCCCCTCGGCCTCCGCAATCTGGGCTTCGTCGACAGGCGCCGGAAGGTCCTCGCTGTCCGATGCGGCCCGGGTGGCAACACGTTGCACGAGGTCATCAATGTCGGTCATGGCCGTGATGCTGTCAGAGCCCACTGACATCTCGGCGGCCAGGGCCGCCGGGCGGACAGATGGGCGACAGGAAGTCCGGCCAGCGCAGCCGCGGCCTCCGTCCGGGCAGTCTCGGCTCTCTCCTACCCCCGCTCCTCGATCCCGGAGCAGGCCGGACGGGCGCTGGGTGGTTAAATGTGGATCTTGAATGGGTGCGGAAACGATGGAGATCAGGGTGAAGTACCTCGTGCGGGGGACCGTGTGTGCGGTGGCGCTGGTGGCGGCGTTGACAGGTTGTGGGGGTGGCGGGGATGCAGATGCGGGCGCGGCCGTAGGCATCGCCGGAATCGGAAGCGGCGGTGAGAAGGGCAAGAAGACCTCCGGCACGCTGTCCGTGCCGCAAGTCCGGTCGGCGCTCCCGACCAACGAGACCCTCGGTGGTGTCTGGGTCGGCGACGACTTGGCGGTGGTTGACGGGGAGCCGGCGCGACAGCACTGCGCCGAGGAGACCGGCACCCCGTGCGACGGGATGGTGGCCGTGGGCCACAAGGAGGCCGCGGTCAGAGGGAACGCGGACAGCGACGCGGTCGAGTTCACTCTCTTCTCGTTCGATTCGCAACAGGCCGCGAGCGCGGCGGTAAAGGGCCTGGCCGCGAAGATACGCAACCGCGAGCCCGCGCCCGAGCCGACGCAGGTCGCGGCCGGCGCTGACGAGACCGAGGCGTTCACCAACGGCAATCACGGTACTCGTGTCGTCATGCGCGTCGGCAATGTCGTGGCCTACGTCCAGGCGAGTCTTTACGCCGACGACGGCGCACGGCAGATGGCCCTGCTTCAGGTCGACCTGATCAAAAAGGCCGCCTGACGCGAAGGAACGGCCTGAGTAGGACCAAGGCGGAATGGGTGTCCCGGTCGATCGCTTCGGCGTCCCGGGCCGCCTGTTCCAGGCGCTCGCGGTGGGCCTTTTACCAGGACGAGTCGGCCAGGGCCGTTGTTGGCCGGCTCCATGCCCACCGCGCCGTCGATCAGCGCGCGGAGGAGTAGCGGCAGCGGCCCGCGGGCGCCGAGTGAAATTCCCCGCTCGTCCTGAAGGGTCATCGCTGAGCCGAGGCCGGTGCCCGCGGCGGTTGTCACTCCGCGCGCGTGCGGAGGACTGCGGCATGGCCGACGGTCACCTCCGCGTCCCTCTCTGGCCCGTGGACAGCGCAGTGAACCGGCGGGATTTCCGCAGGGCGGCACCGTGCTGGACCACGCACCAAGCGGCGCAACCCCCAAGGGGTCCCGCCAACAAGACCCCGAGCCCGGGCCCATTCAAGGAACCCCAGCACCTCCAGCAGAACCCGTCGTACAGGCTTACGGCAACGGTGCGCGCACCGTCGTGCTGCCGCGCCCCGGCAGTGGGCCTCGTCTGCGTGCAGTCCGCCGCCGAGGACCTCAAGAAGGCTGGAAGAGCGAGTAGTCGCGGTGTGTGACGGCGTAGAAAACTCCGCCGAGTCCGCCGATGACGTCGGCGGCGGCGGGGAAACGGCCGCCGCCCGAGCATCGCGTCAAAGCCCCCGCCTCCACTGCGAGGGCGCTTCTGGAATTCGAGGCCTTGGCCGATGACGACGATCCGCACGCGTACTCCGACCCGAAGAAGATGTCCGGTTCGGGGTTCGCGAGGAGCTCGTCGAGTGGAAGGAGTTGTTCGGCGGCCGCGACCACGCCGGGGATCTCGTCGGTCGGGCAGTCCTCCGTCAGCAAGTACCAAGCGGTCGAGTCCAGGGGCGCCGCCCCGATGCGGCGCAGCACGGTATCCCGGTAGGGCAGGCCGAGGGCGCGGGCGGCCCAGGGCGCTTGGTGAGCGTGTCGGATCGTCGTCATCGGCCAAGGCCTCGATCACCGTTCGGCGGGACTCCGGACGGTCGATGATGGCGGTGATCTCCGCTCCGGCTCGCGCCAGTTCGCCCTCGGGTGGCTTGCCGAGGGCGAACCAGTCCCGGATGCCTGTGAGGGCGAGGAGGTCCTGCGGAGTCACGGGGGTGGCCGTCAGGTGGCGCAGGTAGTGCCGCAGGGCGGGTGCGGCGTCCTCGTACGCGTCGAGGGAGGCTCCGGGGCCGTCCATGTCGGTGAGTGCGTGGATCAGTCGGGTGGCGCCCTTGAGGGTCGGTTCGTCGAGTCGCTCGCGGGCGAGTACTCCGGCGAGGTCCCCGGTGCGGGCGGCGACGAGGCAGAAGTAGCTGTCCAGGACGTCACCGGTGCAGGCGTCCCGGATCAGCCACTCCCTGATGTGTGGGTGCCGTGCGCCGTCGAGGTGCTCGACGGCGGACACGCGTTTTGCCCAGCCCTTGGTCGCGCGGGCCAGCGGGAACACGGCGAGCTGCGGGTCGCTCGGCCGGGACGCGGCGAGGGCGGTGCAGGCCTCGTCGCTGAAGTTGGGGTGCGCGCCGACCTCGCGCAGCAGCGCGCGGTCCCCGGCCGACGGGTGCCGGCGATGGTCAGCAGGACGAGGCCAAGCCGGACGAGATTGCCGTGGGCGGCTTCTGTGACGCAGCGAAGGCCGAGGGCGTGCACCCGCTCGCTCGGCGGGGCGCTCGCGCGCAGGAGGGCGGGGAGGTGGGGAGCGTGGTCGTACCAGACGAGCCGGCGCACGCGCCGGTCCAGTGCGGCAAACACATCCGGTGCGGCTTCGGGGTGTGACAGGGCCTTGCGGACCAGGGCGACGATCCGCGGCCGGGCCGTCGGGCGGCCGCTTTCACGGCGGCTGGGGGCCGAGGTTCGGTCGGGGGCGGGGAAGACGCTGAGGTTGTTCACCGGGCGGACACCCGGTGGTCCTTTCGTTCGTTCATGAGCTGATCTTCACTGGCGACGGTCTGTGGTGGCAACAGTGTTTTTCGAGACTTGTTCGACGCGTGCCGGATCCTCGGGCTCTTCGCTCCGAAGGAGACCGGCCGATGTTGCGGGGAAGGATCGGCCTGTCCCGTCTTTACCGGCTGATTCGGTGATCAAGACAGGGGAACCGGCTACCGCCGATGGACAAAACCCGCACGCCCGAACCCTGGCGCATTGCCGACGCGCTCTGTCCGGGCCCGTGCACGGTGGCCGCTTTCGGGGCGGCGGACTCGGGTCGGCCCGTCGGTCGGCGGTTTCGATCGGAGCCGGCGTTTCGGCGGCGAGCTCCTCCGGGTTGCGGAAGGCCCGGGTGCTGAGCTCCGCACGCGGGTCTGCCGCACGGCGGCTTCTGCGGCCGCCCAGCCCGTGAGTAGCAGCTGCCGGGACGACACGACGCCGCCATGATCAGCTGCCCACCCCACGACGCGGCCAGCAGCTGACGCCCCGACACCGCGCGCGGCACCGGACAGGGAGGGCGGCCTACCGCTGCGAGCAAGGAATGGGTAGTGGCCGTTGCCCCGGTCACATGCAGGGGCAACGGCCACTACCCTTTGGATGCGAAAAGGCATCATTGAGTGCCTGATTGAGAACCGGATCCCTCGTGAGCGCCGTGCCTGGACCCCAGTGGCAGATCACTGAGGGTGGGGCTTGGAACGAGTTCTCGACCGGCGTCTACATCGCTGCCGACTTCGAGGAACGTGATCCGCTACACCGGAAGCGCGATCCGCAATGGGTCGGTCGGCGACCGCGTCCAAGAGCACGTACTGCCCGGACGCGCCGCTCGGTGGACCCGCCTGATGGTGGTCCCGCTAGCGCCGGACACCGAGGAAGACCTCGTTCGAAGGATCGAGGGTCGGATCGGAACGGTCCTGCGGCCGCTCGACACCAGGCGACTCCCTATGCTCGGCGCTCCCCGGCGACCGGCCTCACACAGGACCTCCAAATAACCGAAGGAAGAGGACACACCGAAGGCCCCCAGCGCGGAAGCGTTGGGGGCCTTCGGCATCTGCGGTCACAGGTCGATTTTGCGGCCGGAGTGAGGGACGCGGGTCAGGCGATGTCGCGGATCACCGCGACGACGCGCTTGGTGACCTCGTCCAGGCCATCCGATGCGCTGGTGCAGTCGAAGTACTCCATGAGGAAGGTCGGCTCCGGGCTGTCCCCTTGGACGTAGAAATCTCCCTCGTGATCCACACCCACGATGAATCCGGCGCCGTCCGGAGCGGTGATCTCGCCGGTGACGCCCCAGTAGCCGGACTCAAGATCCCCCAGCGCTGACAGCCAGGGTTCACGAACAGGCCTCGCCGACAGCGCCGGCGCGCTACAACTAGGGCTGGCCAAGGCCACGGCGAAAGGGGAGAACGATGGAGGTCTTGCAGTGGGGGGCGCGGGCGCTGATCGTCGTGGCGGTACTCGTCGCCTGGCACCGCTACCGCTATCCGGGCGGCTGGGGTCCCGCCTTCAGCCGCACCTACGCACCCGAACGCCGGGAACTGGCCCGAGCTCGTCGGCGCCTCACGGCCCGGGCCGTTCAGGCATGGTTCCAGCGGACCGCCGTCCAACTCCGCCTCAGCTCCGCCCAAGCCGCCCGTCGTCGCCGCGTCACCGCCGCCGAACAGGCCCTGCGCGAAGCCCAGAATCCTGGCAGCGGTCCGGTGGTGGGCAATCTCGGCACCCTGATCCTGCACCAGCACACTCTCTCGATCGGTGAGGAAGAGGAGCTGCCACTGGCCGACCTCACCCTGCGGATCCATCACGGGCCCAAGAGCCACCACCTGATCGTGACCGAGGCGGACGGGCACGTCCGTCACGTTCCGCTATCGCATAGCGAGCACGAGGAGGACGCCGTACACGTCTTCGTCACTCTCGTCACGAACACCGCACGCCTCGACGCGGCCTTCCAGGCAAGCCTGGAAGACCGCGTGAACGCAGCCCGAGCAGCACTGGCCGAAGTCGAGGGCGACACCGCGGAGGAGGACGCCGTCCGCACCGAGCTCCACGACATCACACAACAGCACCAGCTCGACCCGGAGCAGGCAGCCGCACTCTCCCGCCTCAAAGCAGCACGTCAAAAATGGAAAGACGCCACCGGCCGACTCCCCGCAAGGTGATCAAGCAGCCACGATTCACACGGGGCATCCCCCACGCGCCGCAGATGCGGCCTCAGCCGCCGTACCAGTACGGCGGCGAGCCAGGTCGGCGCACCGGATCCCGCCGCCCGGGTGCCACTCCATAACCGGCTCGGCAGACGTACCGTGCTCCTCGCACCAGTGGGCCGGAACAGCACCACCACAGCCATGTCGCTTGCACACGCAGGCCTCTCCCAGGCCCGCGTACGCCAGCCCATGGCGCACCACCCCGCCCGCCTGCCCGTCCGAGGCGGCGCCCCGGAGGGCGGCCGGCCACGCCAGGGTCACCTTCAGTCCCCCCGACCCGTTCCTGAACAGGTCGATCAGCCGCACCTCGCCGGGCACCGCCAGCGGGGCCGCCCCGGGCACGGTCAGCCTGCGCAGCGACGCTCCGAACTCCCCGGCCGTGAGCTTGGCCAGCTTGTCGGCGTCGTCCTTGGTGGTGCAACCCGTCAGCTGGTCCCCGTCCTCGGCCTCGTCCGCCAGGAGTAGCAGCGGGCCGTCGAGCAGGAGCCTGGTCGCGCCTTCGGCGCCGTCGAGGAGCAGCATGGCCGGCGGGATCTGCGACGGGATCTCGATCTTGTCGTGGTCGAGGAGCCAGGCGGCCACCGCGCTGCGGTCGAATTCCGGGTGGACGTCCGTCCCGCCGACCGGGTCCGGGAAGTCGGCGTGCAGCCGGCGCCAGTTCACCACCGCGGCGCGGCCGACTCGGGCGATCCGCGCCACCTCCGCCAGCAGCACCACGTCTCGCCCGGGTGCGACCGGCGCGAGGCCCGCGAGCGGAGAGCGACGGCCGGCGGGCACCGTGCGCAGTGCTTCCCAGTCCACTCCGGGCCGAAGGACCGGGAGCAGGGCCAGATCGGCCCCTGAGTAGAGGGGGCCTTGGTCAAGCCGCCGTGGGACTTGTAGTCGATCACCACGGAGCCCGCCGGGGAGATTCATCCGAGCCTGACGACCTGGTCGTAGTCGACCCTGCGCACGCCGAGGCAGCGGGCGGCCTGGTCGGGGCCGAGGGGGACGTGGCGGTCCAGGAGCGGGGGCAGGTCCCGGCGGCGCGCCTTGACGGCGGCCTGGTCCGAGTGGACGTCGGGGAAGACCGGCTCACCGCCGAGGTAGGCGAGCAGGCCGGCGCGGACAAGGTGGCCGACTGCGGAGGGCGGTCACGCGCGGACGGCCGCACGGCAGCGGCTGCCCCAGCGCCTCGGTCAGTCGCTCCGCCGCCCAGGACTCCCCCGCCGGGCCCCGCAGCGCCGCCCGGATCCCTTCCGCGTCGGCGGCCTGGACCACCGCACGCGACCACTCCCCCGGCCGCGCGCCGACCGCGGGGACCAAGCTCGAGGCGAGTGTCCACCGCCAGGCCGCCGCCGACACCTTTGGCCGGCCCGCCCGCCCCGTACTCGTCGCATGACTCACACATCACGCATCTCCCGTTCTCGCGCTCCGAAGCAGCGAGGCAGAGAAACGGGGAGCAGGGCCAGGAGTATGAGGAATGAGGCACGCCCGGGGACGCCGCCTGCGCCGTACAGCATATGGCAGCCGGGGCGTGAACGAAGGTTCGCCGGGTATGCGCGGTCACACGACGAAGCGTCACCGCACTATCGAAGAAGTGGGGCCCAACCATGATGATCGCTGCAATCATCGCCGTCTGCGTGGTACTCGCCGTTCTGGCGTTCTTCCTACCGCGCCTCTCCAAGCACCCCGAGCGCGGCACCCAGAAGACCCTCGGCCTGGGCTCCCGCGCGGGCGGCAAGGCCCCCGGCCCGCTGGGCCGCCTCTTCAGCAAGCCGTTCCGCAGCAGTTCGAAGGCGGTCGGCAAGAGTGGCTCCGCTGGCCGCCGCATTCGGGGCCACATGCCATTCTGACCTCGCGCCCCTATCAGCCCGGCCCCCGACCCCCGTCGAGCTCGAGGTCCCGGAGCGAAACCGCGGCACCGCCCGAATACGTCCCGTGTCTCCCCCGGTGCCGACTCCGCTGGACGTCCGACGGGCCGCTGCGGCACGCGCGCGCTCCCACGTGGGTCACCTCGTCCGCCGAGCACCAGCGGCGTCCGCAACGACGGGCAGCCCCAGTGCTGTCCCACCGACCCGCCTCGCCCATCGACGGCGGGCCGCTGCGGCACGCTCGTGAACGGCAGCCCTCACCGACGGCCTCTCACGCGCACTGGCACGTTCGACCACGATGCAAGTAGAGGCCGCTCGCGCCCACTCAACCGAGGCGGTCGGAGTCGTCCCTACGGGTACCCAAGACGCCGGCCGGGCGGTGGCTCCCGGCACCACCAGCCCGGCAGCTCACGTCGGCCCCACGACGCTCCAGGTGAATTCGCCCCCGCCAGCGCCCACCGCCTCCGCCAGCTCCTCGACGCTCAGATCGATCCGTCTGCCGTCCGCCATGCGGGATCGGCCCAAGGACGCCGCTACCACGTCATCCACGGTCTCGTCGTACGTACCCATCTCGTGGTCCAGCACGCCGCTCTTCCCGCCTTCCATCGGTCGCCCCGGAAACAGCTCCCGGGGCGACCGATCCATTCCTTCGAGTGGTCACATGCGGGCGCTGCCGTAGCCAGTTCGCCCACGGCAGACGCCTACCTCTGGGAAGGACTGGAGACCTACTCCTCGACCATGTCAACGTACGACCGCTTCGAAAAACCACAGGTCAACGAAGGGTTTGCTGTTCGTGACGCTTACCGCCACAGCCCCGTACCATGTCCCCGCCGCACTTCGTCACTCGGCGCTCGGCGACCGCGAGTGGCTGCTCGACTGCCACTGTGCGGGCCCGGTCGTAGACCTCCTCAAAGGCCGGGGGTGGGACGTCATCCCCGACCTCGCCGCCAATGTCCACTGCTCCAGCCCCGACCAGCGTGTGTACGTCGGGTTCCTCCCCGAAACCAAGGAGGCGGAGCGCGGCGAGTTGTGGCACATCCAGGTCAAAGAAGCCGACGGACGGGTGGCTTGGAGCCAGACCTTCGGGTCGAGCGTCCCGGCCCAGGCCGTCGCCGGGTTCCTCGCGGCACTCATCGCCTTCCCCAACCGCCACTGCGCCTGCGTCCGACCTACGCCGCCTCCTTCACCAACTCAGGAGTCTCTCTTGCCTCGCGAGATCACCGTTCGCCAACTGATCCACCAGCTCCAGGCAGTCGACCCGGGTCTCCCCGCGTACTTGGCCATCAACCCGGACTGGCCCCAGACCCACCGCATCGGTCACGTCATCGAGATCAGCGGCCCGAACGGCGCTGTCTACCTTGCCGAGCGACTGGGCCGACGTGTGAACCGCTGGTCACGCTCGCAGTTCGCGGCGGGCGCGAAGAGCCCTCCGGGCCCGCCCTTGCTCCTCGGCAATGTCACCCAACGCCCGGACGAAGAGGAGCGCGGTCTTGCGCGGACACCCAGGTCGTGGGAACCGGCTCGCTGACGCATCGGGGCACGGAGCGGACGAGAGCACCGCGTACGCCTGGAGGCATAGGGTGGGATGGACGTCACCGCCTACCTCGGCCTGGCCTCAGCGGACGTCACCCTCGCCACGTGGCCGAGCCTTCACGGGGACTGGACCCCGGTCGTCCACCCCACTCTGCTGGAGACCATCGGTCTGCACGCCGCGCTGTCCGTGGCCATCGACGCGCTGCGCCTCGCCAACCACCTTGCTGCCGAATGACTCCAAGACGCGTCTCGAACGCCGAGGGGCTGTCCCGACCCGCCGTTCATCCTTCTACTCGACCCACCCCATTACGACGACGAACTCCGCGCCCTGATCGAGTGGGTGGAAGGAGTCCTTGTCCCCTGCTACCTCGGCGAACCGAGCGCCGACACCCGCTGGTGCCCCCGCGTGGTCCGAGCACCCGTCGCCATCGCCCCTCTCCACGCCTGCTGGCTCGCCTGGCAGGAACTCACCGACGCCGCCACCTGCGGATACACCGGCCTCAGCACATGGCACCGCGACCACCTCGACCCCTGCATCCGAGAACTCCACGCCCCGAACGGCCTCTTCGCCAGGTGCAACAAGGGCGAGCACCAGATCGACCACCGCATGCCCAGCCTCGTCCCCAGTACGTGGAGCCGCGGCGTGTGACCGGGACGGTCGGGGCCTCGTCTCACCCCACGCGGTTCACGACAGACCAGCCGAGGTGAATCTCCGGGCTCGCAGCCACTCAGCGCTGCAACGAGCCCAGGCCGATGAAGTCCGTGATCATGGGGAGCGTGTCCTCGTGGGTGAGGTTCGGTACCACCAGATCCGCGCCGGCCGCACGCAACTCCTCGACCGCGTAGGCGCCGGTGGCGACGGCCAAGCAGGGCAGGCTGTTGGCATGAGCTGCCCTGATGTCATCGACGGTGTCGCCGATGACGAGTCCGTTCGCACTGGGGGCGCCGAACGCGGCGGCCCCATGCGCCACGAGAAGTCGTCGATCGCGTGCACTGTCGCCAAATCCACCGGTCCGCAGCACAGCCGTCAGCCCGAGTCGGTCCACCTTCCAGCTGGCCACCTCGCGTGCGTTGCCAGTGCTCAGCCCTGCAGCAATGCCGGCTGCGTGGACGTTCCTGACGAGCTCGGTCGCCCCAGGCAGCCCCTCGTCGACGTAGGAACCGGGTTCCATGAGGTCTAGGTGCCCGCCCAACCGACGCAGCATGAGGTCGATCGCCTCGGCCACCATGGCGTCGCTGTCGGGAGCGCCGTGGATCCGCAGCATGGCAGCGATGGTGCCGGCATCGGTGAAACCCGAGAGGTTGGTCTCTCGGTACCACAGATCCCCGTCGGCGTAGCGGAAGTCTTCGACTCCGTCACAGAGCTCAGCCACGGCTTCTCGCATGGCACCCATGTGAGCGCGTTGCAGACCTGACCCGGGGCGTACGAGCGTGCCGTCCAGGTCGAAGAGAACGAAGGGGCGAGTGTGCGCCACTGCGGCGTGCATGGAACCTCTCTCACGAGTCTCTTACTGGGAAGCAGCAGTCAGGGTGCCAGCAGCTCGGCGCAGGCCAAGGCGTAGCCGACCCACTCCGAATCGTCGTCCTCCACGGCCCAGCAGGCGGAGAGCACGGCCTGGGCGTAGGCCCAGGAACGGACTCGGGCTCGGTCCAGGCCCAGTTTTTCCGACATCTGGTCGATGCGGAGGCTGAGGAGAGCCCGGACATCGGGCGTGCGGATCAGCGTCGGTGCCGGGTTGCGCAGCAGCGCTCCAAGGTCGAACGCACGCTCGCCGACGAGGCCTTTGGGATCAATCGCCAGCCAACCACGCGGGGACAAGAGGATGTTTCCGTGATGCAAGTCGCCGTGCAGCAGTACCTCCTCGTCCCCCGAGGCGGCGAGTTCGGTGTAGCACTGCCGGGCGTGGGCCAGCCGATACTCCGCGATCGCTCCGGCGGGCAGCCGTTCCGGGCGGAGCAGTGCCTCTCCCCAGGTCAGGACATCGGGAAGTCCAGCGGGCGGTACGCGCCGCCACAGCTGCGCCAGTACCTTCGCCGCGATGTCGTTCGCCCGGTGCTCGTGGTGCGGAAACAACTCGGTGAGCGTGGTGCCGGGCAGTAGGCGCTCAAGAAGGACGGCTCCCAGAGCAGGGTCACGTTCGAGTACCCGCACGCTGCCGTGTCCACCGTACGCGTCGAGGACTGCAAGTTCGCGGTGGTACTCAATGGAGTCGGGAGGGCTGACCTTGAGTACGACCGGTTCGTGCCCCGATCGCGTCGCCGGACATACATAGTTGAAGGTGAGCGTGAACTGCTCGGGTTCGAGTTCGAGGTCCCACGCAGAAAGGCAGGCGGCCACTTGGCTTGGGAGGGCTTCGGCTCTGGCGGAGCTCCCGCCACCAGTTGTCCCTGAAGCTGCGTTGCTGTCGTTCATCGTCTGGGGCTCCTCCGTCGTTGCGGCACCGTAGGCAGACGCCTGCGCCTGTATCGCACTCTGCCCTGGGTGAGCATGGCTCGGCCGAGTGTTGCCAACCACTGGACGTCCTGTTCGGTGACGGACAGGCGGAGTGCTTTGGGGGAGACCCGTACGGGCCCAACGGACCGTCAGTGCCTCGTCCAGCGGCCGCGCCCGCCCGAAGTCAGCCCGAGGCTGGGTGGATTCGATCGCGGCGAGTTCTTCGGAGGTCCAGCCGAGAAGGAAGCAGGCGATGGCGAAGTCCTGAGCGACCTGTTCCCAGAGCTGTCGATCGGCGGTGTCGGCCGCGGTGGACGGCCGTCGGATCAGCGCGGTTCGCGAAGCGGTCAGGGCGGCGCCGATGCCGATGCCCAGACGTCGGCACGCGGTGGCCCAGTCGAGGTGGATGACAGAGCCACCGTTCTCCGCCCCGTCCCGGAACTCGATCCGCGTGCTTCCCTCCCGGAAGTGCACGAACGGGACGGCGCCGTATTTCTCTGGCGGTGTCTGCCGGAGCCATTCATCCGGGTTCGGTACATCAGGCAAGTAGCAGGCGGATCGACGTGGGCCTTGGACGGCGCAGCCACTGAGACTGTCTCCGTCGTCGTGCTCGACGAGGTGCGGCACGATCTGGTAGCCGGAGATTCGGTATGCGTCCCTGAACTCGCCGAGGACATCGTCGTCGCCGTCGAAATCCATCGGTACGCCGCGCAGATAGTCGTTGAACTCGTGTACCCGGTCGGATGGCACGCACACGGCGAGAGTGGGAACGTACTCGCCTGTCACGAGCGGGGCCCAGCGCCGGCCGGCGGCGGCAGCGGTCCGCGCTCGAAAGCTCGCTGACCTGGTGTGACGATGAGGGACAGCGGACGGCAGCGGCCGTCCGCGCTCAGGTGGAGCTTGCTGGTGAACCCGCCGCGCGAGCGGCCCAGGCCCTCGCCTCCAGCACCACCTCCACCAGGCGGGCGTGCAGACTGTGCCACGGCACTTCGTCCTGATGTTCTGGCTCCTCGGCCCCCTTTAAGCCGGGCGTCGGCGGTGGGTCGGTGCGAGCGCCCGCCGCATGCTGATGCGCCCGCACGATGGTGGAGTCGACCGAGATGTCCCAGTCGATCTCGCCTGCGGCGTCGGCCGCGGCCTGGACCTGCTGGAGGAGACGTTCCCAGGTGCCGTCGGCCGACCACAGGCCGTGGCGTTCATAGACGGTCTTCCATGGACCGAACCGTTCGGGCAGGTCACGCCACTGAACCCCGGTCCGCACCCGGTGCAGGATCCCGTCGATCACCGGCCGGTGATCCCGCCACCGGCCACAACGCCCATTGCTGACCGGCAGGAATGGCCGCAGCCGTTCCCACTCGGCATCACTCAGATCACCCCGCCCCATGCTCCATTCAACGGCTGGGACATACCGGCCGTCACGTGACCGGCACGACACCCTCGCACCGGGCGACCTTCGGCCTGGAGAGGAGAACCCGGCGGGTCGGCAGGTCGATTTCCGTGACGACGACGGTGACCTTCTCGCCGGCCTCGAAGTCTTCCACCGGACTCACCGCAGGCCGACCGGGGCCTTCCCTGCTGGGGACCAGCCCGGCGATCCCATCCCCGAGGCCGACGATGATGCCGAAGGGAAGCACCTTCTCCACCGTCCCACGGAGTTCCTGGCCCACCGCTGTGCAGTCGGCGAAAGCCCGGAGGGGGTCGGACTCCAGTGCTCTCAAGGACAGTCTGGCCTCCGCGTTGTAGGTGTCGAACTGGAGGAACTCGCACGAAACACGCTGGCCTACCTGAACGACATCGGTGGGGGCGTCGATGTGCCGCCATGACAGTTCGGGGATGACGATGAACCCGACACCGGGGAAGAGCGGGTGGGCAGGCCCGTCGTCCAGGGCCACGAAGACCCCGAACCGCTCGATTGCCGCAACAGTGCCGGACAAGATGTCGCCACAGTGCAGGGACTCCAGGAACGCCCAGAGTTCCGGGCTCTCAGACTGCCAATCCATACCGTCACCCTGGCACACGACATCGCGGGCCGACCATGACCTCGACAGACTGAAGCCCCGCCGTGCCCCAGCAACCGGAACCATGATCGGCCGGACAGGTCCTAGCGGCGGGTGATGCTGGATTTCTTGCCGGAGGCCCGGGTGATGGGCGAGGCGCCGGCGTATGCCTTGAGGCCGCGGGCGTCGGCGAAGCGGTGCCGGTCGTCGCCGATCTCGGCGAGTACCCGGGCGCCGAGCTGGGTGCCGAGGCCGGGGAAGCTGAGGATGGCCTCAGCTTCCGGGTGCTGAGGGAACACCTCCTCGACCGCCTCGGCCAGGTTGTCGGTGGCGGTGCAGGCGGCCTCCAGCTGGACCAAGAGGGTGAGCATCTGCTTACCGAGCGCGTCCTCGACCAGCGACGGCTGATGGACCCAGTCGGCCCGGAAGACCTCGTGGAGCCGCTCGGCTTCGGCTGCGATACCCCGCCAACCGCCGGCCCGCTTGAGCGCGGCCTGTAGCTGCGTGCGGGTCAGGCGAGCGGGTCGGTACGCACTCCACGCGGTTGTGAACTTCACGCCGGCCCGTAGGTGCCCGGGATCAGCCGCGGTGAGGTGCTTGGCGACGTATCGGGCCTGGTCGGGGCGCAGGGTCACGGTGCGCAGTCGGCCCGTGGTGTCGGTCAGGCCCAGGGGGTGAGGTCGTAGATGGCATCGCACAGGGGGTCGGTTGCGGCGTGCACCTGGTGGGCGGCGAGGGTGGTGGTGTCCTCGGGGCGTAGGAGGGCGGCGAGTTTGGTGGAGGCCCACCAGCCGACGGTGCGGGGTTCACGGGTGGTGTCGGCGAGGTCGATGCCGATGGTGCGGTGGTCGTGGTCGAGGTAGACGCGGACGATGTCGAGGTGGCAGTGGTCGAAACCGGCCAGAATATAGAGGTTGGGGTCGATGGTGGGCGGTTGGTTCTGCCACAGCGGGTCGCCGGCCAGGTCGGCGATGAGGTAGTCGATGCCGTCGTCGAGGGTGACTTCGACCTGGTCGGCAACGATGGTGCCGATGAGGGTGGCGACGTCGATGTACGGAAGTCCGTCCGCGCCGGCCGGGGGCATCGTGGCCGGGGTCGGCACCTGAAGCAGCTCCCCGCATTACTGAGGATTTCAGGGCGGGGTCGGTGGGTTGATAGCCAGGCCGGTGGCGGTGAGGCAGCCGTCGATGAGGTGGGGTCGGAGCTGGATTCTGCGTAACTCGCGGCGGAGTTTGCGGTCGAGGTCGTCGGGGGTGTCGAAGGCGGTGTTGGCCGTGGCTCTGCGCACGAGAGACCAGACGGCTTCAACCGGGTTCAGGTCTGGTGCGTATGCCGGGAGGCGGATGGTGGTGAGCCAGTCGTGTTCGGCCTCGTAGCGTTTCAGCCCGGCGGCCAGGTGGGTGTTGAGATTGTCCCAGACCACCACGATGGGGCCGCCGAGCTGAATATGGGCCCTCACCAGCAGGTCGCGATAGTCCTGCCAGGAGAAGCTCTTGCGGGCGCCCTTGAGCAGGAGATGGTTGCGGGGACGGTGGATGAGACGGCTCTTCTCGCCGGGTTTGTAGCAGCACAGTGCGGCGACCGAGGTCCGGCGGCGGGAGCGGCCGCGGACGCGGATGACGGGGGTGTGTCCGCGCCGGCCCCAGGTGCGGGCGCGGGGCGGCGTCATGGAGAATCCGGCCTCGTCCTCGAAGACGATCCATGCCCCGGAGGCCGCCGCGAGGCTTTTACCTTTGGCCACACCTCCTTCTTCCACAGCTCGACCGCGTGCTCGTCATGTTCGAGTGCTCTGCGGGCGGGTGCCTGCCAGGACCAGCCGTGCCGTTTCAGCAGCCGCCACACCGTCGGCACCGAGAGAGTCACTTGCAGCCGACGGCGGATCACCGTCTGGACCCGGGCAAGCGTCCACCGCTCATCGTCGAAGCCCTGCGCTGAGGGGCCCGTGCCGAGTTCTTCCTCCAGCGCGGCGAATTGGGCATCGGTGATGGTCGGGGAGTTCGCCGGGCCCGCGGAGCGCAAGGCCTCCATGCCGATCACCGCGGTCTTCTCACCCGCCGCGAACCGCCCACCGGCCTGAAGCCGGATCCCCTCACGAAACGCCCGACGCTCAGCGGTCAGGCCCCCACCCTCCGGATAACGCATATCACCGGCATACCGCAGGGATCATGAACCGTCACTCCCCGACGACAACCCGCAAAGCTCAGTAACAGCCCCTACAGCTGCGGGAGCACCTCTGTCGGCGTCGGTGAGCGCCGTCCTCGAGCCAGAAGAGGTAGGCACGCAGGTGCGGGACGAGGTCGCCGGCGAGGTACGCGGCGTAGTCGCGGGCGGCAGCCGGCGTGCGCTGCCCCGACTTCACGTCATCGGCCTCGAACCTGCGGCGTTGAATTGCCAGGTATTCCCGGATGCGGCCCCGGTCGCGCCACCACTCCCGGACAGCTGTCGGTGTCCAGTGCACGTCACCGTCGCAGCCGTAGCCGTAGCCGTAGCCGTAGCCCATCATCGGATCGTCCTCTGCAGCACCGACCCGCTGCCAGAGCTCTTCCGTCGTCCGCGGCTGACGGTAGACGTACTCGGCGAAATACCTGACTTCGTAGAGCACAAGTTCCGGTGCGTGGATCCGGCCGGTACCGCAGTTGTCGGTGTCGGCACCGTAGAACGGGCCCGGGACGTTCATCCACTTCCGGTCCGCCCACTCACCACGGAACGACATGCGCGCGTCACCGAGGAGGGGCACGGGATCGAAGTAGGTTTCCACAGCGGCAGGGTGCCAGCGTCCGGCAAGATGTGAAAGAAGCGCCCTGGTCTAGTCATCTCGGCAGGGTGGAGCCGGGGCGGCGCCCGCCGACCCGCCTTCGTCATGACGTCTCCAGCAGCCAAGGGCTCGCAGAGAATCAACATGCTGACGTGATCTCCGTGGTGTTGCTGTTCGTGAGGAACGCGGTGACGTCGGCGGGTGTGCGGAACCTGGCTGTCGAGGGTCGAACGGTGTAGCCGTGGTCGGCGAGTAGGGGCTGGATGTGGTGAACGGCCCGGGTGATGGTGCTGCCGTTGACGCCGAAGAGCTGGGCGATCAGGTCTCGGGTTCCGAGTTGGCGCAGGTAGAGAACGCCGGCCAGGACTCGATCCGCGGTGGTCAGCTTGTCCTTGGCGCCGGCTCCGCGAGCCCGGATGCGCTCGCTTCCTCGCTGATGGGACCGTCCTCTTTCACGTACTGTAGGAGTTCTTAGCCTGGCAGAGACAGCAACGGAGCCGCGTACTGACGAGGCCGTTCGACGATCAGCCGATCGCGCAGCCGACGAGCAGCGCCGCCGGTCAGGCCCAGACCTTCGGCGGCGGCCCTGTAGGTAACGTAGCGGGCCTGCTGGTGCTGCTCTTGCAGCCGCTCCAGCCAAGTGTCTATGCGGCGCAGGGCCTCTTCGACCGAGCCGTCGGGGGAACCGGCCTCGTGCAGTCGAAGTGCGCGGTCGCGTTCCCGCTGGAGCTCGGAGAAGCCGCAGACGTCGAGACTGATCTGCTCGGCGGCCTTTAGACTTCCGTTGCCCGAGAGGTACAGCTCCCGGGCAAGCCTGTTGCGCTGGAGGACTCGCTCTGTGCTGATCCGGTAGACCCTGGCGCTGGCATCGGTGAGGTTGACCGGGAGCCCGGTGTCGCGGACGACGCAGCTGCCGCGCAGTCCACGCGCGGCAGCTGCCAGCAGCGCGCTGGCCTCGGACGGGTGCCAGTTGAAGACGTGGTCCACGCTGTGGGTGTCAAGGTCGGTCAGCGCGAACCAGTCGTCGCCCATGGCGGGCAGCAGATCTTGCTCGGGGATCTCGCAGTCCAGCCCAGGGCCGGCGAGGTACAGGTTGGCGTTGACCCCGGCGGTGGCGCACGCGGCCATCACCAGGGCGTCCGGGAGCGGGCTCAGCAGCGTGGGCTCGTCACCCCGCGCGAAGACGTCGCCGCCGATGTCGACGACCTTCACCTCTGAGGCCCCGTACCGCTGTGCTGCTTGCGCGATCTGGCGAGCCAGCCCCCGTACTCCACCGTACGGGTTCAACAGGCCCAGCGTGATGGGGAGCTCGGCGGCCAGTCGGGGGAGGGTGGACCCGGCCGGCGCGATGGGGGTACTGCGTGCGGTGATTTCCGTGAGGTGGGGGGTCAGGGCGCCCAGGCCGGAGAAGTCGCGGTCCGAACGAGGGCCGGGAATCGGGTCGACCACCAGGCGCTCCCACGAGTAGCTGAGCACCACGGCGGGTTCGTCGCCGTGGAGTGCACTGTGCACGAGCGTCGTCCCGATAACGTCGCCGCCGCCGCCCGCAGCAATCAAAAGCTGAGTCATGGCTTTTCCTCTTTAGTAAGTAGTCCGAGTCACCGATTCCGGTAATTCGAGGCCGCTCTTTCCGATGCCAGCGAGTCTCGTCCGTGAAACGGGAAAAGTCGATGCGAGTCGATGTCAGGTTCCTGCGCCGGCAGGACCCTGCAGTTCGAGGAGTGTCCGGCACGCGGTGGAGTGACGCAATGCTCGGGGCGGATGACTGTCGACACCGGCCCGCTGCCCGGCGCCTACCCCATCTGACCTGCGAAGTTGCTGGAGTGGCGGACTCCGCGAGCGGAACCGGGCGAGGCAGAAGACTGCCATTGCAGGACCCTGACAGCTCAGATTGCTGACATGGTGGGCTCGATGGGCAAGAATTCAATGCATCAGGAGCGGCTCATAAAAAAGGCCGCTCCGAAACTCGATCAGAGCAACACGCTGTTTCCTGTGCTACATGTTGAAAGGGAATTTCGATGAACAAAAACGGCGCCTTTTCCGCCCGCCGCACCGTGACCGCCGCCCTGCTCGCGCTGATCGTCTCCCTCACCGTCTCGGCCGGCACCGCGCAGGCCGCCGAGGCCGCGACTTCGACCCCCGCGAACGCCATCAAGCTCACCAATGGCTGGGGCTGATCCGTGTACATCGTTACGGTGCGCCTTGGCGCCGGTCGCAGCTCAGGTGCGTCACCGATGAGCGCGTCTCTGCTGTCGGACCTGTTCTGGGTGCATGCCGACCCGCTCGACGGTCTGGAACACATCTACGCTTCGTGCGATGTGCGGGGCGCGGATCTGGTGATGTTCTTCCTCAGGCCCCGGCTGGCACTCGCGGAGGTTGCGGCTGAACAGCTCGCGCGCCGCTGCCTGGCAGGCGCGCGACAGCTGACCGGCTGGGATGTCCGGCGCTGTGGTGCGGACCTGGTCCCCGTATTGGCCGAGCGTGTGCTGCTGAGCCCCGGCGCCGCACCGGTCCGGTGACAGCGGATCAGTCTGCGCGGAAAGACGAAAACGTGCCTCCGACCGGACACGGGGTCCAGCCGCAGGCACGAGTTCATTGCACACGTTGCGTCTTGGTTCTTTTATTGCCCCTCAACTATTAGTGGTGTGGCGGTTTGTTCCCTCCCTGGAGCCAGCCGCGCTCGCCGGCGATGACTCCCGCTTGAAACCGGCTCCGGGCGCCGAGATGATCCATGAGCTCGGCGGTGATCCGCCGAGCGGTGCGTACCGAGACCCCCAACTTGCGGGCCACCACGTCATCCGTGTGCCCTTGGGCCAGCAGTCCGAGTACGGCATGGGCCTGTCTCGCCAGCCCGGAACCAGAGTGCTTCTGGCTGTGCGCGTCCATCGGAGTGGCTTCCTGCCAGACGTGCTCGAACAGTGCACACAACGCTGCCACCAGGCCGGATCCACGCAGGACGAGTGCCCCGACCGTGGCGTTGTCGGGGTCTGTTGGTACGACGGCGGTCTGACGGTCGTAGATCGTCATCCTCATCGGGAGCGAGGTGCTCGTCCGCACCGACCCACCCATCGACACCAGCCATCGCGCGTACTCAACGGTCGCAGTCGAGTTGACGATGCTGGCGAGATAGACGGTGCGCATCTGCACACCACGCTCCAGATGCTCCCGATCCAGTGGTTTGCTGGCCTCCATGGTCCGTACGGTCTGCGGTCCGCCGTTCGCAAAGGCCATGAGCTCTCCCTTGCACACACGGGCCAGCTCGCCGATCCTGTACCGGATCTCCTCGATCCCGTTCCACTGGTCGACATCCGGACGGCGCCGGGTCGTCTGCAACTGATCCCAGTCAGCGAGGATCCGGGCGACGGTTCCCTTCGTGACAGCCAGATCCTTCTGGCGTTCCGCCAACTCCTCCTCTTGCTTGGCCAGCAGGCTGGTCAGGCCGACATCGGGACTCACCGCGTATCCGCTGGACCCTGCACCGCTTCCCTGGGCTATCAGCGCCATACGGGCCAGATCGTCGAACACCCGGCGGATCCGATCGGTTGAGACTCCCAGTTCCGATGCGATGCCCGAAATGCCCAGGCCCGGGTGGGACAACATGGTGCGGTAGACGGTCTCGGCCTCGCTGTCGAGGCCAAGCGCACTCAACAAAGCGATCTCCTTCCAGAAGACACGACCGGCCAAGGCGGCCGGTCCGCCTGCTACCAGCTGGTATGCAGGGGCTTGCCCTCCGCGTATCCGGCCGCGCTCTGGACACCGACGACGGCGCGTTCGCGGAACTCGTCGAGCGTGGCCGAGCCCGCGTACGTGCATGAGCTGCGGACCCCGGCCACAATCTCGTCGATGATGTCCTCGACCCCGGGAGTCTTCGGGTCGAGGTACATGCGGGAAGTGGAAATGCCCTCGTCGAACAACGCCTTCCTAGCGCGGTCGAAGGAAGACTCCTCGGCGGTGCGGTGACCCACAGCCCGGGCTGATGCCATGCCGAAGTTCTCCTTGTAGCGGCGGCCGTCCAGGTCGAGGTGAATGTCGCCCGGCGATTCGTGTGTCCCGGCGAACCACGAGCCGATCATCACGTTGGAGGCACCGGCGGCCAGGGCGAGGGCGATGTCCCGGGGGTGGCGTACCCCACCGTCGGCCCATACGTGCTTGCCCAGTTCCCGGGCCTGCTCGGCGCACTCGAGGACGGCGGAGAACTGAGGCCTGCCGACGCCCGTCATCATCCGGGTGGTGCACATCGCGCCAGGGCCCACTCCCACCTTGACGATGTCGGCGCCCGCGGCGACGAGGTCGCGCACACCGGCGGCGGTGACCACGTTGCCCGCGACGACGGGTACCTGCGGGCGCAGGGCGCGTACCGCTCGGAGTGCGTCCAGGGTCTTTTCCTGGTGGCCGTGGGCGGTGTCGACGACGAGGACGTCCACCCCCGCGTCCAGCAGTCGCTTGGCCTTCAGGGTCACATCCCCGTTGATGCCGACCGCGGCGGCGATCCGTAGTCGGCCGCCGGCGTCCACCGCGGGTCGGTATGCGGTGGCGCGCAATGCACCCGCGCGGGTGATGATGCCGCTGAGCCTGCCGTCGCTGTCGGTCACGGGAGCCAGCCGGTGGCGGCTCTCGTGGAGCAGGTTGAACGCGTCGCGCGGCTGGATGTCATCGGGCAGTGTGAGGAGTTCGGAGGACATGACCTCACGCAGCTGGGTGAACCGGTCCACTCCCTGGAGATCGGATTCGGTGGCGATACCAACGGGCCGGTCGGCCTCTACGACGATGACGGCGCCGTGTGCCCGCTTGGGGAGCAGCGACAGGGCCTCTCCCACGGTGGCCTCCGGGGTGAGAGCCACCGGGGTGTCATGCACCAGATGTCGGCTCTTGACCCAGGAGACGACCTCGGCCACGTACTCGGCGGGAATGTCCTGTGGTATCACACAGATGCCGCCGCGGCGTGCCACGGTTTCCGCCATTCGCCTGCCGGCCACCGCCGTCATGTTGGCGACAACAAGTGGAATAGTCGTTCCTGTTCCGTCGGAACTCGACAGGTCCACCGACAGACGGGAACCCACGGCCGAGTGGTTGGGAACCATGAAGAGATCGTTGTACGTCAGGTCGTACGGAATGGGATGGTCCGAGAGGAAGCGCATGGAATTACCTGGTCCGTCGTGTGAGCGAATGAGTAAACGGAATACGGGCCGCCTAAGGCGTGCATGATCCACCGCTGCCCCGGCGCATCCCGGGAAGGGGGTACCGGAATGGACCGAGGCAGCGGTGGATCAGATGTTCCCGAATCAGGGTGGACGCACCCTCACTTCATGAGGGGGTGTCGGGACGGGTGGCCGACCGGCATATCAGACTGCGGTGGTCTTCAGACCGGAGATGCGGATGGGCTCTCCGCCCATGTGCTTCTGTGCCCGCTTGTTCTGCTGGTGCAGCTTCTCGTAGTACTCGCGGTCGAGTTCGATGACGTTCTTGGAGAAGAACATCCAGGAGAGGATGTCGCGGTACTTGAAGCCGTCCGCAGTGAGCTGGATGCGGTCGGTCGGCAGACGGCGTAGCAGTCCCAGTTCTTCGCCTGCGGCAAGCACGGGCTCGAAGAGGTGGGCCTTCTCCCGGTATCCGAACCGGTCCAGCTCGTGCAGGTCCAGGTCGAAGGTGTCCAGGACCAGGCGCTTGCGGATGATCTCCTCGTCGTCCAGGACGAAGCCGGTCTGCGGGGTCAGCTCGTGCTTGCGTGCCTTGTGGATGTAGTCCGCGACCTCGGTGAGGCTGGGCTTGACACTGCCGACCATGTAGTCGACCGAGCTGGTATAGCTGCGGGCTCCAGCCCCTAGCCCCAGCAGCGGAACGCCGTGGAAGGTGAGCACCTTCTGCTGGTACCCGCCGCGGCCGAGCTTCTTGTAGCGGACGTTCGACTCCTGGATGTATCCGGCCTCACGGAACTTGGCATTCGCGTAGTCGTAACGCTCGTAGAGGTCCGGATTCCACATGTACTGGTACGAGCCGGTCTTGGAGAACCAGGCGTCGGGCCGCACTGTCAGGAAGTACGTGCTGATGGTCTCGGGCGCGAGGGCCGTCAGCTCGTCCACGGAGTGCCGCCAGCTCTCCGGACTCTGGCCGGCGAAGCCCATGATGAGGTCAGTGCTGAGGTTCGGCAGCTGCTTCTCGCGAGTGATCTCGATAGCCCTGCGGATCACCTGCTCGTTGGCCTGGCCGCGGCCGGCCTCGCGGATCTCGGCCGGAACCAGCGATTGGATGCCGATGTTCGCGCGGGTGAGACCCATCGCGATGAGGGCTTCCAGGGTGCCGGGTTCCTTGACGATGGAGTCCGGAGTGGCCTCAATGGCCACTTCCTCCACCGTGGAGCGCCAGTTCGGGTAGACCTCGTCGAAGGTGGCGAAGAGCTGTTCGAAGTGCTTGGGGCTCAGGAGGCTGGGCGTGCCGCCGCCGATGTAGATCGTGCGCAGACGGCGGGCCTGGATGATTTCGGCGTGATCGCGGATCTGCGTACACAGGGCGTCCATGTAGGCGTCATAGACGTCCATGTCCTCAGAGATCACGGTGTAAAGGTTGCAGAAACCGCACTTGTACCGACAGAACGGCACATGGAGGTAGAGGTTGAGCTCCGGGATGGGATGGCGTTTCAGGTCCTCATCCCAGATGTCCTTGATGTTCCATGCACCGTTGAGGGGTCGGTATGCGCTGCGCGACGGATATGCATAGTTGAAAGGCGGAATAACTCCCTGCTTTATGTGGCTGGCGAGTTCATCGCGGATCGCACTCACGTGGAAATCCTTTGCTGCAGTGTGCGAGGTCGGGACGCGGCACATCCACGGGCCGGACTCCTGCGGTAGGTGCTACCGGCTGCTGCCCGAGAGAAGGGAAAGCGGAAGTGGCCATGCCCCCGGGGAGTGGCACCCCCATGGCAATGCGATCCAAAGAAGAGGCCCTGGGTCATTCGCGCTACTGCGGCGCTGAAGGAAGGCCCGGGCTGGACGCACCATCAAGTAGATGGGTAATCCCACGTCGTCCGATAGGGTTGAAAACTACAAAGCAGAAAGCTGTCTCGCGGATCGAATTGGAGGATACAACAAGGCCGTCTCGGTGACTGAGATAGCGCGGTTTCAAAGGCGATCGAGAGCCACATCTGCGGCTAGCGTCATCGGCTCATGCACAGAACCACGGGGGGTTCGCTATGAGGCTTCAAATCCCAACCGGCATGTCCTGTTCCAGTTTGACGAATCGTCAGGGACACCGTGCAAGGCCGCATCGGACCAGACGTCAGGCGGCACAGTCGAGCGCTCGGCCGGCTGGAAGACCGGCGCGAAACGGAACCCGGCGCTAGCAACTCCCCCGGCCGCCGCACCCACAGCCCTGTGCCTTGCAGGCACCGGCTCGCGGCGAAGACCCGTCCCGGCAGCACCCAGTCTGTTGCTGATGATCGTTCAACCATGACCGACCGTGGCGATCCACCGGTACTGCCCCTGAGGGGCGCGGCGGAACCTGCCTGACCGGCATAGAAGAGAGCCCTTACAGCACATGAGCACCACAGCCATGCCCAGATGGCGGAACACCCCGCCTGCAGGACCCGAGCAACCGACCCACCCATTAGGCGCCCCCGCGCCAACAGCGGGCCGCAATCTCGCACTTGAGCTGGTCCGTGCAACCGAAGCCGGAGCGATGGCAGCCGCACGATGCGCGGGCCGAGGAGACAAGAACGGCGCGGACGCCGCTGCCGTACAGGCGATGCGCGCCTTGCTCGCCACCGTCTCGATGAACGGTGTAGTCGTCATCGGCGAGGGAGAGAAGGACAAGGCTCCCATGCTCTTCAACGGAGAGACGATGGGCGACGGCACCGGCCCCGCCTGCGACGTGGCCGTCGACCCGGTCGATGGAACGTCCCTGACAGCGATGGGAACGGGCGCCGTCTACCACATGGACAAGCTCGTCACCGGACCCGAGGCCTCAGAGTTCGTCGACATCAACGCACCGGTCTCGGTCAACATCCGCCGTGTCGCCCGTGCCAAGGCACGCACCCCGCAACAGCTCACCGTCGTCGTACTGGACCGGCCCCGCCACCAGGGCCTCATCCGCAGCATCCGGGCGGCCGGCGCCCGCGTCAGGCTGATCGCCGACGGGGACGTAGCCGGCGCCGTACTCGCCGCCCGCGAAGGCCCGGGCGCCGACCTGCTGCTGGGAACCGGGGGGCACCCGAAGGAATCATCGCCGCCTGCGCCGTCAAATGCCTGGGGGGCGTCATCCAGACCCGCCTGCACCCCATGAGTGCGGACGAACGGCAGCGTGCCAAGGACGCCGGCCATGACCTGCAGCGCGTCCTCACCACCGACGATCTGGTAAGGGCGACAACGTGTTCGTCGCCGCGACAGGCATCACCAGGGGCGAACTGCTGGACGGCGTGCGCTTCGGCGCCAGCACCGCCACAACCCGTTCTCTCGTGATGCGCGCGAAGACGGGCACCTTGCGACAGATCGACTCCGAGCACCGGCTCTGATTCCTCCCTTGTCACCTCCGGGCGCCCTGTGCCCGCGGGGTGTGCGCACCATGCGCAGATCCGAGCCGCCAACTCCGTGGATGAGGTATTCCATGAGCTCCACCCCTGTGGGTGCCCCCGATGCGGTCACCGTGCGCCAGACGATCGGCATCGGCGGCCGCCCCCGACGACCGGACGGCCACCAAAAGGTCGACGGGACCTTCGCGTACTCCTCGGACCTATCCGCCGACGGCATGCTCTGGGGCGCCACACTGCGCAGCCCCCACCCCAGCGCCCGGATACTTTCCCTGAGCACGGGCAGGGCCCGGGCCCTGCCCGGCGTCTTCGCGGTCCTCACCCACGAGGACGTCCCGGGCCGCAAGTACTACGGCCTGGAACGCCGTGACCAGCCGGTCTTGGCGATCGACGAGGTGCGCTACGAGGGCGAGCCCATCGCGCTCGTGGCCGCCGACCACCCCGAGACGGCCCGCCGTGCGCTGGCGCTGATCGAGGTGGACTTCGAGGTGCGAAGGCCGCTAACCGATCCCCGGCTCGCCGCCTTCGACCCCGACCAGCCGCATCTGCATCCCGGGGGCAACCTGGTCCGACACCAGCCGATCCGGTTCGGCGACACCGGCACGGCTCGCACCCGGGACGACCTCGTTGTCATCACCGCTGATTTCGAGATCGGCATGCAGGACCAGGCCTTCCTCGGGCCCGAATCCGGCATGGCGGTCCCCGACGCAGATGGTGGCCTCGACCTGTACGTCTCCACGCAGTGGCTGCACCACGACAAGCGGCAGGTCGTGCCGGTGCTGGACCTCCCGGAAAACGGTGTCCGCCTGGTCCTGGCCGGGGTGGGCGGAGCCTTCGGGGGACGCGAAGACATCTCCGTACAGATCCACATGGCGCTGCTGGCCCTGGCCACCGCGCGGCCGGTGAAAATGTCCTACCGGCGGGACGAATCGTTCGTCGGCCACGTACACCGCCATCCCGCCCGGCTCAGCTACGAGTACGGAGCCACCCGCGACGGCAAGCTCGTCTACGCGGACGTCGACATCATCTTCGACGGCGGCGCCTACACCTCCGCCACCCCCGGCGTGGTCGGCATCGGATCCTCCCTGTGCCTGGGCCCGTACGAGATTCCGAACATCGCCGTGGACGTGTACGGCGTGTACACCAACAACCCTCCCTGCGGCGCGATGCGGGGCTTTGGCGGAGTACAGGGCTGCTTCGCCTATGAGTCGATGATGGACCGGCTCGCCTCCGAGCTCAGCCTGTCGCCGCTGGAGATCCGCCGGATCAACGCCATCGGACCGGGTTCCCGGATCGCCAATGGGCAAGTGGTCGACGGTCCGCAGCCGTTCAGCGAACTCCTCGACCGCATCGAGTCGATCCCGTTGCCCGCACCACTCCCGGCGGAAGCCGACCCCCGGGACCTGCCCGGCGGGCTGTCCGGCTCCACTCGCGCCGACAGCGTCGTACGCGGCATCGGCTACGGCGCCGGCATGAAGAACGCCTGCTTCTCGGGCGGTGACGACGACTACTCCACCGCCCGCGTCGTCCTGGCCCTGGCCGACGGCCAGCCGACCGCCTACCTGCACACCTCCGCCGCCGAGGTCGGTCAAGGCCTCCTCACCGTCGAGGCACAGATCGCCCGTACCGAGCTCGGCATCGAACGGATCGTGCTGCAACCCGCGGACACCAGCGTCGGCGACGCCGGCGGCAGCTCCGCCTCCCGTCAGACCTATATGACCGGCGGTGCGGTGAAAGCCGCCTGCGAGGCGGCCCTAGACGAACTGTTCGCACTGGCCGTGCGATGTCTGGGGCTGCCACCCCGGGCCGCAGGCGACCTCTCCCTCTCGGATGGCAAGCTGGTGTCCGGGCTCGATGGCGTCCTTGCGGACCTCGCGGATGTCCTGGAGGGCGAGAGGGTCGACGTCACCCGGGAGTACCACCACCGCCCCACCAGTGCGGTGGACCCGCTCACCGGCCTCGGTGACTCGCACGTCCAGCTGATCATGTGCCTGCACCGGGCCGTGGTCGACGTGGACGCCGAACTCGGGCTGGTCCGTGTGGTGGCTCTCGACGCGGTGCAGGACGTCGGCCGGATCATCAACTGCGACGGGCTCGAGGGCCAGATGCACGGCGGTTCCGCCCAGGGTCTGGGCCTGGCGCTGATGGAGGAGATCCTCGTCGAGGACGGCCTCGTCCAAAACGCCTCCTTCACCGACTACCTGATTCCCACCGCCCTGGACGTGCCACGGATGAAGCTCGACATCGTCGAGCATCCCGACCCGCACTCCCCCTACGGGGTCCGCGGCGCCGGCGAGGCCCCCACTCTCTCGGCCACTCCCGCCATCGTCGCGGCAGTCCGCGCTGCCACCGGCCTCGCACTGACCCGTATCCCCCTGCGGCCGCACGACATAGCCCTGGGCGATTCCACACCCGACATGATCACTGGAGAACAGGCATGAGGAAAGTACTACTCATCGAGGCGATGGGATCCGCGGAGGACCTCCTCGACGCCGGCCGTGAACTCGGTGTGGAAGTCGTCGTCGCCACTCACCGGGAGATCTACGAGAGCTACTCCCCAGCCCTGAAGCAGAAGATCGCCGCTACGGTCTTCACGGATTTCTCGGACCAGGACGGTGCTCTGAAGGATCTGGCCGCGTACGCCCGCGCCGAAGGGATCGACGCAGTGGTCGGCTGTTGGGAGTTCCTGACCCCGCTCGCCGCCCGGCTCTCCGCCGAACTCGGTCTCCCGGGCAACGATCCGGAGCGCGCCGCGGGCTGCCGCAACAAGCGGGTGATGGCGGGCCTGTTCGAGGAACACGGAGTACCGGCACCGCGCACTCTCCTGGCAGCGGACCTGGAGTCGGCCATTTCCGCGCTCGCCGCGAGCGGCCTGGAGTACCCGGTCGTCGTCAAGCCTGCCGAACAGGCCGGCTCCTGGGGAGTGTCGGTGGTCGACGGGCCGGACGAGTTCCCGGCTGCCTTCGCAGGCGCGCAGGGATGGCCGTTCGAGTCCCCGCATGGCTTCCCCCTGGACACCACCGTCCTCATCCAGGAGTACGTCGGCGGTGTCGAATACAGCGTCGAGAGCGTGGCATACCAGGGCCGGGTGATTCCGCTGACAGTGGTGCAGAAGTTCACCACCGACGGGGTGTTCCGGGCCGAGACCGGCCAGACGGTGCCCGCCGCGCTCAGTGACGAGGACACCCGGACGCTGTACGACACGACCATTGCCGCGGTCAGGGCCCTCGGCATCACCGACGGCGTCGCGCACACCGAACTCAAGCTGCTTCCCGGGGGCCACGCGAAGATCATCGAGGTCGGTGCCCGGCTGCCCGGCGACCGGGTCCCGGAGCTGATCCGGCTGGCCAGCGGCGTGAACGAGGCCCGGGCGTTCATCCAGGTTGCCCTCGGCATCACACCCGAGCTGACACCGACCAAGGACGAGGCCGCGGCCATCCGCTTCTTCGTCCCGCCCAGGGCCGGCCGCTTCAAGAGCATCGACGGCCTGGTCCGGTCCCCGCAGGTGCACCGCATCGCCGTCTACCCGAACCCACACGACGAGGTACGCGGTCCCGGCGACAACGACGGCCGCGTCGGATACGTGATGCTCCGCGCCCGCACCCCCGAAAAGGTCAACAAGGCGGCCGACGCCGCCGTCGCCAACCTCACCGTCGAACTGGAGTAGTCACATGACCGAGTCGGACATCAAGCGCATCGCCTACATCCGGTCCATCCCCATCTCGCGCGCCGGACCGTACATCCCTGAGATCTCCCGCACCGTCACCGCCGACGGCACCACCCAGGCACGGATCTTCTTCACCGACGGCGAGTGCGGAGCGCAGGACTTCCCCGGCGGCAGCTGGGAGAAGCTCCCCGACAACGCCCGCCCCGACGAGATCGTCGAGCGGATCCTGGCCTGGGGCGCCGACGGCGTGGTCTCCCTCTCCTTCCCCGACGAGGCCGGACTGCGCGACGCAGTGGTCAAGGAGAAACTGGCCACGCATGGGATCCCCATGGTCACCAACGGCCTGGAGCCGGGCCGGCTGTTGGCTGACAAGTGGGAAACCAAGAAGATCCTCGCCGACTACGGCCTGGACACCCCCGCCGGCATGCTCATCGACGGCACGTTGCTGAAAAACGGCGGCGAGGACATCCCCGTGTATGCCGACATCATCCGCTGGAAGGCCGAGCAGATCGGCTATCCGCTGCTGACCAAGGCGGTCTGGGGCAGCTCTGGCAACGGCATTCGGTTCATCCGGGACCGGGCCGGCCTGGAGGAGTACCTGGCCGACCCCGACGAGGGCAACTTCGTCATGGAGCAGTGCATCGCGGGCGAGCTGTGCACCGTGGAGCTGGTCGGCGCCGACGGCAAGTACGCTGTGCAGCCGCTGTGCTTCACCGGGCCGACCGGCGGCGAGCCGACCTTCGCTTTCTGGGAACTGCGCTCCTCAGCGCCGCGCGCAGCCGACGACGCAGCGTTCCTGCCGGTGGCCGAGAAGCTGAAGAAGCTGTGTGCCGGCATGGAAATCACCGGCGTGATCAACCTGGACATCATCTACAGCGGCGGCACCTACTACGTGCTGGAGATCAACCCGCGTGTCTCGGGCGCGACCGCTCTGGGCATTGCCGCCTCCGGGCGCAACAGCTATCTGGCCATGACCGACATCCTCCTCGGAACGTGGGGGCCACAGCCGGAACCGGTGCTGGAACGCCGCCGCTGGTCCCTCGAGTTCCCGGTGAACAACGTCACCGACGCGTTCACCGCCGCTGCCGCGGCTCAGGTGGACGTGGTCCAGGTGACTCCGACGCTCGTGGTCGACGGCAAGGAATACGGCGGACTGATGATAGCCACGTGCGAGTACGGGTCCGAGGATGCCTTCCTGGAGTCCATGGCCTCGCTGAACGCCAAGTACGACGTGCTCTCGGCGGACATGGCCCAGCAGCTCAAGCAGCTGCTCACGAGCCCGTCCGCACAGGCCGTCCGCTGACGCCCAGCCCCGGCGGCCCGCCGTCCCCGCGCACCGATACACCGCGCAAGCGAAAGGTCAATCCCCCATGCCCAAGCCGTACGTCCATCTGTCCGCGGCGCACGTCCTCGACGCACTCGGTGAAAACGCACACAGCGAGCTGAAGCTGTTCCGCGAGTCCTGGCACGACATGCCCGTCGACGCCTACCTCGAGGACGGTGCCAGTTACCGCCGCCGCCGCTACAGCGAGTTCCGGCTGACCGGAGAGGGGCTCGTACGCATCGCACACGGGGCCTTCCACCAGTCACTCGACGTGAACCCCCTGCATGGCGGCGTTGCCAGGAAATTCGAGGCCGTCGAGGACGCCGTCGCCACCTCGCCGGTGCTGGCCGCGTTGGTCCGGGAACTGGCCGCACAGCTTCCCGGAAGCTTCGACCTGGTAGGCGGCACCCTCGGAATCCACCAGATACGAATCACCGCCACCCGGGACGCGGCCGGCCAACCCGCCCCGGAGGGCATCCACGAGGACGGCCATCACTTCGTCGCGCAGGTGCTCATCTGCCGCGACAACGTGAAGGGCGGCCACTCCCAGCTTTACGACCGCGACCTGAACCCAATCTTCAGCACCCTGCTCACCGAACCCCTCGAAACAGTGATCATCGACGACCGGCGGGTCTTCCACGGGGTCTCGGCCGTGGAGGCCGGTCCGGCCATGTCCTGGGCCATCCGCGACATGATGCTCGTCGACTTCTTCCCGGCTCGGGCCGCGTTCCGCACACCCGACGAGAACGGTCAGGTGGCGGCATGAGCAGGCTCCTGTTGCTGGAGGCCATGGGCAATACCGGCGCCTACCTGATCCGCGCAGCCGCCGGCCTCGGCCAGAAGGTTACCGTCGTCACGCACGAGGACATCTACCGGAAGTTCTACACGCCGGAGCTGAAGAAACTGATCGGGGAAGACATCGTCTTCACCGACTTCTCAGACGTCGACGGATGCCGCGATCAGCTCGCCACTTACAGCCGGAGCAACCAGGTGTCCGGAGTGCTATGTGGCTGGGAGTTCCTCAGCCCGCTCGTCGCGGAGCTGGCCGCCGAACTGGAACTCCCGGGCAACGATCCTGTACGGGCACTGGGGTGTCGCAACAAGAGGGTCATGGCCGAGCTGTTCGCCCAGTTCGAGGTGCCCTCGCCCCGGACGATCCTCGCCTCCACATACGAGTCGGCGGTCGAACAGATCGCCGCACACGGCCAGAACTACCCGCTCGTCGTCAAGCCGGCCGAGCAGTCCGCCTCGTGGGGCGTGTCCGTGGTGCGCGCGCCCGAGCAGCTTGCCGCTGCCTTCGAGCTGGCCCGGTCCTGGCCGATGGAGACTCCGCACTACATCGCACTCGACACCACGGTGATCGTTCAGGAGTACGTGGGCGGCGTGGAGTACAGCGTGGAGGCGATCGCCTCCCGGGGCCGGGTCATGATGCTCCCGGTCACCGAGAAGTTCACCACACAGGACTCCTACCGGGTGGAAACGGGCCACACCGTACCCGCCGTCCTTCCGAACTCCACTCTGGACACCATCCGCAGCATCTCCGAGCAGGCACTGCGCGCCCTCGGGGTGCACAACGGCGTCGCCCACATCGAGCTGAAAATCCAGACCGATGGCAGCGCCCGGATCATCGAGGTCGGCGCCCGCCTCCCCGGCGACCACGTGGTCCGCCTGATGAAGGAGGCCTGCGGCATCGACGAGGCCCGCGCGTACATCCAGGCCGTCACGGGCGTCGAGCCCGAGACGACACCGCTGCTCGGCCGGGCAGCCGCGATCCGCTTCTTCACCTCCTACCGGGAGGGGACCTTCAACGGACTCACCGGCATCGGCTCCTCCCCGCATGTCGTCGAGACGGTCACCGCGGAACCCGGCACCCCGGTCGGCGGGGTCCGCAGCAAGGGCAACGACGCACGCGTCGGCCACACCCTCCTCATCGCGGACAGCACCGGCCAGGTCAACGCGGCCGCCGAAGCCGTCATGGCCCGAGTCACGGTGGAGGTCAGCTGATGCCGAACGCACCCACCCGGGCCTACCTCGCCGGGCCACGCCCCGGCAGCGCCCTCGCCCAGGCCTGCGCGGACTCACAGCGACTGCGCACCGCCCTCGGGGACCGCTATCTCAGCCGTCCGGTCTTCCTGGAAGCCGCTCAGGCGCAGGAGGCCGGCCGCCGCCTCAGTGAACTCTACGACTTGCTCCTTTCCCTGCCAGGCCGGCTCTACGACGGAGACATCAGGGCCTTCGCCCGTGCCGTGGGCTGGTCAGAGCGGCAGATCAACACGGCCCTGAGCCCGGACGGCACGGCCCGCCCGGTGCCACGCTTCGCTCGTTCCGACCTCTACATGGAGGAGTCCGGCTTCCGGATCCTGGAGCTGAACGTCGGCAGCCCGCTGGGCGGTTTCGACACCCCGCTCATCGATGACGTACTCCTCGCCGACCCGTACGTGGCCGCCTTCGCCCAGGACCACGGACTGGACACCACCGACACCACCTGGGTTCTCGTCAAGATGCTGCAGGAGACCCTGCCTGCCCTAGGACTCGGCACAGGCACGGCCGTCGATGACGGTCCGGTGATCGGTCTGGTCGACTGGCCCGGAAGTTTCCCCTACCTGCGCCTACGGCTAACGGCCATGGCCGAACTGCTGAGGCCGTACGGCATCGACGCGATCCCCTGTCACGTAGGCCAGGTCGAATCCCGTCCGGACGGACTGTGGGTGAACGGGCGCAGGCTCGACGCCGTACACCGCTTCTACTGCATCGACGACGTGGTCACCGCCGAAGACGCGGCGCTCCTCCAGCCGATCCACGACGCGGCCGCAGAGGGCAGAACGCTGCTGTTCACCGCACTCGAACCCGAGGTCTACGGTAGCAAGGGCTGCTTCGCAGTCCTCAGCGACGAACGCAACCGGGCCGCCTTCACCGCGGCGGAACTAGAAACGATCGACCGCTTCCTTCCCTGGACGCGGATCTTGCGCGAGGAGAAGGTGCACGTCGACGGCGCCCTCGTCGATCTGATCCCGTACACGAAGGAGCACCGCGAGGAGCTCGTGATCAAGGCCACCGGGTCGCACGGGGGACTCGACGTGCTCCTCGGCTGGGAAACCGACCGGGCGCAGTGGGAGCGCACCCTGGACTCCTGCGCGGGCCGGCCGTACATCGTGCAGCGCAGGGTCAGGCCGGTCGCCGAGGCATTCCCGGTCGGTGACGACACCGAGTCGACGCAACCCATGGTGCTCAACTGGGGTGTCTTCCTCGCCGGGTACGGCTACGGCGGTGCCTTCATCCGGGGGACGACCGACCTTCAGGGCGGCGTCATCAGCCAGGCCAACGGGGCCGCCATGGGCACCTGTTTCCACGGCAGTCTCGAGCGGTCGTGAACGGCCGGCGCCTGCTGGCGTACTGGGGCATGCCGGACGTCACCGGCAACGGCAGGTTCGTCGGCGCGAACGTTCTCGACAGCCTCGGCAACGGGCTGGTCCTCGCCTTCACCGTCGTCTACTTCACCTCCACGACCTCACTGTCCCTCGGCGCGATCGGCGCCGCGCTCTCCCTCGGCCAGCTCCTGGCGCTGCCCACCCCGGTCCTTGCGGGCTCGCTCATCGACCGGCTCGGACCCCGCCGGGTGGTGCTCGGTGCCAACGTCGTGTCGGCGGTGGGGTTCACCGGCTTCCTGTTCGCCGACGCGGTGTGGTCGATCGTGCTGGTCCAGCTGGTCGTCCAGACCGGTTCCAGCATGTACTGGACCTCCAGTCGGGCCCTGGTCATGATGGCGGCCGCCCGCCGGGGCGACCAGGCCCGCTGGTTCGGCTTCATCGGCTCGCTGCGCAACATCGGCGCGGGCTTCGGTTCTGCCGTGGCGTCCGTCGCGGTCGCCCTCGAAAGCAGTGCCGGCCTGCGGGCCCTGGTCCTCGTCAACGCACTGACCTTCGTGATCGCCGCCTGGCTGATCGCGAGCTGGCAGCCCGACCCCGCGCCCCCCGCCGAGACAGCCTCGGCTTCGCCGAAGGGCAACGCGGAAGCCAGAGTCCGGGCCGGCTACGCGCAGGTCCTGCGGGACGGCCGATACCTGCGGCTGATCATTGCGAACCTTGCCTTCGTGCTGGCCGCAAGCGTGCTCCCGGTGCTCCTGGCCCTGTACACCACCGAGGTGCTCGGCGCTGGCGCGTGGCTGATCGGCATCTGCGTTGTCGGCAACATGGTCTTCGTCGCGGTCGCCCAAACCCTGGTGGCCCGCTGGGCCGAACGCCACCGGCCCGCACGGGTCCTGGCCCTGGCCGGTGTGGTCAATGCCGCCGCGTTCACCGTTTTCGGATCGCTCCTCGCACTGCCCGGCTGGATGGTCGCCACCGGGCTCCTGACGGCAATGCTGATCTTCACCGTCGCCGAGATGCTCAGCCTGCCGCCCAGCAACGAGCTGAGCGTCTCGCTGGCCCCGGACCACATCCAGGGCCGCTACCTCGGCGCCTTCCAGCTCTCCTGGACCCTCGGCAACGCCCTCGCGCCGGCCCTGCTCACGATGCTCCTCGCCCAGGGACCTGCCTGGCCCTGGCTGGTGCTCGGCGCGCTCAACCTGCTCGCGGTGCCCCTGGTCATCGGTCTCCATCCGGCCCCGACGGAGACGGCCGCTGCCCCCGACCTGTCTCTGCCGACTCCAGCAGAAGAGGCTGCCCCATGACCGAGACCCTGCCCTACGCGCCTGCCCCGACCAGCCCGGTACTCGCCGGGGTTCCCGCCCTCCAGCCGACCAGGCTGCGACTGGAGGACTTGCACGGCTCGCTGGCGGATCCGGTGCTCGGCTCCATGACCCTGCTCAACGAGATCGCCGGGCGATATCCCGAAGCCGTCTCATTCGCGGCGGGGCGCCCGTACGAGGACTTCTACGATCTGGGCCAGCTCCACGACCACCTGGCCCGGTTCACCCGCCATCTCGAAGAGGACCTGGGGCACACACCGGAGCAGAGCCGAACCGCACTCTTCCAGTATGGCCACACCAAGGGGCTGCTGACCGACCTGCTGGTCCGCTACCTCGCCGTCGACGAGGGCATCGCAGCGGACCCCGACGCTGTCGTGGTTACCACCGGCTGCCAGGAGGCGATGATTCTCCTGCTGCGCGCCCTGCGCACCGACGAACGGGACGTCGTTCTCGCTCCCGCCCCCACCTACGTGGGATTCCTCGGAGCCGCCAGGCTGATGGAGATGCCGGTCCGCCCCGTCCGTGAGGGCACCGGCGGCATGGACGTGGACGACCTCGTCACGCAGATCCGTGAGGTACGCGCCGAGGGACTGCGCCCGCGCGCCTGCTACGTGGTCCCCGACTTCGCCAACCCCAGCGGTCTCAGCATGAGCGTGGCCGACCGGCAACGTCTGCTGGAGGTCGCCGCCGCAGAAGGAGTCCTCGTCATCGAGGACAACCCGTACTCCCTTTTCGGCGTGGGCACCGAGCGGCCACCGACACTGAAGTCGCTGGACCGGCACCAGAACGTTGTCTACATCGGCTCATTTGCCAAGACAGCCTTCCCTGGCGCCCGCGTCGGCTACATCGTCGCCGACCAGCCACTGGACGCAGTTACCCGGGAGGGCGGTGGTCTCCTCGCCGACCAGCTCGCCAAGCTAAAGAGTTTCCTCACCCTCAACACCTCGACCGTTTCGCAGGCGATCATCGGGGGCCGCCTCCTTGAACACCACCACAGCATGGCCGCCGCCACCCGTCGCGAGGCGCAGGTGTACGCCCGCAATCTGCGGGCCGTGCTCGACAGCCTGGACCACCACTTCCCAGGCTCCCGATCCCCGGTGACGTGGAACGTCCCCGGCGGCGGCATGTTCATCGTCCTCACGCTGCCCTTCGAGGCCGACGACGCGATGCTGGAGTACTCGGCATCCCGCTTCGGCGTGCTGTGGACCCCGATGCGCCACTTCTACGCGGGCGCCGCAGGCAGCAACCAGATCCGGCTCTCCTTCAGCGTCCTGGACCCCGAACGGATCCGTCTGGGCATCGCACGCCTTGCCTCGCTCGTCCATACCCAGATCACCCAGAAATGAGCCAACACGCCATGTCACGTCGCCTGTTCACCTCGGAGTCGGTGACCGAGGGTCACCCCGACAAGATCGCCGATCAGATCAGCGACACCATTCTCGATGCGATGCTGGCCCAGGACCCGGCATCCCGCGTGGCCGTGGAAACCCTCATCACCACAGGACTGGTGCACGTCGCGGGTGAGGTGACGACCAACGCCTACATCCCGGTCGCCCAACTGATCCGACAAAAGATCACGGACATCGGCTACGACTCGTCGAAGAAGGGTTTCGACGGCGCTTCCTGCGGCGTCTCAATCTCCATCGGCGCGCAGTCCCCCGACATCGCACAAGGTGTCGACACCGCGTACGAGAAGCGGGTCGACCATACCGGCGCAGATGAGGAATACGACGAGCTGGACCGGCAGGGTGCCGGCGACCAGGGCCTGATGTTCGGCTACGCGTGCGACGAGACGCCCGAGCTGATGCCGCTGCCGATCCACCTGGCGCACCGGCTCTCCCGCCGGCTGTCCGAGGTCCGCAAGAACGGGACCATCCCGTACCTGCGCCCCGACGGCAAGACCCAGGTCACCATCGAGTACGAGGACGACCGGCCCGTCCGGCTAGACACGGTGGTGGTCTCTTCCCAGCACGCCCCCGACATCGGTCTGGGCGCAGAGCTGGACCTGGACTCGCTACTCGCTCCCGACATCCGCGAGTTCGTCGTGGAGCATGTGCTCGCGCAGCTCGCGGAGGATGGCATCAAGCTGGAGACCGAGGGCTATCGGCTGCTGGTGAACCCGACCGGCCGCTTCGAGATCGGCGGCCCGATGGGCGACGCCGGACTGACCGGCCGCAAGATCATCATCGACACGTACGGCGGGATGGCCCGCCACGGCGGCGGTGCCTTCTCCGGCAAGGACCCGTCCAAGGTCGACCGCTCCGCCGCGTACGCGATGCGCTGGGTCGCCAAGAACGTGGTCGCCGCGGGCCTCGCCTCGCGCTGCGAGGTCCAGGTCGCCTACGCCATCGGCAAGGCCGAGCCCGTCGGCCTGTTCGTCGAGACCTTCGGCACCGCCACGGTCGACACCCAGAAGATCGAGGACGCCATCGGCGAGGTCTTCGACCTCCGCCCGGCCGCGATCATCCGCGACCTCGACCTGCTGCGCCCGATCTACGCCCAGACCGCCGCCTACGGCCACTTCGGCCGCGAGCTGCCGGACTTCACCTGGGAGCGCACCGACCGCGTCGACGCGCTGCGCGCCGCGGCGGCGGCGATCTGAACTTCTGCGGGTCCCCCACTCCCACCTGTACCAGTCTAAGGATTCTCGTGTCCACTGCCGTGAGCCCGCGTTCCATCTCCTCCGTTACCGGGCCAGCCCTTCCTCTGATCTCCTTCCTGGCCCGGCTGCCCGCGGGGATATGCCCGATCGGCACCCTGCTGATGCTGACGGAACTGCACGGCATAGGACGCGCGGGGCTGGCCGCGGGAATGCTGTGGACCGGACAGGCCATCGGGGGCCCTCCCATCGGCAGGCTGGCGGACCGGATCGGGCACCGCCGAGTCATCCTGGTCGCCTCTCTCGCCAACGCCGGAGCCATCGCCACGTTCGTGGGCGCTGTCCTTTCCGGCATGCCGACTGCGGTGGAGATGGCGCTGGCAGCCGTGGTGGGACTGACCGTGCCGCAGATCGGACCCCTGTCCCGAACCCGTTGGATAGCGCTGACCAGAGGGAAGCCGGACCTGACCGGCAGGATGCTGTCGCTCGACACGACGATCGACGAGATCAGCTTCATGGCCGGCCCGGCTCTCGCCGGCCTCGCCTTGGCGCTGGTGCACCCAGTGGCGGGCCTGGTGCTCGCCGGCGCACTGATGGCCGTGTTCGGAGTCCTGTTCGCCGTTCACCCGACCGCTCCGCGCGGGGACGGCGTGACGGGAGAGGCCGGCCTCCGCGCCGTGACGCGCGTTCCGCTGGTGACACCCGCTCTCGCAATCCTGTTCACCATGGCCTTGCTGCAGGGGATGATCTGGGGCAGCGCCAACGCCGGGGTCAGCGCCCTCGCCCAGCATCTCGGGAATCCGGGAACGGCCGGGTTCGTTTGGGGCGCCATGGCTGTAACCAGCGCACTGGCAGGGGGTGTCGTCACCTTCCGTCCCGGCACCCGTGACCTCACCGTACGGCTCCGCACGGCCATCGTGGCCCAGACCGTCCTGCTGATACCTCTACTCGCCGTGGACGGCTTTCTGGGCGCCACGGCTGCCATCGCGGCTATCGGCCTCGCCGTGGCCCCCCACTTGATCGCCGTGTTCGGCCTGGCCGAACGGGTGGCACCGCCGACCCGCATGGGCGAAGCGATGTCGCTCCTCGGCAGCGGCCTGATCATCGGCCAAGGCGTCGCGGCCCTCGCCGCCGGCCAGCTCGCCGAACAGTTCGGTCACCGGGCTGCCTTCACCCTGACCTGCGCCTGCGGCGCGCTGGCGGCCCTGGTTGCCCTCACCTTGGTCCGCCGTAACCCCTTCACCCCTGGAATCCAGTCATGACCTATGTGATCGCTGAGCCCTGTATCGACGTCAAGGACAAGGCCTGCATCGAAGAGTGCCCTGTCGACTGCATCTACGAGGGCCGCCGGTCCTTGTACATCCATCCGGACGAGTGCGTGGACTGCGGTGCGTGCGAACCGGTCTGCCCAGTGGAAGCGATCTTCTACGAAGACGACCTGCCGGTGGAATGGCAGAGCTACTACACGGCCAACGTGGAGTTCTTCGACGACCTGGGATCCCCGGGCGGCGCAGCGAACCTCGGACCGTTCGACCGGGACCATGCCTACGTTGCGTCTCTGGCTCGGGCTCCCGAACCGGGCACGGACGCAGTCACGGGTTGAGCCCCGGAATCGCCGAACGAAGGGAGGCGGCCTCGCCGGTGTCCGGGATGCAGTCAGGTCCTCCCCACCTCTGAGCGCACTGGCCCCCGCTGTCCAACGACCCCTGAGAAGGACCCGATGCCCGACCAGCATGACTTACTCGCGTACCTCGAACCGCTTGTCCAGGAGAAGCAGCCGCAGGCGGGTGAGGTCGGTGAGTGACACGGCGACCGATACCCGCCCGCACCTGCTGATCCTGCACCGCTGGCGGGACACCCACGCCCGGTACGCCGACTACATCGACCATGCCGTCAACCGTGTCACGTACATCAGCACCGAGCTTGGCAGGTCATCGGTGCCCACTAGCGCGGAAGTCGTCGTCACCGTGCCGTCTACCGACGACCTTCCCGCGGTGCGAGCGGCCGTGACAGAGCTGCAGATCCGCTTCGGCGTCCCAGAGCGGCTGGTGGCCCTCAACGAGGGAGACCTGGACACGGCCGCGCAGATCCGCCAAGAGCTCGGCATCGTCGGCCAGACGCCTGCCGCACTCGCCGTCTTCCGGGACAAGCTCATGATGTGCAGGCAGGTCGCATCGGCCGGGCTCCCGGTGCCGGCTTTCGCCCCCGCCCCGGACTCGGACGCGGTGCGCGCGTTCGGTGCCGCCCACGGCTGGCCGCTGATCATCAAGCCATACCGGGGGACCGCCAGCCGGGGAGTCGTACGGCTGGACTCCAAGGCTGCGCTGGACCCGGCGGCCGGCCTGGACTCGCAGCTGGCCGCCGAGCGGCACCTCGTGCAGTCCTACGTCGACGCGCCGATCCTGCACATCGACGGACTGTGGGAAGGCACATCGCTCGGCAGCTGGACCGCCTCCCGCTATGTGGGCGGCACCTGCGCGGACTTCACCCGGGGCACCTACCTGGGTTCCGTGGAGGAGGACGACCCGCAGTTGCTGGCGGCAGTCGACATCTTCACCCGGTCCGTCGCCGCAGCACTGGGCGGCTGCCGGCCGTTGGTGTTCCACCTGGAAGCCTTCGTCACCGAGACCCCCGACGGCGGCCCCGCACTGACCTTCCTGGAATGCGGGGCGCGGGTGGGGGGCGGTGAGATCCCGTTCGTCTGGCGCGAGGTCCACGACGCTGATCTCATGGCTGCGGCCGCCGACATCCAACTCGGCCGCACACCGGTGCTGCCCGCCCTCAAGACCGATGAGGTGGCGGGCTACCTGCTTCTGCCGCTTCCGGTCCCTGCCCCCTGCACGGTGGAGCGCGCCGGCTGGGAGACCGTACCGCCTGAGAAGCTCCTGCCCTACGCAATCGTGCACGCGTCTGTCGGCACCTTGGTGCAGCCAATCAGCGGATACGAGCACGTCGGCACGCGATTCCGCTTCCGCGGGCAGTCAACCTCGGAGGTGGAGCAGGCCATCGAGGCCGCTGCGGCTGGCTTCCGCCTGGACTGCACGCCTGCGTGTCGACTGACTGAAGGAGCCCGCCCGTGACGATGACACGCCAGTCGATATCCGCTGATCACCTCGTCTTCCGCCTGTTCCAGGTGATCGATTCCCGTTCCTGGGCCGAGCTGGGCGAGGTATTCACCGAAGACGCCCTCTATGAGCGTCCCGGCTACGCCCCCCTGGAGGGGCTCGAACGCATCCGCCACTTCTACGAGCACGAGCGCATCATCGTTGCCGGAGCCCACGAGGTCACGCAGGTGACCGGCGCATCGGCGGCTGCCGCCTGCTGGGGCCTCTTCCAGGGCACCAGCAGCGACGGGGAACCACTCAACGAGGCGTTCGCGGACACCTACCTCGTACGCGAGGGCAAGATCGAGCACCGCAAGACCTTCTTCTACCGTCCGGCGATCTGACGGGGACACACGTCCGACGAGCGCCACACCGCCACACTTCTCCTCTTTCGTTACCCCGGCACCGTCGCTTCGGAGACATGGATGAAAATACTGATCCTGCAGAAGGCCGCCTCGTCATCTCCCTGCGACCGCTGGATCGCCGAGGAGTTTCCGCACGCGGAGATCAGGATCCTGGGTGAACGAGAGAGTGTTCGCTCCGGGGCGGACCTCGACCCGCGAACCGAACGCCTCCTCCTGGACGATCATCAGTCTGACGAGTTCACAAGAGCACTGTTCGATCAATGTCGCACGTGGCGACCAGACCGAATCCTCTCCAACTCCGAGTTCGACGTGCTCAGGGCCGCCGAGGCGCGCAGCATTTTTGGCATCCCAGGCCAGAAGTCCGCGAGCGCCCTCTGCTTCCGGGACAAGGTGGAGATGAAAGACCTGTTCGCACGTGCGGGTATCGCGGCCGTACCCTATGCGGTCCCTGGCTGCGCTGACGATCTGTTCGCCGACCTGGCTGCCATGGGGTCGGTGGTGGTCAAGCCCAGGCTGGGAGCGGGATCCGTAGGGGTCCGGCTCCTGGACTGCGCCGACGACGTTCGCACAGCCTATGCCGCAGACCCCGCCTTTCCCCGTGGGCTGCACGAGGGGCAACTGATGCTCGAACAGTTCGCGTCCACCGATGTCTACCATGTCGACGTCGTCGTGTCCGGGCAGACGCCCTTCCTCGTCTCACCTTCTCGCTATCTCCATCCACCCCACAAGTTCGCTGATTTCAACACCAGTTCGGCGATGCTCGATGAGGAGAGTCGCGACTTCAAGGTGCTGGACGGCCTTGCACGCGATTTTGTCCATGCCCTCCCGCGGGGTCACGGGGCAACTGTTCTCCACCTGGAGTTCTACAAGATGGAGGACGGATCGTTCCTCGCGGGCGAGGTGGCCTGCCGGGCAGGAGGCGCCCTGGTGGAGGACTCGATTCTGCACACCTACGGAGTAGACATCGGCAGGATGTCCTTCCTCATCGCCTGCGGAATAGCACCCCCCGAGCCCTTGGAAAAGCGCCTGGCCCCGCCCACCGCTTGGTCCGTTGCCACCGCACGGCCCATCGCCTCGGCCGGCGAATGCCCCGACTGGGTGATCAAACGAGAAGACCGTGGCACCCCTGGCGCCGCATCTAACTCGGTCGACGGAGAACAGGTCCTGATCGAGGCAGCGGATCACCGCGGGCTGCTGGCCCGACTCGACGAACTCAACCGCTAGAGAAATCTGCGACGGCAAAGTCCAGAGCTCTTCGGTGAACATTATCCGTGGCCGAAAGTCTGACGCATCAACGAAAGGCGCGACACAGCATGGCCCACCAGATCGACGAACAGGAGCATACGCGCCGCAGTGCGCGTGGCCGCCGGACCGCGCGGCTTGTCAGCAGCCGCTTCGGCGGCCTCCCTCCAGGATTCGGCGTCCTCTGGTCCAGCACGCTCATCAATCGTGCGGGCACCTTCATAGCACCGTTCCTGATCATCTATCTGACTGAATACCACCAGTTGCCCTTGACCTCCACGACACCGATTCTCATCGGTTACGGCGTGGGAGTGATGTTGAGCAGTCCCCTGGGCGGCGTTCTCGCAGACCGTATCGGCCGCCGACACACCATGGCCGCAGGCCTCTCAATGGCGGCCGTCTGTCAAGTGTTCATCGCTGTCGCCCACGGCAGCATCCTGATCGGCGCCGCCGTCTTCCTGCTCGGTCTGGTGGGAGACATCTTCCGTCCCGCGGCCAACGCCTTGGTTGCGGACTCAGTACCCGAAAGCGACCAGACCCGGGCCTACGGGCTGCTGCACTGGGCCCTCAACCTGGGGATGCCTGTCGCGGCGGTGGGCGCGGGCTGGTTCTCGACCCACAGCTGGACTTTGCTCTTCCTGATCGATGCGCTCAGTTCCCTCGTGTGTGCAGTCCTCGTCCTCACCAGGCTTCCGAGCTCCCTCGAGATGCGGAAGAAGCCCGCATCACGTCAATCACCGCCCGACCGTGGGAAGGACGCCGTTCTCTCGGGTGTCTGCCTGCTGACCCTGATGTCTTTCTTCCTGTACTTTCAGACCTCGTATGCCGTCCCACTCCAAGTGCTCGACTCAGGTCTGCGGCCGAGTGACTACGGCGTCATGATGGCCGTCAACGGCATCTTCGTGGCCGTGGTCCAACCCCTCGTCGGCCCATGGCTCTCCGTCCTCCCGAAGGCCCATGCGATAGGATCCGGCGCTCTCCTGATCGGCACGGGCCTGTTCCTGACCGGCCAGGCGGACACCCTGTGGCTCCTCCTGGTCGCGGTTGCGTTGTGGAGCGTTGGGGAGATCGCGCTGGCCGCACTGCTGCCCTCACTGGTGGCAGGCCTGGCGCCCACGGGGCGTCGCGGCCGCTACATGGGCGCTTTCGGCGCCTGCATCGGCGCAGCCGGAGTTGCGGCCCCTCTGGGAACCATGGCCTACCACCCCAACCCGACCCTGTTCTGGGGACTGTGCCTGGCGTTGGGCGCGGCCATATGGCCGGGAGCGGTACTTCTGCTGCGGGCCTCGGCATACCAGGCGGCTCGAAAGGCGCCGACTGGATCTGAGCTGCGGCGGTGATCAGCGGATTCCGGGCCTCCGGGTAGGGCGACGGTCACACAGCGCTGGGCGATCGCCGACTACAGCGCCCTCGATCAGGACGTCCGCAGGCCGCGTGCCCGCCGCCTCAAACCACGTGCGGACGTCGGGGCGATGGTGCCGTGCCCTGCTAGATCACGTCACGTCCTAGCTGATGACTCCGAGCAGCCTATCCATGTCGTTGCCAAGGGAGCCAGGGGCCGTGGTGTCACGCACGTCTTGGCGGGCCCCGACGGCCAGGACGGCAGGGCTCACTCCCGTGGAGCGGGCCATCACCATCGATGAGCTCCGCTCCGGCAAGGCCGATGGATCCATCACGGAGGTATTCGCCGCCGGGACGGCGGCGGTCATCACCCCGATCGTCGCTATCAAGGGACCTGACTACGCGTTCACGATCAGCGACGGCCAGCCCGGCAAGCAGACGCTGGCCCTGCGCGAGCACCTGATGGACATCCAGTTCGGACGCAAGCCTGACACCCACGGCTGGATGCGTCGGGTGCTGTGAGTGACCGCACTTTCACACCGATCGTGTACCTCCACGGCACCTACTGGACCAAGCGTGGCCCCTTCGGCACCGCGAACACCAGCCGCGGCTGTGTCGCACTGAGGGAGGTGAAGTGCGGCGGCGAGACCTCCGCCTCAGGGGGGCTTCAACGGTTCGCTGATCGGCGATGTGGTCGAGGTCGTGGCCCAACGGCTGGTGGCGGGCGGGAGCGAACGACTGCCCCACGGGCGAGAGGGGCTTCGCCCCCGACCACCGTCAGCAGCGGTTGATCAGGTGTCGGACCGGTGTGCCGCCCGTTGCGGCCGACGCCTACCGCGGTGTCGAACGAGGACGAACGCGGCCAGCCCCGCCACGCCTCCCGCGGCCCAGATCGCGCCCACCGGGTTGCTCGACCCGTCCGAGGTACTGCCGGTGGAGTCGACGGCCTCCTGCTGGAGTTCGACCGCGGGGCTGTCGTCGGCCACCGTCGTGCACGGCCCGGACGATCCCCTCGATGAGCCGACGGACATCGGGGTCGAGATCGGTGGGGCCGGCCGTGGCCCAGCCATGACCGGCCGGCCCCGCCGGACCGTACACCCCACCGCTCATCGCGTCGCCCGGCCCGGTGCCCACAAGGCGAGGAAGAACCATGGCAGTTGGGGGTTGTGGTTGATGCGGTGGATGCCTCGTTCGGTGGAGGGTGCGGTGGAAGCGTTCGACCTTGCCGCCGGCTGCCGCGACTGCGGACCCTTGGTCACCTCCCAGCGGCTCCACTGCGGCCGCTGCCGCCTACGCGACAGCCGCCGTGAACCGGCTGTCTCTGAAGAGCTTCGGATTGTGGTGTGGCGTCGGCCCACCTTCGTGCCGCGGGCCGACGCCGCAGGGCTTTCCTTATAAGTCAGCGCAAAGGGATGATCCGTCGCCGTCGTGCGCGGACCCAACTACGCCGCCGGCCGCCCCGAGGGCTACGGTCCCTGCCAGGGCTGCCGACCGCCCGGATTGGCAGGCGCGGAGCGGAAGGCCGCCCCGTCAGCGGGTGTGCCACAGGTCGATAGCGTATTCCTCAAGAACGGGGCATTCCTTACACGCTTGTCCAATGCGGACTGCGTTCCATTCCTCCTCGACGGCGCGGGCCATGCACGCGTCGAAGTAGTCGGAGGTGGCTTGCCGGTTGTTCCACGCGGCGTGGCCTTCGTAGACGCCGGGGCGGGGAAGCGTCATGGAGGCTGCCGATCCCTTGGTGAGCTCATCCACGGAGATGAGCCCGGTCGGGGATTCGAAGGACACCTGGTTGAGCCCCTCGGCGTCTGTGGGCGGGGCTTGCGGGCTGTCCCAGATCCGGATGATGACCTGTACGTAGATTTCGCGCTGCAGGCTGGTGATGTATATATGGGGGCCGCTACCCACCACGACGCGGGTTCGTGACGCGTGGGCGGCTTCGTCATCCCTGTCTATGGCGTCGGAGTCCCGAATCTCCAGAAGACGGTAGTCGGGGTAGGCAAGGGTCTTGAGTTCCGTGATGAGTGACATGGCTCTGTTCTCCGCTCAGTGTCCGTCAGGGGACGATGGTGACGTGGAAGGCGTCACCGTCAAGAAGGCGGTCGGCGAAGTACAAGTCCTTGATGCGCCTACCCGCCTCCTGATTGTCACCGCTCTCGATGAGCCGGGAGGAGTAGCGGTTCAGGCATCCGGTCAGCTGGCCTCCGGCGAGTTTGCAGCCTGCGTAGGCGCCTTCTTTGCTACTGGAGAAGGGGTACTCGTCGCAATCGAGTCCGGATCCGCTGTAGTCACCCCACACGTCGTTGCAGGTAGCGATCGCGGCCTTCCGGTTGGCCTCCTGCAGGTCCTGGTCGATGAGCCGGTGCAAGGGAGTGCTGCCTCCCGGGACCGTTTTACCGGCCCAGGAGGGAAAGGTGCGGTCGGGCAGGGTTTGCGCATCGAGGATGTGCCGGGCGCTCTCGTTGACTGCCGGGTCCCGCAGGCTGAGTTTGAGATCTGATCGGGCACCGGGGAAGACCGTCCCGCGGTGTTTGCCGGCGGGGGCGCCTTGAGTGTCGTAGCGGACGCCGGACTGGACCTCGCTTGCTTGGATATAGGGCACGGCTCCGGGCGCGGTGACCTCCAGCGCCAGGTGCACCGTTCCACGCACGATCTGCGGATTTCCGTCGATGACCGCTCCGGTGTCAGGGGAGGTGTAGACGTTCAGCAGGTCGCTGGAGGCTTTCCAGCCGGCGATGGTATCGGTCCGGTTGGCTGCCCCGCCGGCCGCCTCCATGACGGGGTTGGCGTTGCTGTTGGACATGTCGATGGTGCGGGAAAAGTTGAGGGCGATCCGCCAGCCCGCGGAGCTGACCCCGGCTGCCGGCTTGGGGACGATGTTGACCGCCCGTGCGGTGTGGGCCACGCGGCGGGCGCCGTTGTCGGCGTAGCCGATGAGCTGAAGGTCGAAGTGCAGCTCGCCGAGAAGCTTGGTGTGGCGGTCGTTCCACAGTTTCAGCCGCATGGGCTTGTTGCTGCAGGATTCGTAGCGGTTCTTCCGCCAGCCCTCCGGGCCCTTCGCTTCCAGGTCGTGCTGGTCGACGCATTCCTTGATCAGATCGTGGAAGGGTGTCCCGGTGGTTGCGACCGGAGTCTGCGCCCTGGTGTCCGCGACGGCTTGATGGGCAGGCAGAACAAGGAGGAGGAGCGCTGCCGCGATGGCGGCTCCTGTTCGTGCCGGTTTGATGGGTATTCGAATGCTGGGCATGAAGATTCCTGGGGTTGGTGACGGCGGCGGCCGACGACGGCCCGTCCGTCAGGACTGCGGTGCGGAATGAGAGGCGCGGGACACTTACCGTTTGCAGGCCTCGCCCCAGCAGGCGGAGAGCAGTTCTCCGGTGGTGGCGGAGTACGTGGCGCGGAATCCTTCGAAGGTGAGTCCGCGTTTGTCCAGGCCCTTGGTGGGCGCCGACGACTCGACCGTGACCACCGGGACGGTCGTGCTCATGAGTTCACGGCCCGCGGAGAGGGCCGACGGCGACGGGGTGGCCTGCTTTACGCGCACAGTGGCTTGCGGCACGGCAAAGAGGGTGGCGGCGCGGTTCTTGAAGTCTTCCTTCCGCGGCGCGGGGGTGTGGGTCGGCTGCGGGGTGCCGCTGGGGTCGAGTGCGGCCTGATTGCACTGCCGCACCGTCTGCAGGCACTTGGTCAGGCCGGGCACGGTGGACAGGCAGTCACCGTCCTCGGCCAGGCACTTGCCGAGTGCCTGCTGGTCGACGCCATTGAAGAACCGGGCCCTGTCGCCGCCGGCGGGCGCTGCCTGACCGCCCCGAAGAGCGGAAGGTGCGGGGGCAGGGGTGGGAGCGGGTGTGGTGGCGCCGGGTTTGGCGACCGACCACTGTGTGAACTCCGTACCACCGGTGAGCCGGGTGGCGAAGCACCATGGCCCCGGCATCGTCGGGCCGCAAGCGTTCAGTCCGAGGCTGAAGCTGGAGACCTTGGCCATCGAGGTGCGTTTCCAGGCCCCGGTGGTCAAGGGCATGTACTGCATCCGGTTCGCGATGTTGGGAACAGTGACGTGTTCGGGCCCTCTGACCCCCAGGCCGATGTCGATGCGGCTCGTGGTGGACCGGGGTGACGCGCCCATGCGGTCGGTCGTGCCCACGAGGTTGAAGTCGTACAGCACATCCCACTCATTGCCCACCGGCTGCAGCAACGCCATGTACGTGTGGTTCGAGTTGTCGGCGGCTGACGGATTTCGTCCTTGGGTGATGACGTGCGTCGCGCCCCCTTGCGGGCTCTGCTGCGTCCAGTGCGGCTGATATCTCGCAGAGCCGGGAATGCCTGGTCCAGCCGCCAGCCAGTCCGCGGACAGGCCCAGAATGATGCTGTGGCTGTCCTTCGTTACGTCCGGTATCACTTCCATTTGATTGTCGACGTTCACGTTGGTGCCGGAAGGAATCGATCCCCCGAAGCCGATGGGAACGTTCCTCCACGTCCCCATCGCCCCCTTGATCCCCTCCTCCGGATAACTGCAAGCCATGGCCCACGATGTGTCCGGGTTGTAATAGTCCTCGATACAGTTCGGCGTCGCCGCCTGCGCCGGCGCCGCCGAGGTCAACGGCAGCAGCAGAGCTGACACTCCAGCAGCCATGACAGCCTGGGTTGTCCTGGACGACGTCCAGTTCGCCCGCCGCGACTACCAGCACCGCACCCGCCTGGGCGCCCTGGATGACGCGGAGCGGTGGAGGTGGCTGTCTGTCCCCAGCCATCTGCCTCACGGACGGAGGACGGCCATCCGGGACGTTCTGATCGCCGACCCGGATCCGGCCCGAAGACGGGCTGCGGCGATGGTCCGGCAGGAGTACCGGGCCAGCCCCTACTGGCCCGCCCTTGAAGCGGCCTTGGATCCGGTGTGGGCCGCTTTCGACACCGGCCGGACCTCCGCCGTCGCTGAGGCCTCCACCCGCGTCCTGCTGGACGTGCTGGGCTGGAGAGGCCGGGTCCTGACCGCGAGCCGGCTACCGGCCCGGCCGGGACGCTCCCAGCGGCTCGCCGACCTCACGGCGGCTGCCGGAGCAACCACCTACCTGTGCGGGACCGGCGGGATGACGTACCTCGACCCGGCGCCGTTCACCACCCGCGGGCACACCGTCGCCCCGTTCCTTCTCCCGGCCACCGGAGTCCGGACGCCCGCTACGCGGGTCACCTCGCTGTGGGCTCTGGCCCGTCTGGGCCCCGTCGGCCTGGCCGCCCGGCTCCGGGACCTCACCGGCCCCGGGCTCGCTCCCAGTGAGTCAGGGGGCGGCAACCTCGGCGAGAGCCGCCTCATCTAGCAGCGGCCCGTTCCTTCGGCGCCGAAGGCCGCGAGGTCCCGAGCGCGTTGTGCCCGTTCCTGGAGTAGGCGGCGGAAGCCCGCCACCGCGTACCGCTCGCCGGTGGCCGAGCGGGGTCCCCGGATGCCGGCGACCTCGGCCATGAGCTGCTGGGGCTGGGGCTGCCAGCCGACGGCCAGGACGCGCAGGCCCAGACACTCCGCTCGGCGGTGCAGGTCTAGGAGGTGGAGCAGCCCGTCGGTGTCCATGGACACGATGCCGTGCAGATCGATCATGAGGTCCCGCTCATCGGCGGTGACGTGGTCGAGTGCCTGCTGAAGCAGTGTGCCCGCGTCCTCCGCGAGTTCTCCGCTGGCGCTGACCAGGAACGAGCTGTCTCGGCGCTGCACGTCCATGGTGATCAATACCGTCTCCTTGTTGTCGCGTGAGGCGGCCTGTCTGCGGGCCACCATCCTGGTGCGTCGCTCAGGGCTGCCCCGGATCTGCGCTGGGATCTGCCGATAGTCTGCGGGATCGCGGCGGTCCGGGGAGGGAGCCGTGCGGTGATCCCGGTCGGGGGTGGCCGACCAGTTGATGTGGTGCACGGCGAGGGGCGCGGCAGTGATGTGGGCGGTAGCGGTCGTTCTCACGTTGGTGACGGGCGTGCTTGGCGCGGGCCTTGCCGTCCTGGCTCGCGTCTGCGACCGGGCCGTGAGCAGCGCGATGCTGGGTGGCGTACTCGGGGTGGCCGGAGGTGGGGCGGTCGGTTGGGCCGTGTTCCGGTTTGTCCCGCTGGGGGGTGTGCCGGCGCCGGCCCCTGGAGAGGCGGGGGCGGCCTGTCTGGCTGTGTTCGCTGTTGTTAGCGCCCTGTCCGTCTCGGAGCGGCGTAGGCGGCGCCGGTTGCTGGCGCTCACCGAAGGGCTGGACGAACGGGGCCGGGCGATCTGGGGGCCGGTGGCCGACCGCATCGCCGAGTATGAGGCCCGGGTCGGCGGTCCCGTCCCGGACGCTGTGCGACAGCACTTCGCCGGGGCAGGCCAGGCCCTGAGGAAGAAGGACGGCCGCCGCGCCCTGGCGGCGTTGCGGCAGGCCACCGTGCGCATGGTGATCGCGCTGCGTCCCCTTGTTCGCGCCCACCCCGAGGACATGCTCCTTGCCCAGGCCCTGGCGGACGTCCTTGTGGTGCGCGACCAGGTCGTGGCTCGGGTCGCTGAACATCAAGTCGCCCTGGTGGCGTTCCGCACGGTGTTCGGCGGCCTGGGAACTCTCCACGTAGCAGGTCACCAGGCCCCGGCCGGCGGCGAGACGGTCTAGCTAGATCGGCAGGCCGATCACCCCCCACCCCCTGCGCTCCGCTTCGCCAACCACCTCCGCCCAACCGCGCACCAGCTCGGCGAACTCCTCGAACCCGGCGATCCACTGCCCCGGCTCCCGCCCCGCCAGCTCCGCGTACGGCGCCCGCAGCTCCTCCAGCCCGGGCGCGGCCTCGCACCACCTCTGCCGCAGCCGCGCCACCGACTCCGGGCCGCGCGCGATCACCGGACCGGACCGCCACAGCCCCTCCAGCGAGGGGAACACCCCGGGGTCCACTTGCTCGGCGTCGACGTCGGCCCGCGGCCCCCACCAGATCAGCCCCTCCAGAAACTCGTCCAGCGCCGCCCGCACCTCACCGCCCGCGGCTCCTCTGACCTTCTCCCACGCCTCCGCCGCCCAGAAGTGCGGCTTGTACGAGCCGAGCGTGCCCGGGAACTCGTAGCGACCCAGCCAGGACCGTTGCGCCGCGGCCGGCCATACCCACCCGGCGACGACGTCGCCGTCCGCGTCGGCGTCGTCGTCCCCGTACGCCGCCTCCTGCACCACCCGCAGCCGCTCCTCCGCAGGCTCCTGCGCCAAGCGCGCCCAGTCCACGACCAGGACCGTGATGTCCATACCCATGTGGCGATGCTAGATCGTCTCTCTCGGATCTTGCCGGGCCCGCCTTATCCGAAAGCCAGGCCCTAGTGACCTGAGTCAGAGATTCTTCGTTAGATCGGCGCCGCGCAATCAGGACCTTCCATCCCCTTCGGACCGCGATCGGCAACGAGAAGCCGGGTCGCTGGCAAGCCGGACGTCGTGCGAGAACTACCGGAAGATCTCTGACTCAGGTCACGGGTGCTGTCAGTGCCCGTTGATAACGTGCTTCGTCCAGTCGTGGAGTTCATGAAGGGACGGGGTACGTGCGCAATGTGACATGCCATCAGGTCGGCGAGCAGCGGTTGGCCGAGGCGCTCGACGACATCGACGGGCGGGCCTACACACGATGGCACTCGCTGCGGTACGGCAGCATCTCGCCGACGCTGATCCGGGCCATGGCGGACGAACTGCTGGACCATGTCGCCGCGCGAACGGTGACGGAGCCGGGGCTCGACGCTGCGGCCGGCACGGTCGCCATCACCGCCGCGGAGTGTGTGCAGGGAGTGTTGAGCATCATGTGCTTCCCGAACGGGGACCAGGAACTCCGGTTCCCCCTCGTCGCGGAGCAGATCAGCACGGACCCGGACGACGACGAGTTCGGGGACGGGCCCATCACCTTCCAGGACGTCGTCAAGGAGGCGCCCACCGCGCGGACCTGGCTCGACATGTTCGAGATATGTGTCGTCAGCGGGCATGTGTGGGACTGGGAGCGGGTCACCGGGCTGCTGCTGCGCGGCGACTACGCGCCCGCCATCCGTGACGGCGTGCCCTACAACCGGTACACCTCCGTCTCCGACCCCGCCGACCTCGCCGCCGTGGACGCCCTGTGCCCCTATCTCACCGAGGCGGCCGGGCATCTGCCCCGCGACTGGCCCACGGTTCCGCTGCGCAAGCCGGGCACCGGGGAGCGCACGGAGGCCGCCCGGCGGCTCGACGAGGTCGGCGACGCGCTGAGCGCGGACCAGCAGCTGCTCCGCGTACTCCTCGACGACGACCAGCACGCCTTCGAGGACGCCCTCGTCGCCCGGCTGGTCGCGTACCGGGAGAGCGTCGAGGCCGATGCCGGTGATCCCGCGCCCCGGTCCCTCCTCCCCCTCGGCACCCTCGCCCTGGCCTGCCTCGCCGTCCAGGTACATGGGTGGGAACTCGGTGTCCGGTCCGGGTATCTGCCGTACGGTCTGCTGGGATCGCCGGACGCGCCGCGCCGGGCGGCGGAGGGGAACCGGAACAATTTGGGCTGCTGGGCCGCCAAGTAGGCCACTCCGGGGTTCGGAAGTGGGTCTGGCCCGACAACCAGGACATCGTCGTGGAGATGGACTCGTCCCCACCGAGGCAGCACGTACGTCTGTGCGATAGCCAAGGACGGAAGACCACCCTGCCCCACGTCGGCGAACGCCATCTGCCGGATCTCCACGCCCTGCGACCCCGGTAGCCCCGACGGCGCCGAGCCTCAGTCCGGGTCTTTCGCGATGATCCGAAAGACACGGCCCAGTCACCTGAGTCAGAGATCTTCCGGTAGTTCTCGCACGACGTCCGGCTTGCCAGCGACCCGGCTTCTCGTTGCCGATCGCGGTCCGAAGGGGATGGGAGGTCCTGGTTGCGCGGCGCCGATCTAACGAAGAATCTCTGACTCAGGTCACTAGGTTCTGTTTCTTGGATCTCCTGATGTGATCATGCGTCTCGGTCCAGGCTGGTCAGCATGGTTGGCCGGGGAGATTTGACGAATGCGGAGTG
>NZ_JBEZKS010000040.1:0-78713 GCF_040651775.1 Streptomyces sp. NPDC048383
GGGCGTGGGGGTCCCTCGGCTGTGGCCGGCGGGGGCGGCGCCCTGGCGCGCCGGGCGGGGCGCCCCCCCCGGGGCCGGGTGGGGTGGGGGGTCAGGACTTGTGGAGGTGGAAGGTCAGGGAGAGGGAGTCGTCCGTGAAGGCGGGGCCGTGTTGGGGGGTGGCCTCGCCGCGGGCGAAGTCGGTGGCCAGGACCTCGTCGGCGATGAGGGCCGCGTGGTCGGTCAGGGCCGTGACGACCTCCTCGTCGGGGGAGGACCAGCGCAGGGCGATCCGGTCCGCGACGTCCAGGCCGGAGTTCTTGCGGGCCTCCTGGATCAGCCGGATCGCGTCACGGGCCAGGCCCGCGAGCCGCAGTTCCGGGGTGATCTCCAGGTCCAGGGCCACCGTGGCGCCCGAGTCGGAGGCCACCGACCAACCCTCGCGCGGGGTCTCGGTGATGATGACCTCCTCCGGGGTGAGGGCCACCGTGCCGCCGTTCACCTCGATCTCCGCGGAGCCGGCGCGCAGCGCCAGCGACAGCGCCGCCGCGTCGGCCGCGGCGACGGCCTTCGCCACGTCCTGCACGCCCTTGCCGAAGCGCTTGCCCAGCGCCCGGAAGTTGGCCTTGGCGGTGGTGTCCACCAGGGACCCGCCGACCTCCGAGAGGGAGGCCAGGGAGGAGACGTTCAGCTCCTCCGTGATCTGCGCCCGCAGCTCCGGGGACAGGGCGTCGAAGCCCACCGCCCCGACCAGCGCGCGCGAGAGCGGCTGACGGGTCTTGACGCCCGACTCCGCGCGGGTCGCCCGGCCCAGCTCCACGAGGCGGCGTACCAGCAGCATCTGCTGGGACAGGCCGCGGTCGATGGCCGCGGTGTCCGCGACCGGCCAGCTCGACAGGTGCACCGACTCCGGCGCCTCCGGGGTGACCGGGACGATCATGTCCTGCCAGACCCGCTCCGTGATGAACGGGGTCAGCGGGGCCATCAGCCGGGTGATCGTCTCGACCACGTCGTGCAGGGTGCGCAGCGCGGCCGCGTCGCCCTGCCAGAAGCGACGGCGCGAGCGGCGGACGTACCAGTTCGACAGGTCGTCGACGAAGGACGACAGCAGCTTCCCGGCGCGCTGGGTGTCGTACGCCTCCAACGCGTCCGTGACCTCGCAGGTCAGGGTGTGCAGCTCCGACAGCAGCCAGCGGTCCAGGACCGTGCGGTCGGCCGGCGCCGGATCCGCGGCGGAGGGCGCCCACTGGGAGGTGCGGGCGTACAGGGCCTGGAAGGCGACCGTGTTCCAGTACGTGAGGAGCGTCTTGCGGACGACCTCCTGGATCGTGCCGTGGCCCACGCGCCGCGCCGCCCACGGCGAACCGCCGGCGGCCATGAACCAGCGGACGGCGTCGGCGCCGTGCTGGTCCATCAGCGGGATCGGCTGGAGGATGTTGCCCAGGTGCTTGGACATCTTGCGGCCGTCCTCGGCGAGGATGTGGCCGAGGCAGACCACGTTCTCGTAGGAGGACTTGTCGAAGACGAGGGTGCCGACCGCCATCATCGTGTAGAACCAGCCGCGCGTCTGGTCGATGGCCTCCGAGATGAACTGCGCCGGGTAGCGCTTCTCGAAGATCTCCTTGTTCTTGTACGGGTAGCCCCACTGCGCGAACGGCATCGACCCCGAGTCGTACCAGGCGTCGATGACCTCCGGCACGCGGACGGCGGTCAGGTCGCAACCCTCGTGCGTGCAGGGGAAGGTGACGGCGTCGATGTACGGGCGGTGCGGGTCCAGCTGCGACTGGTCCGTGCCGGACAGCTCGCTCAGCTCGGCGCGGGAGCCGACGCAGGTGAGGTGGTCCTCCTCGCAGCGCCAGATCGGCAGCGGGGTGCCCCAGTAGCGGTTGCGGGACAGCGCCCAGTCGATGTTGTTGTTCAGCCAGTCGCCGAAGCGGCCCTGCTTGACGGAGTCCGGGAACCAGTTGGTCTTCTCGTTCTCCCGCAGCATCGCGTCCTTGACGGCGGTGGTGCGGACGTACCAGGACGGCTGCGCGTAGTACAGCAACGCCGTGTGGCAGCGCCAGCAGTGCGGGTAGCTGTGCTCGTAGGCGATGTGCTTGAAGAGCAGGCCGCGCGCGTCGAGGTCGGCGGTCAGCTTCTCGTCGGCCTTCTTGAAGAAGACGCCGCCGACGAGCGGGACCTCCTCCTCGAAGGTGCCGTCGGGACGGACCGGGTTCACGACCGGCAGGCCGTACGCGCGGCAGACCGCGAGGTCGTCGGCGCCGAAGGCGGGGGACTGGTGGACCAGACCGGTGCCGTCCTCGGTCGTGACGTACTCGGCGTTCACGACGTAGTGGGCGGGCTCGGGGAACTCGATGAGGGCGAACGGACGCTCGTACGTCCAGCGCTCCATCTCCTTGCCCGTGAAGGACTGCCCGGTGGCCTCCCAGCCCTCGCCGAGGGACTTCTCCAGCAGCGGCTCGGCGACGACGAGCTTTTGCTCGCCGTCCGTCGCGACGACGTACCGGACCTCGGGGTGCGCCGCGACCGCCGTGTTGGACACCAGGGTCCAGGGGGTCGTCGTCCACACCAGGAGCGCGGCCTCACCGGCGAGGGGGCCGGAGGTCAGCGGGAAGCGGACGTAGACCGAGGGGTCGACGACCGTCTCGTAGCCCTGGGCCAGCTCATGGTCGGACAGGCCGGTGCCGCAGCGCGGGCACCAGGGGGCGACGCGGTGGTCCTGGGTGAGCAGGCCCTTGTTGAAGATCTCCTTCAGCGACCACCACACGGACTCGACGTACTCGGGGTCCATGGTCCGGTAGGCGTCGTCCAGGTCGACCCAGTAGCCCATCCGGGTCGTGAGCTCGGCGAACGCGTCGGTGTGGCGGGTCACCGACTCGCGGCACTTGTCGTTGAACTCGGCGATGCCGTACGCCTCGATGTCCTGCTTGCCGTTGAAGCCGAGTTCCTTCTCGACGGCGAGCTCGACGGGCAGGCCGTGACAGTCCCAGCCGGCCTTGCGGGCGACGTGGTAGCCGCGCATGGTGCGGAACCGGGGGAAGACGTCCTTGAAGACGCGGGCCTCGATGTGGTGCGCGCCGGGCATGCCGTTCGCGGTGGGCGGGCCCTCGTAGAAGACCCATTCGGGGCGGCCCTCGGACTGCTCCAGGGTCTTGGCGAAGGTCTTGCTCTCGCGCCAGAAGTCGAGGACCGCGTGCTCAAGGGCAGGCAGGTCGACCTGGGCGGGTACCGGGCGGTATTGCGGCGGTGTGGTCATGAGGCTGAACTCTTCCTCCGGCGGGGTGTCACTTCCGTCCGGAGGGACGAGAGCGCTGCGGCTCCCGCGGTACCACCCTCCTTGGCCCCCGGACGTGCCGGTGGCCCCCTCATTGGGGTGCGAAGCCGGTTCTACGGGCCCCGGGGGGCTTTCTTCCGGCGGCTCCGGGGTGATCCTTCACGTCGCGCTCGCCCCCGGGCTCTCACCGTCCCCGGGTCGCTCCTGGCTGCGTCCGACGCTACTCGTCCCCATCCATGCCTCTCGCTGCGCCCAGTGTACGGGCCGGTGCGGCGCCCGGCCGACCGGTTCGGGCCGGTCGGCGGCGGGGCGCGGGGGCGACGGCGGTATGCCCCGAATGGGCCGAGGGGCCGGTGCGGGATCCGCCGGGCCGGGCGGGGCGGATTACCGGGCGTCACGCTGGGCACAACGGATGCAGGTTGACCTCGATGGACGCGTGCCCCGTTGCCGTGGGGTCGGAGCCGATTTATCGTTCCGGCACGATTCACAAACAAGAGCACAGTATGTGAAAAGGGGCCGCGGCCATGGTGGCGAAGAAGACGGCGACGCAGGAGGTGGCTGCTGTGCCAGGCTCCACGCCTGCCACCGAGCGGGCGGCTCCTGCCAAGAAGGCGCCCGCGAAGGCGACCGTGAAGAAGGCCCCGGCCAAGAAATCGGCGGCGGCGGAACCGGCCAAGGCGGCCAGGACCGCCAAGGCCGCCCATACCGCCAAGTCCGCCGGGACGGCGAAGGCGGCCAAGTCCGCCGGGTCCCCGGCGGCGAAGCGCACCACGAGCAAGGCCACGGCCAAGGCGGCCGCGGCCGAGGGGGCGGCCCCGGCCGCGCAGAAGACGGGAGCTCGGAAAGTGGTTGCCAAGAAGACTGCGGGTACGGCCAGGAAGACGGCCGCGGCCGCCACCAGCGGACTCCCCAAGGCGCGGGCCACCGCGCCCACGGCCCCCGAGGAGCTGGCGGTACGTCCCGGCGAGGACCCGTGGACGACCGGTGAGGTGGAGGAGGCCCGTACGGAGCTGCTGTCGGAGGTGCTGCGGCTGCGGGCCGAGCTGGAGGCCTCCGAAGTGGCGATCACGGGCCTGATGCGGGACTCGGGCGACGGCGCCGGCGACGACCAGGCCGACACCGGCACCAAGAACATCACCCGGGAGTCCGAACTCGCCCTCGCGGCGAACGCCAGCTCGATGCTGGAGCAGACCGAGCGGGCCCTGGAACGCCTGGAGGCGGGCACGTACGGGCTCTGCGAGAACTGCGGGCAGCCGATCGGCAAGGCGCGCATGCAGGCCTTCCCGCGCGCCACCCTGTGCGTGGACTGCAAGCAGAAGCAGGAACGGCGGCACTAGGCGGCCCGGGCCGTCCCTTTCGGGCCCGTCGTGTCGCCGAAGTTCCGGCCGGCCTGCCCTCGGACGCGCGAGGAGCGGCCCGGGCCGGGGCGGTCGCGCGCACCCTGACGTACTCTCGTGTACCAGTCAGGGTCCAGGCATCCGGCGCCGCGCGCCGGCCACCTGGTTCGCGCTAGTTCGAGGGACTCACGTGGCAGAGGCGGAGCGCATCATCGGTACGCCGGAGGTCGGGGACGACGCCGAGCCGCACGCGGAGCCGGACGCGCCCAAGGGGCACCGGCGGATCGTCGCGCTGCTCATCGTGGCGGTGCTGGCGTACCTGCTCGACCTCGGCAGCAAGATGCTGGTCGTGGCGAAGCTGGAGCACCAGCCGCCGATCGACATCGTCGGCGACCTGCTGCGGTTCGAGGCGATCCGCAACCCCGGAGCGGCCTTCGGCTTCGGCGAGGCCTTCACGATCATCTTCACCTGCATCGCGGCGGGCGTGATCGTCGTCATCGTGCGACTGGCGCGCAAGCTCTACAGCCTGCCGTGGGCGATCGCGCTGGGCCTGCTGCTCGGTGGTGCGCTGGGCAACCTCACCGACCGGATCTTCCGTTCGCCGGGCGTGTTCCGGGGGGCGGTCGTCGACTTCATCGCTCCCGCGCACTTCGCGGTCTTCAACCTCGCGGACTCGGCGATCGTGTGCGGCGGCATCCTGATCGTCCTGCTCTCGTTCCGGGGCCTGGACCCGGACGGCACCGTCCACAAGGACTGATCGCGGGGCGCTCGCGGGAATCGCCGTCTGCCGAGTCCTGCATACTCGACAGGTGAGTACGATTCCCGAGATCCGCACCCTGCCCGTTCCCGATGGCCTCGAAGGCGAGCGCGTGGACGCCGCCATCGCCCGTATGTTCGGATTTTCCCGGACGAAGGCGGCCGAACTGGCGTCCGAGGGGAAGGTGTCGGTCGACGGCAGCGTCGTCGGGAAGTCCGAACGCGTGCACGGTGGCGCCTGGCTCGAAGTCGAGATGCCCGCACCCCCGCGTCCGGTCGAGCTCGTCGCCGAGCCGGTCCCCGGCATGGAGATCGTCCACGACGACGACGACATCGTGGTCATCATGAAGCCGGTGGGCGTCGCCGCCCACCCGAGCCCCGGCTGGACCGGTACCACCGTCATCGGTGGCCTCGCCGCCGCCGGCTACCGGATCTCCACCTCCGGCGCAGCCGAGCGCCAGGGCATCGTGCACCGCCTCGACGTCGGCACCTCCGGCCTGATGGCCGTCGCCAAGTCCGAGCGCGCGTACACCTCCCTCAAGAACCAGTTCCGCGAGCGCGTCGTGGACAAGCGCTACCACGCGCTGGTGCAGGGACACCCGGACCCGATGAGCGGCACCATCGACGCCCCCATCGGCCGGCACCCGAACGCCGACTACAAGTGGGCCGTGACCCAGGAGGGCAAGCCCTCCGTCACCCACTACGACCTGATCGAGGCCTTCCGCGCGGCCTCGCTGCTGGACATCAAGCTGGAGACCGGCCGCACGCACCAGATCCGCGTGCACATGTCCGCGCACCGGCACCCCTGCGTCGGCGACCTGACCTACGGGGCCGACCCGACCGTCGCCAAGCGGCTGGGGCTGACCCGCCAGTGGCTGCACGCCGTCCGCCTCGGCTTCGAGCACCCCTCCGACGGCCAGTGGGTGGAGTTCGAGAGCGGCTACCCGGCGGACCTGCGGCACGCCCTGGATGTGATCCGGGCCGAGAGCCAGTGACGGCCCCCGCCGTCACCGTGCGGGTCGCGTCCTCGGACGCCGACCTGGCCGCGTGCTACGCCGTGCGGACCGAGGTGTTCGTCGTCGAGCAGTCGGTGCCGGAGTCCATCGAGTACGACGCCTACGACGCGATCGCGCTGCACGTGCTGGCCACCGGGCCGGACGGGGAGCCGCTCGGTACCGGCCGACTGCTGTACGGGCCCGAAGCCCTGTCCAAGACGGGCTCCCCGGAGGTCGGCTCCCTCGGGCGGCTGGCCGTCAACAAGTCCGCGCGGGGGCTGGGCGTCGGGGTGGCGCTGGTCCGCGCGATCGAGGCGGAGGCGGGGCGGCTCGGGCTGGCCGCCGTCGAGCTGGGTGCGCAGACGCACGCGCTCGGCTTCTACGAGCGGCTCGGGTACGTGGCCTACGGGCCGGAGTTCCTTGACGCGGATATTCCACATCGCGCCATGCGGAGGGCCCTGGCCGGGCGGTGAGTCCGGGAGGGGGTCGCTGATCCCGGGGGTGGGCCTCGGCCCGGGCCGGTCGGGATGTGCGGCGCCGTTGCCGGGGGCGCTGCCCCCGGGCCCCCGCGCCTCAAACGCCGGCGGAGCTGGGTTGTGGGCGGTCGGGCTGTGCGGCGGTGCCGTTGTCGGGGGCGCTGCCCCGGGGCCCCCGCGCCTCAAACGCCGGCGGGGCTGGGTGTGGCCGGTGGGGCTGGGTACGGCCGGTGGGGCTGGGTTGCGGGTGGTGTTGCCGGGTTGCCGGCCGGTGGGGCTGGACCTGCCGGGGGAGGCGGAACGGACCTCGTGGCGACACGGGGTGCGGCTGCTTCGTCCGGTGGGGTGGGCCGGCAGGGTGGGGGAGTGGATCAGCTCGCCCTGTTGTTCGTCTTGTTGCTCGGAGCCGTCGTCACCGTACCGCTCGGGGACCGGCTCGGGCTGCCCGCGCCGATTCTGATGACCCTCGGCGGGGTCGTGCTGGCGCTGGTGCCGGCCGTGCCGAACGTCGACATTCCGCCCGACTACATCCTGCCGCTGGTGCTGCCACCGCTGCTGTACGCCTCGGTGCAGCGGACCTCCTGGCGGCAGTTCGCCGCGAACGTCCGGCCGATCCTGCTGCTGGCCGTCGCGCTGGTGTTCGTGACCACCGCCGCCGTCGCCGCCGTGGCGCACGCCGTCATCCCCGCCCTGCCGATCGCCGCCGCCGTCGCGCTCGGCGCGCTGGTCGCCCCGCCCGACCCGGTCGCGGCCACCGCCGTCGCCGGGGCGCTCGGGCTGCCGCGCCGGATGGTGTCCATCCTGGAGGGCGAGGGGCTGTTCAACGACGTCACCGCCATCGTGCTCTACCACGTGGCCGTCGCGGCCGTCGTGAGCGGCAGCTTCTCCTGGCCCGGGGCCCTCGGCGAGTTCGTGCTGTCCGCCGTGGTCGCCCTGGCGGTGGGGCTCGCGCTCGGCTGGGCCACCCAGCGGCTCATGGGGCGGCTCGACGACGCCACGCTCCAGATCGGCCTGACCCTGCTGGTGCCGTTCGTGTCGTACGTCGTCGCGGAGGAGATGCAGGGTTCCGGCGTGCTGGCCGTCCTGACGACGGCGCTGTTCCTCGCCGAGTACGCCTCGGACGCCGACGACGTCCTGGGGCGCCTCGCCGGGCACACGTTCTGGGAAGTCGTCGACATGCTGGTCACCGGGGTGGCGTTCGGGCTGATCGGCCTGGAACTGCACAACGTGTTCAGCGTCGCCAAGGGCCGGGTCTGGGAGATGGCGGGCTGGGCGGCCGTGGTGATCGCGGTCGTGGTCGGCGTACGGCTGATCTGGCTGCTGCCGGCCGGTTGGCTGGCGCGCAAGCTCCACCGGCGGCGCGACTGGGACGAGGAGATCCCCGTCAGCTGGCGCGAGAGCGTGGTCATGTGGTGGGCCGGCATGCGGGGCGTGGCCTCGGTGGCCCTGGCCCTCGCCATCCCGCTGAGCACCGAGTCCGGCGAGCCCTTCCCCGGACGGGACGAGATCGTCTTCATCGCCTTCGCGGTGATCATGGTGACCCTGGTCTGCCAGGGCCTGACCCTGCCCTGGCTGGTGCGACGGCTGGGGGTGGAGGCCGACGTGGACGCCGAGCGGGAGACCGAACGGCAGCTCGCGGTCCGCGCCGCGAAGGCCGCCAAGCGGCGCCTGAAGGAGATCGAGGAGGTCGAGGACCTGCCCGACGACCTGATCGAGACGCTGTACCGGCGGGCCTACGACGTCGGGGCCAGGATCAGCCCCGACATGGTCGACGACGAACGCCGCGAGGCCTACGCCCAGCGGGTCGAACGCATCCGGCACATCCAGCGGATCCAGCGGGAGATGATGTCCGCCGCCCGCCACGAGGTGCTGGCCGCCCGCAGCGAACCGGGCTCCGACCCCGAGATCGTGGACCGGGTCCTGCGTCACCTCGACGTACGCAGCCTGCGCAGCCCGTAGCACCGTCAGGGCGCCCGCTACGGTCGGGGAGCGGCCTCCGTCGTCGTGACGCGGGGGAGGGCGTACGGGTGGTGTGCGGTCAGCCAGGTGATCAGTTGCTCGCGCACCGCGCAGCGCACCGTCCAGATGTCGTCGGCGTCCTTCGCGGTGACCACCGCGCGGACCAGGATGGTGTGCGGGGTGGTGTCCGTGACGGCCAGGCCGTAGGAGCGGCCGTCCCACTCGGGCACGTCCTTGAGGATCTCCGCGAGCCGCTCCCGCATCAGGGCGATCGGCGCCGAGTGGTCCAGGTGCCAGAAGACGGTGCCGGTCATCTCCGCGCCGCCGCGCGACCAGTTCTCGTACGGCTTGCTGGTGAAGTACGACACCGGCATCGTGATCCGGCGCTCGTCCCAGGTGCGGACCACCAGGAAGGTGAGGGTGATCTCCTCGACCGTGCCCCACTCCTTGTCCACGACCACGGTGTCCCCGATGCGGACGGTGTCGCCGAAGGCGATCTGCAGTCCGGCGAAGAGGTTGCCGAGCGCCGCCTGGGCGGCGATGCCCGCGACGATGCCGAGCACGCCCGCCGAGGCCAGCATGGAGGCGCCGAGGGTGCGCATCGGGGGGAAGGTCAGCAGCATGGCGGCGACCGCGACCACCACGACCACGGCGGTGACCACCCGCTGGATCAGCGTGACCTGGGTGCGGACCCGGCGGACCCGGGCGTCGTTCGGGGAGGCCGAGGCGTAGCGCGCGTACGAGGCGTCGACGATCGCCGTCGCGATGCCCACGAGCAGCCAGGCGGTCGAGGCGATCATGACCACGGTCAGGGCCCGGCCGACGCCCACGGTGTGGTCGGGCAGGACGCCCGCCTCCCGGTAACCGCCGCGCAGCAGGGCCGTGCCCAGGACCAGCCGGAACGGCAGGCCGCAGCGGCGCAGCAACCCCCAGAGCGGGGTTTCCGGATGCCGGGCGTCCGCCTTGCGGAGCAGCAGGTCGAGCAGCCATCCGGCGAGCAGGGCGAGCGCCAGGGCGCCGCCGATGACGAGGAGGGGACGCAGGACGTTCTCCATATCCATACCGGAGAACGTAACCGGGGAACCCACCGGGAAACTGGCACGATGGGAGACATGAACATCATGCTCTTCCATTCGACGTACGGGCTGAGGCCCGCGGTGCACGCGGCGGCCGACCGGCTGCGGGCGGCCGGACACCGGGTCGAGGTGCCCGACCTCTTCGAGGGCCGTACGTTCGCGACGGTCGAGGAAGGCATCGCCCACCAGGAGGAGATCGGCCGGGACGAGCTGCTCAAGCGGGCGGTGCTGGCCGCGGCCCCGCACTCCGACCAGGGCCTGGTCTACGCGGGCTTCTCCTTCGGCGGTTCCGTCGCCCAGCACCTGGCGCTGGCCGACGACAAGGCGCGCGGGCTGCTGCTCCTGCACGGGACGGCGGACCTGGCGGAGGACGCCTCGGCGGACGAGCTGCCGGTGCAGTTGCACATCGCCGACCCGGACCCGTTCGAGCCGCACGACTGGCTGACCGCGTGGTACCTGCGGATGCGGCGGGCCGGCGCGGACGTGGAGGTCCACACCTACCCCGGCGCCGGGCACCTGTTCACGGACCCGGACCTCGACGACTACGACGCCGAGGCGGCGGAGGAGGCCTGGAAGGTCTCGCTCGGATTCCTCGACACCCTGTAGACGGGCCCGCACCCGGGCGGCGCGACGACGCGGGGCACGGTCCGGCGCTCTCCGGTCCGTGCCCCGCGCCCGTCGATGCCGGGAGGCGTTGGGTCAGCCCGCCCGGTAGGCGGTCCAGTTGCTCGTCATGCGAGCCACCTGTCCGCCGGTGAACTGGTACATGCAGGAGTCGTACGTGTAGTCCATGAAGTTGCGGATCGGGTCAGCGCCCGGCTTGCTCGCGCAGCTGTCACGGCCGGTCGGGCACTCGTACGCGGCGCTCTTCTCGGCTGGGGTGTCGGTGACGTAGTCGCCGTTGCCGTTACAGCCGCCCTGGAAGGTGTGGTACAGACCCAGCCAGTGGCCGACCTCGTGGGTGGCGGTGTCGCCCTCGTTGTAGTTGGCGGAGGAGCCCCCGGGCAGCGAGCTGTCGAGTACGACGACGCCGTCCATCATGGGGCTGGAGGCGTAGGAGGTCGGGAAGGTCGCCCAGCCGAGCAGGCCGCCGGACAGGTTGGCGGTGTAGAAGTTGAGCGCGCCCGGGCCGCCCTTGCGCAGGGTGTTCTTCATGTTCTTCTCGGCCGTGGAGCCGGAAGCCAGGTTGTACCAGCTGCTGTTGTCCGTGTAGTCGGTCGACGCCAGGGTGAACTGGAAGTTGGAGTTCACGTTGCCGGTGCCCTGGCCGCCGTAGGCCGCGTTCAGGACCGCCAGCTGCTTGCCGATGTCCGTGGCCGTCAGCCTTCCGGAGGTGCCGGAGTGGATGACGTGGAAGTACACGGGGATGTTCGTGACGGCCTCGGCGGCGCGCAGGCTGCGCTGCGGCTGGTTCTTGAGAGCCTTGTCGAGCTTCGACTTGAGGTCGGCGTCCATGGCCTGCGCCTGGCCGTCGGTGACCTCGTTGGGCTCGGCCGCGTGCTCGTCGTGGGGGCGGGCGACGCGGGCGTTGGCGGGGGCCCCGGTCGTACCTTCCTCGGCGCACACCTCGGCGGGGGTCTTGGCGGCGGCGAGCGTGGTGGGCGTGGCGAGCGGGGTGAAGGCCAGGGTTCCGGCCAGGACCGCCGTGGTCATCAGACGGCGGCGGAGAAGGGGGGATATGCGGGCAGAAGCGCGCACGTGTGCTCCTCGCGGTGGGGGGTGTTGGCCGGAGGATCTCTCCGACTGGCGCGAAGCTTATGTGTGCATGACATATTCAGGTCAAGATCCCCGGCGTAAAAAATTTGTTGCCTCTGACGCCGAGGGGCGCTTGGAATGAACCAAGCGCCCCTGTTGGCAATAAAATTGACGGGTCGTCAGTGGCTGGGCCGGTACACCCGCTCCACCTTCTGCGTCCCGTTCGGTGTCCGGTACGAGCGGGCCCAGGCGGAGGTCGCGTCCGGCCGCCGCTTGTCCGAGACCACGTAGTAGTCCATCTGCGCGTGCTCGGCGGTGACGTCCAGGACCCCGTAGCCGTGGGAGTCCATGTCCAGCCACTTCACGTGCCAGTTCGCGGCCTTGATGGCCGATTCGGCGACCAGTGAGGCGGTGTCCGCCGGCACGTGCAGGATGTCGTCCACGTTGTCGGAGGTCACCGAGGTCACCACGAACTCGGTCGCCGCGCTGCCCGAGCCCGGGTACGTCGCCTTGTGCGTCGGGACCTCGTTCGCCCACGCCATGTGGATGTCGCCGGTCAGGAACACCGTGTTCTTGATGTTCCGGTCCTTCAAGTGGCCCAGGAGTTCCTTGCGATCGTCCGTGTAGCCGTCCCACTGGTCGACGTTGGCCGCGATGCCGCCCTCGGGCAGGCCGAGCAGCTTGGTGAGCGGTTGCAGCAGGTGCGCGGGCAGCGCGCCGAAGGCCACGGGCGAGATCATCACCGAGGTGCCGACCAGCTTCCAGGTCGCGTTCGAGGCAGCCAACCCCTGCTTCAGCCAGTCCAACTGCGCCCGCCCGGTCATGGTGCGCTCCGGGTCGTCCACCGACCCGGAGCCCACCTTGACCTGCTGGGAGCGGAAGGAGCGCAGGTCGAGCAGGTGCAGATCGGCGAGGGTGCCGAAGCGCAGGCGCCGGTAGACGGTGCCGGCGATGGAGGCGCGTACGGGCATCCACTCGAAGTACGCCTGCTTGGCGGCGGCCGCGCGGGCCGCCCAGTCACCCTCGGCGCCCGGGGTGTGGTTCTCGGCGCCGCCCGCCCAGGCGTCGTTGGCGAACTCGTGGTCGTCCCAGATCGCGACGATCGCGTGCGCCGCGTGCAGCGCCTGGAGGTCGGTGTCCGTCTTGTACGTGCCGTGCCGGGTGCGGTAGTCGGCCAGAGTGAGGATCTCGTGCTTCGGCTCGTGCGGGCGGACGGTGTACTTCGCCTCCGGGTAACCGCCGCTCGGGTACTCGTAGATGTAGTCCCCCAGGTGCAGGACCGCGTCCAGGTCGGCGCGGGCCGCGAGGTGCCGGTACGCCGAGAAGTACCCGGCCTCCCAGTTGGCGCAGGAGACCACGCCGAAGCGGACCCCCGGGGTGGTGGTGTCGGCGGCCGGGGTGGTCAGGGTCCGGCCGACGGGGGAGACGCCGGCGCCGGCGGTGAACCGGTACCAGTAGGGGGTGCGGGGGCGCAGTCCGCGCACGTCGGCCTTGACCGTGTGGTCGGAGGCGGCGCTCGCGGTGACGGTGCCGGAGGCCACGACCCGGGTGAAGGCCTTGTCCTCGGCCACCTCCCAGCCCACGGTCACGGCCGGGCCGAGTCCGGAGCCGGGCACGGCCTCCGGCGTCGGGGTGACCCGGGTCCACAGCAGGACCCCGTCGGGCAGGGGGTCGCCGGAGGCGACGCCGTGGAGGAAGGCGGGCGCGAGGCCCGCCGCGTGGGCGGCCGGGGTGCCCAGGGCGGCGAGCGGCGCGAGTGCGGCCGTGGCCGCGGCGGCCAGGACGACCGTACGGCGGCGCGGGTGGGCCGGGCGCTCGGCGGAGCCGGCGGAAGGGGAGAGATGACTGGTCACGGACAAGCATATTACTGATCGGTACACGCCCGGGAACAGATGTGGGAAGGCAACGGGCGGGCGAACTCCAGGAGTTCGCCCGCCCGTGTGCGGTGGTGTGACGGTGGATCAGCCGGCGAGGGCCTTGTCGAGGGCCGCCGTGAACGCCTCGGCGGTCTGCGGGGTCTCGATCTTCTTGCCGTCCATCTTCAGCGTCGGGGTGCCCTTGACGTCGGAGTTGTTGAAGTCCTTCGACATCTCCAGCGCCCAGCGGTCGTACGTACCGTCCTCGACGGCCTTCTTGAACTCGGCGTTGCCCTTGAGCGCCGGCACCGTGTCCGCGACCTTGAGGAGGTAGTCGTCCTTGGCGAAGCTGTCGACGGTCTCCTCCGGGTGCAGCTCCTTCGAGTAGAGCGCGCCCTTGTAGTCGAGGAAGGCTTGCGGGCTGACGTTCAGCGCGGCGCCCAACGCGCTCAGCGCGTTCTTCGAGCCCTCGCCCTTGACCGCGTTGTCGATGAAGGTGGCGCCGAAGTACTGGAGCTTGTACTTGCCGGCGTCGACGTCCTTCTTGACCTGCTCGCCGACCGCCTGCTCGAAGGAGGCGCACGCCGGGCAGCGCGAGTCCTCGTACAGCTCCAGGGTCTTCTTCGCCTCGGCCTTGCCGACGACGACGGTGGTGCCGTTCTCGCCGGTGGTGTTCTTCGGCTTCACCAGGGCGGCGTCGGCCGCCTTGTCCCAGTAGCCGGGCTGGTTGGCCTGCACGACCGCGTAGCCGACGCCGCCGGCCAGCGCGAGCACGCCGACGACCGCTCCGGCCACGATCACCTGCCGGCGGGCCCGGTCCTTCTTGGCCTGCTTCTCGCGCTCGATCCGCAGCTTCTCGCGGGCCGCCGCCTTGTTCGCCTGGGTGTTGCGTGAACTCATGATGATCTCCGTGGGATGTGCGTGGGGAGGGGGAACCGCGTACGTACGTCAGACGCTCGTGAGCGCCGCGCGTACGGGTGGTCCCCGTCGTCCCACGGAGTGCGCGGGGAACCGGGTACGGCCCCCCGTGGGCGCGACCGGGGGGCGCGGCGCCCGCCCGGCCGTTCCGGCGACCGGCGCCACCGCGGCCACCGCCAGCAGCAGCGGCCGGAACGCGAAGGCCGCCAGGGCCCGTAGCGACCGGGCCAGCGACCGCTCGCCGCCCCGCAGCCAGGCCGCGGCGAGCAGCCCGACGCCGACGTGGGCGCCCAGCAGCAGCCAGGGCGTCCACGGCCCGGGCGCGGCCAGCAGCGCCGCCGGGTCGGAGACCGGCCCGGCCACCTCGGTCAGCGGCCCGCCCACCGGCGTCCCGCCGCACAGCTCGTCCAGACCCAGCGCGCGCAGCGGGCCGGAGACCGGACCGCCGGCGGGGCCGTAACAGAGGTGCTGCCCGGCGGTGAAGACGGTGTCGGCCGCCAGCTCCAGCGGCACCAGCAGGGCCGCGATCGGGCCGAAGCCGCGCTCCCGGCCCGCCAGCGCGAAGGCGATCACGAACACGCCGACGAAGGCCCCGGCCACCAGGGCGGGCGGCAGCGGCACCCGGGACATCAGTACGTGGGAGCCCGCCGAGAGCAGCACGACGAGCGCGCTGAACAGCGCGGCCCGCAGCCCTCGGAGTCCCGTCCCTGATAGGTCCATCGTCGCGAGTGTGCCACGACTCCCTGTGAACCCGGGCCCTGGGGCCCGGGCTCCGTGGGGAGCTACGACGTGATCCGGCCGTTGCGGAACAGGTCCACGAAGATCTGGTGGTCGGCGCGCGCCCGGGCCCCGTAGGCGTGGGCGAAGTCGACCAGCAGCCGGGTGAAGCCCTCCTCGTCGGCGGCGATGGCCGCGTCGATGGCGCGCTCGGTGGAGAACGGCACCAGGGACTGGCCGCTCTCCGCCTCGTCGGCCGCCGCGTGCATGGTGGCCGTGGCCCGGCCGAGGTCGGCGACCACCGCCGCGATCTCCTCCGGGTCGTCCAGGTCGGACCAGTCCAGGTCCACCGCGTACGGGGAGACCTCCGCCACCAGCTGCCCGGCGCCGTCCAGCTCGGTCCAGCCCAGCCACGGGTCGGCGTGCGCCTGCAGGGCCCGCTGGGAGATCACCGTGCGGTGCCCCTCGTGCAGGAAGTACTCCCGCACCGCCCGGTCGGTGATGTGCCGGGACACGGCCGGGGTCTGCGCCTGCTTGAGGTAGATCACGACGTCGTTCTCCAGGGCGTCGCTGTGCCCCTCCAGCAGGATGTTGTACGAGGGCAGGCCCGCCGAGCCGATGCCCACGCCCCGGCGGCCCACCACGTCCTTGACCCGGTAGGAGTCCGGCCGGACCAGGGACTCCTCCGGCAGCGTCTCCAGGTACCCGTCGAAGGCGGCCAGCACCTTGTAGCGGGTCGCCGCGTCCAGCTCGATCGCCCCGCCGCCCGAGGTGAAGCGGCGCTCGTGGTCGCGGATCTCCGTCATCGAGTCCAGCAGCGAGAACCGGGTGCGCGAGCGGGCGACGCGCAGCGCCGACAGCAGCGGGCCCTCGGCGCTGTCCAGGGTGAAGGAGGGGACCTCCTCCTCGTAAGGGGCCTCGCCGCGGACGGCCAGCCGGTGGATCCGCTCCCGGTAGGAGAGGGCGTAGGTCCTGACCAGCTCGCTGATCTGTTCGTCGCTGAGGGCCTTCGTGTAGCCGATCAGGGCGACGGAGGCGGCGAAGCGCTTGAGGTCCCAGGTGAAGGGGCCGACGTACGCCTCGTCGAAGTCGTTCACGTTGAAGATCAGGCGACCTTCGGAGTTCATGTACGTGCCGAAGTTCTCGGCGTGCAGGTCGCCGTGGATCCACACCCGGCCCGTCCGCTCGTCCAGGAAGGGACCGCCGTGCCGGTCGCGCTCCAGGTCGGCGTAGAACAGGCAGGCCGTGCCGCGGTAGAAGGCGAAGGCGGAGGCGGCCATCTTCCGGAACTTGACCTGGAAAGCGGCGGGGTCGGCGGCGAGCAACAGGCCGAACGCGGTGTCGAAGACATCGAGTATCTGTTCGGCGCGCTGTTCGTCGGTCGTCTCGGGAACCGCCATGGCGGATGCCTCCTGGTGGTGCTGGTGGATCACGGTGCCGGTCGGATTCCGGACACCGTCCTTGGCTCTGCAACGGATGACCGTACCCGTCGGTGCCCGTGATCTGTCACCCGCCCGACGTAGACTTCGGGGCTGCCCCCCTCACTCCCGGCCGGAGGACTCCCACTGTGACCAAGCCGCCGTTCACGCACCTGCACGTCCACACCCAGTACTCGCTGCTGGACGGTGCCGCGCGGCTGAAGGACATGTTCAACGCGTGCAACGAGATGGGCATGACGCACATTGCGATGTCCGACCACGGCAACCTGCACGGGGCCTACGACTTCTTCCACACCGCCCAGAAGGCCGGGATCACGCCGATCATCGGCATCGAGGCGTACGTCGCCCCCGAGTCCCGCCGCAACAAGCGCCGCGTCCAGTGGGGCCAGCCGCACCAGAAGCGGGACGACGTCTCCGGTTCCGGTGGTTACACCCACAAGACGATCTGGGCGTCGAACGCCACCGGCCTGCACAACCTCTTCCGGCTGTCCTCCGACGCGTACGCCGAGGGCTGGCTCACGAAGTGGCCGCGCATGGACAAGGAGACGATCTCCAAGTGGTCGGAAGGCCTGATCGCCTCCACCGGCTGCCCGTCCGGCGAGGTGCAGACGAGGCTGCGGCTCGGCCAGTTCGACGAGGCCGTGCAGGCCGCCTCCGACTACAAGGACATCTTCGGCGAGGGACGCTACTTCCTGGAGCTGATGGACCACGGCATCGAGATCGAGCGCCGGGTCCGCGACGGGCTCCTGGAGATCGGCAAGAAGCTCGGCATCCCGCCGCTGGTGACGAACGACTCCCACTACACGTACGCGAGCGAGTCCGTCGCCCACGACGCCCTGCTCTGCATCCAGACCGGCAAGAACCTCTCGGACCCGGACCGCTTCCGCTTCGACGGCACCGGCTACTACCTGAAGTCGACCGACGAGATGTACGCCATCGACTCCTCGGACGCCTGGCAGGAGGGCTGCGCCAACACGCGGCTGATCGCGGACCAGGTCGACACCGAGGGCATGTTCAAGTTCCGGAACCTGATGCCGAAGTTCGACATCCCGGACGGCTACACCGAGGTCAGCTGGTTCCGCGAGGAGACCATGCGCGGCATGCACCGCCGCTACCCGGGAGGCATCCCGGAGGACCGGATGCGGCAGGCCGAGTACGAGATGGACACCATCATCTCGATGGGCTTCCCCGGCTACTTCCTCGTCGTCGCCGACTTCATCATGTGGGCGAAGAACCAGGGCATCGCGGTCGGCCCCGGCCGAGGCTCCGCGGCCGGCTCGATCGTCGCGTACGCCATGGGCATCACCGACCTCGACCCGATCACCCACGGCCTGATCTTCGAGCGCTTCCTGAACCCCGAGCGCGTCTCCATGCCCGATGTCGACATCGACTTCGACGAGCGCAGGCGCGTCGAGGTGATCCGGTACGTGACCGACAAGTACGGCGCCGACAAGGTCGCCATGATCGGCACGTACGGCACCATCAAGGCCAAGAACGCGATCAAGGACTCCGCCCGCGTCCTGGGCTACCCGTACGCCATGGGCGACCGGCTCACCAAGGCCATGCCCGCAGACGTCCTCGGCAAGGGCATCCCGCTCTCCGGCATCCTGGACCCGACGCACCCCCGCTACGGCGAGGCCGGCGAGATCCGCGGGATGTACGAGAACGAGCCCGACGTGAAGAAGGTCATCGACACCGCCCGCGGTGTGGAGGGCCTGGTCCGCCAGATGGGCGTGCACGCCGCCGGCGTGATCATGTCCAGCGAGACGATCACCGACCACGTGCCCGTCTGGGTGCGGCACTCCGACGGCGTCACCATCACCCAGTGGGACTACCCGAGCTGCGAGTCGCTCGGCCTGCTGAAGATGGACTTCCTCGGCCTGCGCAACCTCACGATCATGGACGACGCCGTCAAGATGGTGAAGGCCAACAAGGGGATCGACATCGATCTCCTCGGCCTGCCGCTCGACGACCCCAAGACCTTCGAACTGCTCGGTCGCGGTGACACCCTCGGCGTCTTCCAGTTCGACGGCGGCCCCATGCGCTCCCTGCTGCGCCTGATGAAGCCCGACAACTTCGAGGACATCTCCGCCGTCTCGGCCCTGTACCGGCCGGGCCCGATGGGCATGAACTCGCACACGAACTACGCCCTGCGCAAGAACAAGCAGCAGGAGATCACCCCGATCCACCCGGAGCTGGAGGAGCCCCTCGAAGAGGTGCTCGCGGTCACCTACGGCCTGATCGTCTACCAGGAGCAGGTGCAGAAGGCCGCCCAGATCATCGCCGGGTACTCGCTCGGCGAGGCCGACATCCTGCGCCGCGTGATGGGCAAGAAGAAGCCCGAGGAACTGGCGAAGAACTTCGTCATCTTCGAGGAGGGCGCCAGGAAGAAGGGCTTCAGCGACCAGGCCATCAAGGCCCTGTGGGACGTCCTGGTCCCCTTCGCCGGCTACGCCTTCAACAAGGCCCACTCGGCCGCGTACGGCCTGGTCTCCTACTGGACCGCCTACCTCAAGGCGAACTTCCCGGCCGAGTACATGGCCGGACTGCTCACCTCGGTCAAGGACGACAAGGACAAGTCCGCGATCTACCTGAACGAGTGCCGCCGCATGGGCATCAAGGTGCTCCCGCCGAACGTGAACGAGTCCGAGCCGAACTTCGCCGCCCAGGGCGACGACGTGATCCTCTTCGGGCTCACCGCCGTGCGCAACGTCGGCCAGAACGTCGTCGAGTCGATCATCAAGACCAGGAAGGCCAAGGGGAAGTTCTCCTCCTTCCCCGACTTCCTGGACAAGGTCGAGGCCGTCGTCTGCAACAAGCGGACGGTCGAATCGCTGATCAAGGCCGGCGCGTACGACGAGATGGGCCACACCCGCAAGGGGCTCGTCGCCCACCACGAACCCATGATCGACAACGTGGTGGCGGTCAAGCGCAAGGAGGCCGAGGGACAGTTCGACCTCTTCGGCGCAATGGGTGACGAGGGCGGCGCCGACGAGCCCGGCTTCGGCCTGGACGTGGAGTTCTCCGACGTCGAGTGGGAGAAGTCCTACCTGCTCGCCCAGGAGCGCGAGATGCTCGGCCTCTACGTCTCCGACCACCCGCTCTTCGGCCTGGAGCACGTCCTCTCCGACAAGACCGACGCCGGCATCTCCCAGCTGACCGGCGGCGAGCACTCCGACGGCGCGGTCGTCACCATCGGCGGCATCATCTCCGGCCTCCAGCGCAAGATGACCAAGCAGGGCAACGCCTGGGCCATCGCCACCGTCGAGGACCTGGCCGGCTCCATCGAATGCATGTTCTTCCCCGCGACCTACCAGCTCGTCTCCACCCAGCTGGTCGAGGACACCGTCGTCTTCGTCAAGGGCCGCCTGGACAAGCGCGAGGACGTCCCCCGCCTGGTCGCCATGGAGATGATGGTCCCCGACCTCACCTCCGCCGGCACCAACGCCCCCGTCGTCCTGACCATCCCCACCGTCAAGGTCACCCCGCCGATGGTCACCCGGCTCGGCGAGATCCTGCGCCACCACCGGGGCAACACCGAGGTGCGGATCAAGCTCCAGGGCCCGCGCAGCACCACCGTGCTACGGCTCGACAAGCACCGCGTCCAGCCCGACCCGGCGCTCTTCGGCGACCTGAAGGTGCTGCTCGGACCGTCCTGCCTGGCCGGCTAGCGGTCGTCGTACGTACGGAGGGGCGCACCCGGAAGCCGGGTGCGCCCCTCCGTGTACGCGCGGGATGCGTCAGTTGTGGCCGAACTTCTTTTCCTTGCGCTTGTGCGCCATGTCCATCGGACTCGGCGACGGGGAGAGCGACTCGCCCTGCTGGCTCGCGCTCTTGCCCGGGTCCTGCGCCGAGGTGCGCTCCTGGGACTTCGCGGGCTGCTTCTGGTTCTTGTTCTTGGCCATGGAATGCCTCCGTGGGGGTGTAGGGGCCAGGGCCGCCTTCACACTCACACAGCACCACAACCCGCGCATTTTGGATCATTACCGCGCGTGGTGAGCGCCCCGTCCCGGCGGCCCCGAGAGATCCGCCACGCCGATGATCGAGTTCCGGCCTTCAACGCCCGCGCGGTCGGGCAGACTCGGGGAATCCCGATCGAGGACCCCCAGGGAAGAGGTGGAACGCGTGGACCGCTGCGTCGTCCTGGTGGACGCCGGCTACCTGCTCGGCGCCGCCGCGAGCCTCCTCGCGGGGGAACCCTCCCGCTCCCGCATCACCGTCGACCACGCCGCCCTCATCCAGGGCCTGCGCGAGCGCGCCGAGGCCGACACCGAACGGCCGCTGCTGCGGATCTACTGGTTCGACGGGGCACCCGATCGGGTGCCCCAACCCGAACACCGCCGACTGCGCGTCATGCCCCGCGTCACCGTTCGCCTCGGCGCCCTGACCCGCAGCGACGGCCGCTGGGCCCAGAAGGGCGTCGACGCGGCCATGCACGCCGAACTCACCGAACTGGCCCGCAACCGGGCCTGCTCCGACGTGGTGCTGGTGACCGGCGACGGCGACCTGCTGCCCGGCCTGATGTCCGCCAAGGAACACGGGGTCGCCGTCCACCTCTGGGCCGTCCAGGCCGCCGACGGGGACTACAACCAGTCCGAGGACCTCGTCGCCGAGGCCGACGAACGCCGCGTCCTGGACCGCGCCTGGATCACCCGCGCCGTCCGCGCCCGCGACCTCACCGGACTGTGCGCCCCGGCGCCCAGCCCGCGCCCCGAGATCGCCGCGATCCTCTCCGCGCCCCTGCCCGAGGCCGCCCTCGCCGAAGCCGCCCGCAACGGGGCCCCGCCCGCCCCGGCCGCCCCGAACGCCCCCGTGCCGGCCCCCGCCGGCGAGGCCCCCAAAACCGTCCCCACCCCCAAGGACCTCGCCTCGCTGCGCGCCCCCGGCCAGGCCCAGGGGCCCGCCGGGCCGACCCCGCAGGGCACCCCGCCGCCCGCCGGGAGCGCCCTGCGCTGGTCCTCCGACAAGGGCTGGATCGACCGGGCCGGGCCCCTCGGCGAGCCCGCCGAGACCGCCTCCCTGCCCACCCTCGCCCAACTCACCAGCGCCGAACAGCGCTGGGCGGACCGGGAGGAGGACATCACCACCGTCGGCGGCGACCCCTTCGAGGTGGGCCAGGTCTTCGCCCGCCGCTGGATGGAACGCCTCCCCGAAACCGTCCACCTGCAAAAGCTCGCCACCATGTACCCGCGCGTCCCGCACCGCATCGACGGCGAGCTGCTGCGCTACGCCGCCCGCTTCGGGCTGCTCGCGCACAAGGACGACCAGATCGACGAACACGACCGGTACGCCATCCGGGCCGGCTTCTGGCGGGAGATCGACGTCCGGGCCGCCGCCGAGCACGTGAGCGGTGCCCCGGGCCCCGCGAGCGCCCCGCAGCCCGCGAGCCCGAGCACCCCGGCGGCCGACCAGGGGTGAAAGCCGCGTAGGCTGCTCCCTCGTGAGTACGGGCACAGCACAGGCAGGGCACACCGCGGCGGCAGCCGCGGAAGCGGCCTCCGACGTGGTCTGCGCGGTGCGTGACCTGGTCAAGACCTACCCCGCGGTCCGCGGCCGGCGCGGGGCCCCCGCACTCCCCGAGACCCGGGCCACCGACGGGATCTCCCTGACCGTCCGGCGCGGCGAGGTCTTCGGCCTGCTCGGCCCCAACGGCGCCGGCAAGTCCACCCTGGTCCGCCAGCTCACCGGCCTGCTGCGGCCCGACAGCGGCTCCGTGACCCTGCTCGGCCACGACCTCGTACGCCACCCCGAACGCGCGGCCCGCCTGCTCGCCTACCTGGGGCAGGAGTCCACCGCGCTCGACGAACTCACCGTCTCCCTCGCCGCCGAGACCACGGCCCGGCTGCGCGGGCTCGCGCTGCGCGACGCGCGGGCCGCGCGGGACGAGGTGCTGGAGGAACTCGGACTGACCGGGATCGCCGGTCGGCCCCTGAAGAAGCTCTCCGGCGGCCAGCGGCGCCTCGCCTGCTTCGCCACCGCGCTGGTGGGGGAGCGGCCGCTGCTGGTCCTCGACGAACCCACCACCGGCATGGACCCCGTGGCCCGACGGGCGGTGTGGGCGGCCGTCGACCGCCGGCGAGCCGCGCACGGGGCCACGGTCCTGCTCGTCACCCACAACGTCATCGAGGCCGAGACCGTCCTCGACCGGGTCGCCGTCGTCGACCACGGCAAGGTCATCGCCTGCGACACCCCGGGCGGACTCAAGGCCATGGTGTCCGACGAGGTCCGCCTCGAACTCGTGTGGCGCACCGCCCCGCCCCTGGACGTGCCCGCCGTCGCCGCGCTCGCGCCCGCCGCCGCCGAATCGGGCCGCCGCTGGGTCCTGCGGCTGCCGCAGGACGAGGCGCGCGCGGCGGTCGCCGCGGTGACGGGCGGCCCCGCCTTCGCGGCCCTCGACGATTTCACGTTGGCCACGCCGAGCCTGGAGGACGTCTACCTCGCGCTGGGTGGACGGATGAAGGGTCTGGTCAAGTCGTGACCACCGCTGTCGTTCCCGGGGTGCTCGCACCCCGCGCCCGGTTCTTCCCGGCGCTCGCCGCCGTCTACCGGGCCCAGCTGTCCCGGGCCCGGGTGGCCCGGATCCCGCTGCTGTTCGTGGCGACCTTCCAGTCCGTCGGCATCATGATCCTGATGCGCGGAGTGGTGGACGGGGGCTCCGAGGCGCGGGCCGTCGTCGCCGGGTCCTCGGTGCTCGTCGTCGCCTTCGTCGCGCTGAACCTGCTCGCCCAGTACTTCGGGCAGTTGCGGGCCGGCGGCGGGCTCGACCACTACGCCACCCTGCCCGTGCCGCCCGCCTCGGTGGTGCTCGGCGCCGCCGCCGCGTACGCCTCCTTCACCCTGCCCGGGACCCTGGTCACCGCCGTCTTCGGGAGCCTGCTGTTCGGGCTGCCGATGGGCGGCCTGTGGATCCTGGCGGCGGTGGTGCCGCTGGCCGGCGCCGCGCTCGCCGGGCTCGGGGCGGCGCTCGGACTGCTCGCGCCGCGCCAGGAGCTGGCCACGCTGGCCGGGCAACTCGGCATGTCGGCGGCGCTGCTGCTGGGGGTGCTGCCGCCCGAGCGGATGCCGGACGTGATCGTGTGGGCCCGGGACCTGCTGCCGTCGACGTACGGGGTCGAGGCCTTCGCGGAGACCTTCGCCCCGCACCCCGACTGGGCGGCCGTCCTCATCGACCTCGGGGTGTGCGCCGCCGTCGGCGTACTGTCGCTGGCCGTCGCGACGTGGGCGTACCGCCGGGCGGCGGTCCGCTGACGCCGGTGCCGGGCGTACCTGGCACGATGTGGGGGTGACCGAAGCCGTGACCCCGCCGCCGTCCCCGCACGACCCGCCGCAGCCCCCGCCCGCGGCGGAGCCGGCGGGCCGGCCCGGGCAGCCGCACGCCGGGCAGCAGCACCTGGACGAGCCGCACCCCGGACAGCCGCAGCCGCAGGACGCGACGCACGCCGACCCCCGGTCGGACGAGCCGGGTGGGGTCGCCGGGGGCATCACCGCCGCGGACGTCCGTGACGGGGCCGCCGTCGCCCTGGTGGTCGGCGTGGCCGGCGTGCTCCTGGGGCTGCTGTGGGCGTGGCTCGCACCCCGCGCGCAGTACGTCTCCAACGGGGAGGCCGTCTTCCTGCGCGACACCGAGAGCGAGGCGCGGATCGGCGCCGACGGCACCTTCTTCCTGCTGGCCCTCGGCTTCGGCGTGCTCAGCGCGGTCGCCGTCTTCCTGTGGCGTCGGCGCGGGGGAGTCCCCGTCGTGATCGGCCTGACCCTCGGCGCCTGCTTCGCCTCGCTCGCCGCGTGGCGGCTGGGGCTGCTGCTGGGCCCGAGCGGGAACCTGCCGGCGGCCGCCGCCGAGGCGGGCAAGGGCGTCCCGTTCGACGCCCCGCTCCAACTGCTGGCCCACGGGGTGCTCCTGGTGTGGCCGATGGCGGCCGTCGCCCTGCACCTGGGCCTGACCGCGCTGTGGTCCCCCCGGGAGCCCCTCCCGGCGGAGGACTGGGGCACCTACCCGCCGCCGCACGTCCACGTCGACCTGAAGAAGGACGCCCCGCGCGACTGACGCCGGCGCTTCCGGGTGCCACGACCCGCGGTCTAGACCCGGGCGATCGGGGCCAGCACCGCGGCCGTGAGCGCCGTCAGGTCCGCCGGGGACAGTTCGACCTCCAGGCCCCGCCGGCCCGCCGAGACGCAGACCGTCGGGTGGTCGGCCGCCGAGGCGTCCACGACCGTACGCAGCCGCTTGCGCTGCCCGAGCGGGGAGATCCCGCCGCGGACGTAGCCCGTGGTGCGCTCCGCGAGGGTCGGGTCCGCCATCGCGGCGCGCTTGCCGCCCGACGCGGCGGCCAGGGCCTTCAGGTCCAGGGAGCCCGAGACGGGGACCACGGCGACGGTGAGGACCCCGTCCACGTCCGCGACGAGGGTCTTGAAGATCCGGTCCGCGGGGACGCCGAGGGCCTCGGCGGCCTCCTCGCCGTACGAGGGGTGGGCCGGGTCGTGCTCATAGGCGTGGGTGGTGAACTCCACGCCCGCCGCGGTGAGGGCGACGATCGCCGGCGTGCCCGCCGGACCGGCCGGCTTCTTCTTCGCCATCAGTTCGGACTCGTCATCAGTTCGGACTCGCCATCGGTTCGGTCCCGGTCGGTTCGGTCCCGGTCAGTTCGGGCTCGTCGGGGTGCGGGTGAGTTCCACCGCCGGGAGGGACGGCAGGTGCCGGATCACGGCGGTCTCCGAGCGGAGCAGCTTCAGCTCCTCCGCCAGCCGGGTCGCGGTGTCCGGGGCCTGGAGCAGGCGCTGCTTCGCCGGGATGTCCAGTACGGCCGCGGCCGCCACCAGGTACGACACCACCGACGGCTCGTCCGGCAGGTCGGGCGGCGAGGCGAGCGAGCGCTCCCGGGCCCCGGCCAGCCGCTTCTGGTAGCTCCGGAAGGCCCGCAGCACGCCCTCCGACAGGGCGCCCGCGCCGTCACCGGCGTCCTCCGGCAGCTCCTCCAGCTCGGCGACGAGGAAGGGCCCCGACGCGTCGACGGAGAGCAGTCGGACCCGGGTCGTGCCGGTGGCCAGGACCTCGAAGCTGCCGTCCTCGCGCTCCCGGATCGTGGCCGCTTCGGCGACGCAGCCGACCCGGTGGAAGGCCTGGATCGGGTCCGCGCCGAAACCCGCCGCCGGGCCCCGCTCGGGCAGGGCCGTCTGGTCGGGCAGGCCGGGCGCGGTGGGGGCCGCCTCCCGGCCGTCGCGGATCGCGACGACCGCGAAGCGGCGCGGCTCGTCCTCGCCCGACTTCAGCAGTTCGCGCATCATGGCGCGATAGCGCTCCTCGAAGATGTTCAGCGGCAGCACGAGGCCCGGGAACAGAACCGAGTTCAGCGGGAAGAGGGGCAGGCGAACGGTGGTCACGAGGCACAGGGTAGTGGCCGGACGGCCGGAGCCGTCACCCCCGCCTCAACAGCCGTGACGCGCCCGCGGCCACCGTCGTGGCCAGGATCCAGCCCAGCAGGACCAGGGCCGCCGAAGCCCACTGCCAGCCGCCCGCCATCTTCCAGTGGCCCTCCTGGCCGAGATTGATCACCGGCAGCAGGAGGTCCAGCGCGTACAGCGCGGCGTTCCAGTGCGGGTGCTCGTCCGCCTTGACCGGCCGCGGACGGTGTCCGAGGAACATCAGGGTCCCCGCCGCCCACAGCAGCGCCATCCACAGCGCGGCCCGGCCCGGCCGGTAGCCGTAGACCACCGTCCAGTCCTGGAGCAGGCCCCAGGCCCGGGCCGCCGGTGGCAGGGTGGATCGGCGGCGGCGCTGTTTGGTCAGCAGCACCTCGCGGGCCTCTGCGTCCTCCCCGCCGTCCCGGAGCACGGTGGCGAGCCGCTCGTACGGCTCGGGGGAGTACTCGGGGGTCGCCGCGGCCACCCAGGCCAGGCGCCGGGCGAGGGTGAAGTCGCCGCGGGGCGCGACCTTCGCGTAGACGAACCCCTCCATGGACAGCCGGCCCGGGCCCGGCCAGCTCGTGTGCCGGTCGACCAGCTTGTCGACCGTGGAGCCGGAGACCACGACCCGGCCGCGCCGCGGGGCCTCCCCGACGAAACGGAACTCCGGGGTCTGGATCCGTCGCAGCGAGACCTCCTGGTCGGGGGCGAGGTCGAAGCGGGCCCCGTAGAAGTCGACGGAGTCGCCGAAGCGCCCGTCGTCCAGCCGCAGGGAGCCCCGGCACTCGAAGGCCCGGCCGGGGCCGCCGTTCGTGGGGGTGCGGCTCCAGTCGTTGCCGTAGGCCCGGTCGCCGTTCGGGGTGGTGAGGGCGATGGAGGTCAGGTACAGCGTCCGCTCGACGGTCAGGGTGGGCGCGTTCAGGGCCCGCTGCCCGTCCCGGGCGCTCAGCCGCGCACCGCGCAGGCTCATCGAGCCGCCGACCTTCGCCCCGCGCAGGCTGACCTCGCCGTGCGTCCGGAGCATGTCGGCGTGGAAGTCCTGCGCGATGGAGATCCCGTCGGCCGAGATCGCCAGGCCCCAGTCGTCGGCCCGCGCGACGACCCGGCTCATCAGCAGGTCCGTGCCGATCTGCGCGCCCTTCAACCGGATCCCGCGCGCCACCCGGGAATCCACCAGGTGCAGGTCGCCCTCGGCGTGCAGCCGGGCCGCCTCCAGCCGGGGCAGCGCGCAGTTGTGCAGCCGCAGCGTGCCGCAGCGCGCTTCGGACAGCCGGACGTCCGCCTCGAAGCGGCACGAGCGGATCTCGACGTACGGGGCGACCGTGCCACCCGAAAGGTCCAGCCGCCCCGTGATCCGCGCCCCGCGCAGCTTCAGGCAGCCCACCCGGCCCGGCACCGGTTCGGGACCGGCCAACAGCAGCAGCGCCACCACCTCGGCCCGTACCGACCGCTCCGGACCCCACGGCGCCCCGTCGTGCGGCGCCGTCGGCCCCTCCCCGGGGGCCCGGAAGTCACAGATCGTGCCCGCGCGGAAGGTCTCCCACATCCGCCGCTCGGCGTCGGTCAGGTCCCCCGGCGGTGCCTGTGTCATCACTTCGGTCATGGCGGCCCCCCGCTGTCACGTGCGTGTACGCCCACGCTAAGCGGTGCCTGTGACATCCGGGACGCGTATCACTCAGTGATACGGGCGAACGGTCGCGGGAGACGGTCTGAGAGAATTGGGGCGTGATCTCTCGTATCGACCTGCGCGGTGACACCCTCCCCGAGGGTGGCGCCCTGCGCGATCTGCTGCCCCGTGCCGAGTTCGACGTAGCGGCCGCCCTGGAAAAGGTGCGGCCCATCTGCGAGGACGTCCATCATCGTGGCACGGCGGCGCTGATCGACTACGCGCGGAAGTTCGACGGGGTCGAGCTCTCGCAGGTCCGGGTGCCCGCGGAGGCCGTCAAGGCCGCCCTGGAGCAGCTGGATCCGGCCGTCCGCGCCGCCCTGGAGGAGTCGATCCGGCGGGCCCGGATCGTGCACCGCAACCAGCGCCGCACCGAGCACACCACCCAGGTGGTCCCCGGCGGCACCGTGACCGAGAAGTGGGTTCCGGTCGAGCGCGTGGGGCTCTATGCCCCCGGCGGCCGCTCCGTGTACCCGTCCTCCGTCGTGATGAACGTCGTCCCGGCGCAGGAGGCGGGCGTCGAGTCGATCGCGCTGGCCTCCCCGCCGCAGAAGGAGTTCGACGGGCTGCCGCACCCCACCATCCTCGCCGCGTGCGCGCTGCTCGGCGTGGACGAGGTGTACGCGGCCGGCGGGGCGCAGGCCGTCGCGATGTTCGCGTACGGGACCGACGAGTGCGCTCCCGCGAACATGGTGACCGGCCCCGGCAACATCTGGGTCGCCGCCGCCAAGCGGTACTTCACCGGGAAGATCGGCATCGACACCGAGGCCGGCCCCACCGAGATCGCCGTCCTCGCGGACTCCACGGCCGACCCGGTGCACGTCGCCGCCGACCTGATCAGCCAGGCCGAGCACGACCCGCTGGCCGCCGCCGTCCTGGTCACGGACTCCGTCGAGCTCGCGGACGCCGTCGAGAAGGAACTGCGGCCGCAGGTCGCGGCCACCAAGCACATCGAGGACCGGATCAAGCCGGCTCTCGCGGGCCGACAGTCCGCGATCGTCCTCGTCGACAGCCTGGAGGACGGCCTCAAGGTCGTCGACGCGTACGGCGCCGAGCACCTGGAGATCCAGACCGCCGACGCCGCCGCTCGGGCCGCCCGCGTGCGCAACGCCGGCGCGATCTTCGTCGGCCCGTGGTCCCCGGTCTCGCTGGGCGACTACTGCGCAGGCTCCAACCACGTGCTGCCCACCGGCGGCTGCGCCTGCCACTCCTCCGGCCTGTCCGTGCAGTCGTTCCTGCGCGGCATCCACATCGTCGACTACACGCGGGACGCCCTCGCCGAGGTCACCCACCACGTGGTGACGCTCGCCGAGGCCGAGGACCTGCCCGCCCACGGCGCCGCCCTGAAGGCGCGCTTCGGATGGAAGGTGCCCACCCCGTGAGCTTCGGCATCGACGACCTGCCCATCCGGGACGAGCTGCGCGGCAAGACCCCGTACGGCGCCCCGCAGCTCGACGTCCCCGTCCAGCTGAACACCAACGAGAATCCGTACGAGCTGCCCGCCGCACTCGTCGCCCGCATCGCCGAACGCGTCGCCGAGGCCGCCCGCACCCTCAACCGCTACCCCGACCGGGACGCGGTCGAGCTGCGCACCGAGCTCGCCGCCTACCTCACCCGTACCGGCAAGCACCCCGTCGCGCGGGAGAACGTCTGGGCGGCCAACGGCTCCAACGAGGTCCTCCAGCAGCTGCTGCAGACCTTCGGCGGGCCCGGCCGCACCGCGATCGGCTTCGAGCCCTCGTACTCGATGCACGCGCTGATCGCCCGCGGCACCGGAACGGACTGGATCTCCGGCCCGCGCCGCGCGGACTTCACCATCGACCTCGAAGCGGCGGAGCGGGCGATCGCCGAGCACGCCCCCGACGTCGTCTTCATCACCTCGCCCAACAACCCCACGGGCACCGCCGTCGCGGCCGAGACCGTCCTCGCCCTCTACGAGGCCGCGCAGGCGGCCAAGCCGTCCCTGGTCGTCGTCGACGAGGCGTACGTGGAGTTCAGCCACCGGGACTCGCTGCTGCCCCTCATCGAGGGCCGCCCCAACCTGGTGGTCTCCCGGACCATGTCCAAGGCCTTCGGCGCCGCGGGCTTGCGCCTGGGCTACCTGGCCGCGCACCCCGCCGTCGTGGACGCCGTCCAACTGGTGCGCCTGCCGTACCACCTGTCGGCCGTCACGCAGGCGACCGCGCTGGCCGCCCTGGAGCACACGGACACCCTCCTCGGCTACGTCGAGCAGCTCAAGGCCGAACGGGACCGGCTCGTCACCGAGCTGCGGGCCCTCGGGTACGAGGTCACCGACTCCGACGCGAACTTCGTCCAGTTCGGCCGGTTCGAGGATTCCCACACCGCCTGGCAGCAGATCCTCGACCGGGGCGTCCTGGTCCGGGACAACGGCGTACCGGGACGGCTGCGGGTCACCGCCGGCACCCCGGCAGAGAACGACGCGTTCCTGGAAGCGGTTCGCGCACTGAAGAAGGAGCAGCAGGCATGAGCCGCATCGGACGGGTCGAACGGACCACTAAGGAGACCTCGGTCCTCGTCGAGATAAACCTCGACGGCACGGGCAAGGTCGACGTGTCGACCGGCGTGGGCTTCTACGACCACATGCTCGACCAGCTCGGCCGCCACGGCCTCTTCGACCTCACCGTCAAGACCGAGGGCGACCTGCACATCGACAGCCACCACACCATCGAGGACAGCGCCCTCGCGCTGGGCGCCGCCTTCAAGCAGGCCCTCGGCGACAAGGTCGGCATCTACCGCTTCGGCAACTGCACCGTGCCGCTCGACGAGTCCCTCGCCCAGGTGACCGTCGACCTGTCCGGCCGCCCGTACCTCGTGCACACCGAGCCCGAGAACATGGCGCCGATGATCGGCTCGTACGACACCACGATGACCCGGCACATCTTCGAGTCCTTCGTCGCGCAGGCCCAGATCGCCCTGCACATCCACGTCCCGTACGGCCGCAACGCCCACCACATCGTGGAGTGCCAGTTCAAGGCGCTGGCCCGGGCGCTGCGCTACGCCGCCGAGTTCGACCCGCGCGCGGCCGGCATCCTGCCCTCCACGAAGGGCGCGCTCTAGCCGTGAACGGCCTCAACACCATCCTGATCGTCGTCGGCCTCTTCCTGGCCGGCGGCGTCTACTCCTTCCAGAAGCAGAAGATGCCGCTGTCGCTCATCATCCTGCTCACCATCGGTTCCGTGATGTGCCTGGCCGCCGGAGTCCTGCGGATCCAGGGGATTTGGGAGTGAGCCCGGTGACCCCCACCAAGAAGGTCGTCGTCTTCGACTACGGCTTCGGCAACGTCCGTTCCGCCGAACGCGCCCTCGCGCGCGTCGGCGCGGACGTCGAGATCACCCGCGACTACGACAAGGCGATGGACGCCGACGGCCTCCTCGTCCCCGGCGTCGGAGCGTTCTCCGCCTGCATGAAGGGGCTGCGCGACGTACGCGGCGACTGGATCATCGGCCGCCGGCTGTCCGGCGGGCGCCCCGTCATGGGCATCTGCGTCGGCATGCAAATCCTCTTCGAACGCGGCATCGAGCACGGCGTGGAGACCGAGGGGCTCGACGAGTGGCCCGGCACCGTCGGCCCGCTGAAGGCCCCCGTCGTCCCGCACATGGGCTGGAACACCGTCGACGCCCCCGCCGACAGCCAGGCCTTCGCGGGCCTGAACGCCGACGCCCGCTTCTACTTCGTGCACTCCTACGCGGCGCACGACTGGAGCCTGGAAGTCACCAACCCGCTGATCCGCGCCCCCAAGGTCACCTGGGCCACCCACGGCGAGCGCTTCGTCGCGGCCGTGGAGAACGGGGCCCTGTGGGCCACCCAGTTCCACCCGGAGAAGTCCGGCGACACCGGTGCCCAGCTCCTCACCAACTGGATCGAGACCCTGTGATGACCGCACCCACCCTCGAACTCCTCCCCGCGGTCGACGTCCGCGACGGCCAGGCCGTGCGCCTCGTCCACGGTGTCTCCGGCAGCGAGACCTCGTACGGCTCCCCGCTGGAGGCGGCCCTCGCCTGGCAGCGCTCCGGCGCCGAATGGCTCCACCTCGTCGACCTGGACGCCGCCTTCGGCACCGGCGACAACCGCGCCCTGGTCGCCGGGATCACCGGCGCCATGGACATCAAGGTCGAGCTGTCCGGCGGCATCCGCGACGACGCCTCGCTCGCCGCCGCCCTCGCCACCGGCTGCACCCGCGTCAACCTCGGCACCGCCGCCCTGGAGACCCCCGAGTGGGCCGCCAAGGCCATCGCCGAGCACGGCGACCGGATCGCCGTCGGCCTCGACGTCCGCGGCACCACCCTCAAGGGCCGCGGTTGGACCAGCGAGGGCGGCGACCTCTACGAGACCCTCGCCCGCCTGGACGCCGAGGGCTGCGCCCGCTACGTCGTCACCGACATCGGCAAGGACGGCACCCTCACCGGCCCCAACCTGGAGCTGCTGAAGAACGTCTGCGCCGCCACCGACCGGCCCGTCGTGGCCTCCGGCGGCATCTCCTCCCTGGACGACCTGCGCGCGCTGTCCGCGCTCGTGCCGCTCGGCGTCGAGGGCGCGATCGTCGGCAAGGCCCTGTACGCCAAGGCCTTCACCCTGGAAGAAGCCCTGAACGTGACGAAGGCAGGCTCCGCATGAGTTCCGTACGTCGTATCTCCTCCGGCGGCCCGTACGAGGACGTCATCGCGTACTCCCGCGCCGTCCAGCTCCCCAACGGGCTGGTGCTCGTCTCCGGTTGCACCGCCGGTGACGCGGGCGGCCCGTACGACCAGGCCATCGCCGCCTTCGGCGTCGCGTTCGAGGCCCTCGCCCAGGCCGGACTCGGCCCCGAGGACGTGGTGCGCACCCGCATCTACCTCACCCACGCCCGTGACGTGGACGAGGTGGGCCGCGCCCACAAGACGCTGTTCGACGCCGTCCGCCCCGCCGCGACGATGCTCATCGTCTCCGGCTTCGTCGACCCGTCGATGGTCGTCGAGGTGGAGGTAGAGGCGTACCGGGAGCCGTCCGCATGAGCCTCGCCGTACGCGTGATCCCCTGCCTCGACGTGGACAACGGCCGCGTCGTCAAGGGCGTCAACTTCCAGAACCTGCGCGACGCGGGCGACCCCGTCGAGATGGCCAAGCTGTACGACGCCGAGGGCGCCGACGAGCTGACGTTCCTCGACATCACCGCCTCCTCCGGCAACCGCGAGACGACGTACGACGTGGTGCGCCGCACCGCCGAGCAGGTCTTCATCCCGCTGACCGTGGGCGGCGGCGTCCGTACCGCCGACGACGTGGACAAGCTGCTGCGGGCCGGGGCGGACAAGGTCGGCGTCAACACCGCCGCCATCGCCCGCCCCGAGCTCATCCAGGAGATCGCCGAGCGCTTCGGCCGCCAGGTGCTGGTCCTGTCCGTCGACGCGCGCCGCACCGCCGCCGGCTCCTTCGAGGTCACCACGCACGGCGGCCGCAAGGGCACCGGCATGGACGCCGTCGAGTGGGCGCACCGCGCCGCCGAACTCGGCGCCGGGGAGATCCTGCTCAACTCGATGGACGCCGACGGCACCAAGGACGGCTACGACACCGAGATGATCGCGGCCGTCCGCAAGCACGTCACCGTCCCGGTGATCGCCTCCGGCGGCGCCGGTACCCTCGCGCACTTCCCGCCGGCGATCGCCGCCGGGGCCGACGCGGTGCTCGCCGCCTCGGTGTTCCACTTCGGCGACCTGCGGATCTCCGAGGTCAAGTCGTCGCTGCGCGAAGCGGGCCACCCCGTCCGCTGAACCACCCGCCGCCCGGCGAAAAACACCTGCCGCGTCCCGCCCGTCACGCCTCATCTGGTCCAGACCAGTTCAGGAGGGGGTGCGGTGGGCGCGGCAGCCGTGTTGCGTGACGGGAACGTCCTGCGGTGGCTCGGGGCGTACGCCGCCTCCCTCATCGGGGACGGGACCTACTTCCTCGCCCTGCCCGAGCCTCGCGTGGGCGGTGGCGCTCGCGCTGGTGACCGGGCTCGTCTGCGGGATCCGCGGCGGCCTGGCCGTCGCCCTGATCCAGACGGCGACCGACCCGGCCCACCTGGGCCGGGTCAGCTCCGTCATGGCCTTCACGGCCGTGGGCGCCTTCGCCTGACCCCGCCTCCCGGCACCGACGTGCCGACCGGCTCAGAGCCCCAGGCGGGCCTGCGTCAGGCGGGACACGGCTTCCTTCGGGCCGTCCAGTTCCACCGCGGCGGCGGCCTGGCGACCGAAGCAGAACAGGGTCAGTTCCCCCGGCTCACCCGTGACCGTCACCACCGGGGTGCCCTTGTGGGCCACCGAGGTCTGACCGTTCGGGCGGCGCAGCACGAGGCCGACGGGGGACTTGCGGCCCGCGAGCCGGGCCATCCGGTCCAGCCGCGACCACAGGGCGTCCGAGAACACCGGGTCCAGCTCCCGCGGCGACCAGTCCGGCTGCGCGCGCCGGACGTCCTCGGCGTGCACGTAGAACTCGACCGCGTTCGCGGCCTCGTCGATCTGCTTCAGCGCGTACACCGACATCTTCGGCGGCCCGGTCCGGATCAGCTGGAGGAGCTCCTCGTACGGCTTCGCGGTGTACTCCTCCATCGTCTTGTCCAGCCGCGCCTTGAGCACGTTCAGCAGCAGGCCGGCCGCCGCGTCCGGGCGCCGCTCCCGGATCACCACGTGCGCGGCCAGCTCCCGCGTCCGCCAGCCGGCGCACAGGGTCGGGGCCTCCGGGCCCGCGGCTTCCAACAGGTCGGCCAGCAGCAGTCGTTCACGCTTCGCATGGGTAGACATGGCGGCAAGCCTACGGCCGGAACCGATCGCCCGCCCGCTCATCAGCTGGACAGCGATCCGTGATCGTCGCCCCGACCCGGCACAATGGCCCCCATGAGTACGCCCTCCCTCGACCCCGCCATCGCCGCCCGCCTCAAGCGTTCCGCGGACGGTCTGGTTCCGGCCATCGCCCAGCAGTACGACACCGGTGAGGTGCTCATGCTCGGCTGGATGGACGACGAGGCCCTGCACCGCACGCTGACCACGGGACGCTGTACGTACTGGTCCCGCAGTCGCGGCGAGTACTGGGTCAAGGGGGATACTTCCGGCCACTTCCAGCACGTGAAGTCCGTCGCCCTGGATTGCGACGCGGACACCCTGCTCGTGAAGGTCGACCAGGTCGGAGCCGCCTGCCACACCGGCACCCGCACGTGCTTCGACGCCGACGTCCTGCTCTCCGACGCCTCTCCGACGCCGAATAGGTAGGGTCCCACGCCATGGATCTTGAGACGTTCCGCAAGCTCGCGGTGGACCGCCGCGTCATCCCCGTCAGCCGCAAGCTGCTCGCGGACGGGGACACCCCCGTCGGCCTCTACCGGAAGTTGGCCGCCGAACGTCCCGGCACCTTCCTGCTGGAGTCCGCGGAGAACGGCCGGTCCTGGTCCCGGTACTCCTTCATCGGCGTGCGCAGCGACTCCACCCTCACCGTCCGCGACGGTCAGGCGCACTGGATCGGCACCCCGCCCGTCGGCGTCCCCACCGACGGCGACCCCCTGGACGCGCTGCGCGCCACCGTCGAGGCCCTGCACACCCCCCGCGACCTCGCGGCCGGCATGCCCCCCTTCACGGGAGGCATGGTCGGCTACCTGGGCTACGACATCGTGCGGCGCCTGGAGCGCATCGAGGAGCACGGCGGCGACGACCTGGAGCTGCCCGAGCTGACCATGCTGCTCACCTCCGACCTTGCGGTCCTGGACCACTGGGACGGCACCGTCCAGCTCATCGCCAACGCGATCAACCACAACGACCTCGACACCGGCGTGGACGAGGCGTACGCGGACGCGGTGGCCCGCCTGGACGCCATGCAGACCGACCTGGCCCGGCCCGCGCCCTACCTGCCCACCCCGCTGCCCGTCTCCGAGCTGCCCGAGTTCTCCGCGCTGTGGGGCGGCGAGCAGTACCGGGCCGCCGTCGAGGACATCAAGGAGCGGATCCGGGCCGGCGAGGCCTTCCAGGTGGTGCCCTCACAGCGCTTCGAGACCCCCTGCGAGGCCTCCGCGCTGGACGTGTACCGGGTGCTGCGGGCCACGAACCCGTCGCCGTACATGTACCTCTTCCGGTTCGAGAACGGCTTCGACGTGGTCGGCTCCAGCCCCGAGGCGCTGGTCAAGGTCGAGGACGGGCGGGCGATGGTCCACCCGATCGCCGGCACCCGGCACCGCGGCGCGACCCCGCAGGAGGACAACGACCTCGCGGACGAGCTGCTCGCCGACCCCAAGGAGCGCGCCGAGCACCTGATGCTCGTCGACCTGGGCCGCAACGACCTGGGCCGGGTCTGCGAGCCGGGCTCCGTCGAGGTCGTCGACTTCATGAGCATCGAGCGCTACTCGCACGTCATGCACATCGTCTCGACCGTCACCGGACGCGTCGCCGAGGGCCGCAGCGCCTTCGACGTGCTCACCGCCTGCTTCCCGGCCGGCACCCTGTCGGGGGCGCCCAAGCCGCGCGCCATGCAGATCATCGAGGAGCTGGAGCCCACCCGCCGCGGCCTGTACGGCGGTTGCGTCGGCTACCTGGACTTCGCCGGCGACTCCGACACGGCCATCGCCATCCGCACGGCGCTGCTGCGCGACGGGACGGCGTACGTGCAGGCCGGCGCGGGGGTCGTCGCGGACTCGGTGCCCGAGCTGGAGGACAACGAGTGCCGCAACAAGGCGGCCGCCGTGCTCCGCGCGGTCGGAGCGGCGAACCGCCTCCACCGGGGCTGACGCCGTAGGGGATAGTGGGGTACGTGAGTGCCGTACCCCACCCCCGCACCGAAGCCGAGGCCCCCGAGAGCAAGGCCGGCCGCCGCAGCGTCGCCGTCGCCCTGCTGCTCGGCGCGCTCGGCGCCACCGTCGTCCTGCTCGCCTCCGGCCGTGTCTGGGCCCGGGGCAGCGCCGCCGTCGGCGGCGACCGGTTGCCGCTGACCGCGGAAGGGCAGGCCGTCACCGGCCTGCCGGCGGCGCTGGCCATCGTCGGCCTCGCGGCCCTGGTGGCCGTGTTCGCCGTACGCGGCCGCAGCCGGCTGCTGGTGTCCGGGTTGCTCGCGCTGAGCGGTCTGGGCTCCGCGCTGGCCGCCCTGGCCGCCGCCGACGACCGCCGCACCCTGGACGACCGGGCCGCCACCGCGACGGCGGACACCGCCGCCCGGGTGGCGGAACTGACCCATACGGTCTGGCCGTACGTCGCGGCCGGTGGCGCCGTCCTGATCCTGCTCGCCGGGCTGCTGGCCCTGCGCTACGGCCGGGGCTGGCCCGCGATGGGGGGCCGCTACGAGCGTGACGGCAGCCCCCGGCCGCGCAAACCCGCCGCGATGGACCCGGACCGGCCGGAGGACTTGTGGAAGGCTCTGGACCGCGGCGAGGACCCGACCCGCTGAAGAATCATCCCGCCCGGTGCGGGACAATGTCCCCGAGCGTGCGGCACAGCACGTGAGACAGAGCAACGAGGAGCAACTCATGGCGGGCACGAGCCACGGACACACCCCGGCCGCCTGGACCGGTGTCATCATCGCCTTCATCGGTTTCTGCGTCTCCGGCGCCTTCATGGTGCTGGCGAACCCGCTCGGATTCTGGGTGGGCCTCGTCCTCGTCGTGGTCGGCGGTGTCGTGGGCATGGCGATGCGGGCAGCGGGCATGGGCGCGCCGAAGGCCGCCCACCGCGACCTCGCCGAGGTCATCGCCGCCAACCGGGTTCCCGCCAAGGTTTGAGCGCGGCACCCGTGGACCGGCAGGGACACGGTTCGAAAGGCGCGGCCCGTCGGGCTGCGCCTTTTGTCGTGACCGGCGAGAATCGGCGGGTGGACGCCTCTCGCACCCCCGCCGCCGCGCCGCCTACCCGGTCGCCGCACGCCGCGCCCCCGGCCGCGCCCGTACGGGTCTCCAGGGCCCGGCGGCTGGTCGCGCCGGTGCTCACCCTGGCCGGGGTGGCGGCGGCCTTCGCCTACGTGGGCGCGGTCGATCCGAACGAGCCCCACCACTACCCGGTCTGCCCGCTGTTCCGGCTCACCGGGGTGTTGTGCCCCGGCTGCGGCGGGCTGCGCAGCGCGCACGCCTTCGCGCACGGCGACCTGGTGACCGCCCTCGGGGCCAACGCCCTGGCGGTGGCCGGCTACCTCGTCTTCGCCGCCTTCGCGGCGCTGTGGCTCGTACGGGCCTTCCGCGGCCGCCCGGCGCCCCGGCTCGCCCTCGGGCGGAGCGCCTGGTGGGCCCTCGCCGTCATCGCGGCAGGTTTCGCGACGGTCCGGAATTTCCCGATCGGTTCCGCACTGGCTCCCTGAGGCCGCACGAGGCCTGGAGGAAGGCCTTATTCCGTGTCCAGCCACTGGGAAACGTCGAAGTCCGTGCGGAGGCGGCGGCGACCTGCGGATACCATTTGAGTGCTGACCTTGCAGTGGTACGTGTCCGCAAGGCCGGCCGACCGTCATCAACCCGGAAGGGGGCCGCTCGCGTGAGTGTGCTCGACGAGATCATCGAAGGGGTCCGCGAAGACCTTGCCGAACGGCAGGCCCGCGTCAGCCTCGACGAGCTCAAGGAGCGTGCCGCCAAGGCGCCCCGGGCCAAGGACGGTGTCGCCGCCCTGCGCGGTGACAGCGTCAAGGTGATCTGCGAGGTCAAGCGGTCCAGCCCGTCCAAGGGCGCGCTGGCCGCGATCGCCGATCCGGCCGGGCTCGCCGCCGACTACGAGGCGGGCGGTGCGTCGGTCATCTCCGTCCTCACCGAGCAGCGTCGTTTCGGCGGCTCGCTGGCCGACCTGGAGGCAGTCCGCGCCCGCGTGGACATCCCGATCCTGCGCAAGGACTTCATCGTCACGGCCTACCAGCTGTGGGAGGCCCGCGCCTACGGCGCCGACCTCGCGCTGCTGATCGTGGCGGCCCTGGAGCAGGAGGCCCTCGTCTCCCTCATCGAGCGGGCCGAGTCCATCGGTCTCACCCCGCTCGTCGAGGTCCACGACGAGGAGGAGGTCGAACGCGCGGTGGCCGCCGGCGCCAAGATCATCGGCGTCAACGCGCGCAACCTCAAGGACCTCAAGGTCGACCGCTCCACCTTCGAGCGCGTCGCCCCGGAGATCCCCGCCCACATCGTGAAGATCGCCGAGTCCGGAGTCCGCGGACCGCACGACCTGATCGCCTACGCCAACGAGGGCGCGGACGCCGTGCTCGTCGGCGAGTCCCTGGTCACCGGCCGCGACCCGAAGTCGGCCGTGGCCGACCTCGTCGCCGCCGGCGCCCACCCCGCCCTGCGCCACGGCCGGAGCTGACCCTTCCCATGCCGCCCTTCCGCTCCCCCGTCCGCACCCGACCGGGCCACGGCCCGGCCGGTGTGCCGACGGCGCACGCGCCCCTGGCGCGCGGCTGCCGCCCCCGCGGCTGCCGCGCCCCGGCCCGGCGCGTGCACGGGCGGCGGGTGCGCTACGTGATCGGCTCCGAGCCCGGCCAGGTCAACGGCATGCGATGGCGCGGCGGAGCCGCGCGCTGACGACGGCCCCTCCCGGCCCCTGCCCCTTCGGGTACCGGCCGGCGGCCTCGTACGGCTTCCCGCCCCCGGCCCCCGGCCGCCGGGCGTGAACCGGTCCGTCCGTACGCCCGGAGCCCCCGAGGGGCCCGCCCGGGCGCGGACCGACGGCGCGATACGGAGCACACCTGTCATCCGTAGGTACCGCTTCCGCACCCCGTAGGAGTAGTGGCCATGCCCACCAGCTCGTTCTTCATCCCGGACCCCGAGGGTCACACCCCGAACGCCGAGGGCTACTTCGGCGACTTCGGCGGCAAGTTCATCCCGGAGGCGCTGGTCGCCGCGGTGGACGAGGTCGCCGTCGAGTACGAGAAGGCCAAGAGCGACCCGGCCTTCGCGGCCGAACTCGACGAGCTCATGGTCAACTACACCGGCCGGCCCAGCTCCCTCACCGAGGTGCCCCGCTTCGCCGAGCACGCGGGCAACGCGCGGATCTTCCTCAAGCGCGAGGACCTGAACCACACCGGCTCGCACAAGATCAACAACGTGCTGGGTCAGGCGCTGCTCACCAAGCGCATGGGCAAGACCCGCGTCATCGCCGAGACCGGCGCCGGCCAGCACGGCGTGGCCACCGCCACCGCCTGCGCCCTCTTCGGCCTCGACTGCACCATCTACATGGGCGAGATCGACACGCGGCGCCAGGCCCTGAACGTGGCCCGGATGCGCATGCTCGGCGCCGAGGTCATCGCCGTGAAGTCCGGTTCCCGGACCCTCAAGGACGCCATCAACGAGGCGTTCCGCGACTGGGTCGCCAACGTGGACGAGACCCACTACCTCTTCGGTACGGTCGCCGGCCCGCACCCCTTCCCGGCCATGGTCCGCGACTTCCACCGCGTCATCGGCGTCGAGGCCCGCCGGCAGATCCTCGAGCGCGCCGGCCGACTGCCCGACGCCGTCGCGGCCTGCGTCGGCGGCGGCTCCAACGCCATCGGCCTCTTCCACGCCTTCATCCCGGACGCCGACGTCCGCCTGGTCGGCTTCGAGCCCGCCGGACACGGCGTCGAGACCGGCGAGCACGCCGCCACGCTCACCGCGGGCGAGCCCGGCATCCTGCACGGCTCCCGCTCCTACGTCCTGCAGGACGAGGAGGGCCAGATCACCGAGCCCTACTCGATCTCCGCCGGTCTGGACTACCCGGGCATCGGCCCCGAGCACTCCTACCTCAAGGACAGCGGCCGCGGCGAGTACCGCGCCGTCACCGACGACGCCGCCATGCAGGCCCTGCGCCTGCTGTCCCGCACCGAGGGCATCATCCCGGCCATCGAGTCGGCGCACGCCCTCGCGGGCGCCCTCGACCTGGGCAAGGAACTGGGCAAGGACGGCCTGATCGTGGTCAACCTGTCCGGCCGCGGCGACAAGGACATGGACACGGCGGCCCGCTACTTCGGGCTGTACGACGGCGAAGACGCCGAGGGGGAGTCGAAGTGAGCAACGGCAACATCGAACTGCTGAGCAACACCCTCGCAAAGGCCAGGTCCGAGGACAGAGCGGCGCTCGTCGCCTACCTGCCTGCCGGCTTCCCGACCGTCGACGGCGCCATCGAGGCCGTCAAGGCCGTCATCGAGGGCGGCGCCGACGTCGTCGAGATCGGCCTGCCGCACAGCGACCCGGTCCTGGACGGCGCGATCATCCAGACCGCCGACGACATCGCCCTGCGCGGCGGCGTGAAGATCGCCGACGTGATGCGGACCGTGCGCGAGGCCTTCGAGGCCACCGGCGTCCCGATCCTCGTCATGACGTACTGGAACCCCATCGACCGCTACGGCGTCGAGCGGTTCACCGCCGAACTCGCGGCGGCCGGCGGCGCGGGCTGCATCCTGCCCGACCTGCCGGTCCAGGAGTCCGCGCTGTGGCGCGAGCACGCGACCAAGCACGGTCTCGCGACCGTCTTCGTCGTGGCCCCCAGCAGCCAGGACGCCCGACTGGCCACCATCACGGCCGCCGGTTCCGGCTTCGTCTACGCCGCCTCCCTCATGGGCGTCACCGGCACCCGGGAGTCCGTCGGCAACGAGGCCCAGGAACTGGTGCGCCGCACCCGCGCCACGACCGAGCTCCCCGTCTGCGTCGGCCTGGGCGTCTCCAACGCCGTGCAGGCCAAGCAGGTCGCGGGCTTCGCCGACGGGGTCATCGTCGGCTCGGCCTTCGTCAAGCTGCTGCTGGACGCCCCCGACCTGCCGTCCGGCCTCACGGCCGTGCGCGCGCTGGCGGGCGAACTTGCGGAAGGCGTACGCAGGTCCTGACGCCGGGCGGGCCCCGAGGGGGGTTCTGTAGCCCGATCGGGTGGAAGTGGGAGCGGGGAGGCATGCGAGTGCCTCCCCGCTTCGTTTGGCCGAACGTGAGCGAGAAGAACGACGGTGCGAACCGCGATGCGACGAAACGATCGGCCCGGGAGCGACTCCAAGCGGAGCGCGAGCGGCAGAAGACCCGGGACAAGCGCCGGCGGACCCTCATCGTGTCGGCGGCGGTGGTCGGCGTACTCGGCCTGGCGGCCGTCGTCGGCCTGATCGCGGCCAATGCCGGGTCCGGCGACAAGTCCGCGAAGGCCGGGCCGGTGGTCGCGCCGTCCGGGGCGACCGGGAAGGACGCGCTCGCCATCCAGACCGGGCAGAACGCCGCCCCCTCCCAGCTGACCGTCTGGGAGGACTTCCGCTGCCCCGCCTGCAAGTCCTTCGAGACCAACTACAAGGACACCATCCACGAGCTGGAAGCCAAGGGGCTGCTCAAGACCGAGTACCACATCGTCACCCTCATCGACGGGAACATGGGCGGCAGCGGCTCGCTGAAGTCCGCGAACGCCGCCGCCTGCGCGCAGGACGTCGGCAAGTTCGCCGCCTACCACGACGTGCTGTTCGAGAACCAGCCGGAGGAGGTCGACGACGCCTACGGCAAGAACGCCAAGCTGCTGGAACTGGCCGGCAAGGTCGACGGGCTCGACACTCCCGCCTTCCGCGCCTGCGTCGAGGACGGCACGCACAACAGCTGGGTCGCCAAGTCGCAGGACGCCTTCCGGGCCGGGAACTTCCGGGGCACCCCCACGGTGCTGCTCGACGGGAAGGACATCTTCGCGGACCAGGCCGACCCGCTGACCCCGCAGAAGCTGAAGGCGAAGGTCGAGGCGGCGGCGAAGTCCCCGAGCGGGGCGTCCGGAGCCCCGAAGTCCGGGTCCGGCAAGGGTTCGCCGTCGGCCACGGCGTCCCCGTCCGGAGCGGGAAAGTCCGCCCCGGCGACCGGATCCAAGGCGGTGCCGGAGGGGACCGCGCGGGACTGAGCACGGACCCGGGCGCGGTCCGGAGCGCTCCGAAGCGGTCCGAAGCGGTTAGGAGCGGTCCGGGCCGTGTGTGGGTTTGATGTCAGCTTGCCGGGTGGGTTGCGGTCGGTACCGCCCGGCAAGGTAGCGTCAGCTCTGCCATGACCCTTGCCTATATTCCCAGTCCGTCGACCGGCGTGATCCATCTCGGACCGATCCCGCTCCGCGGCTACGCGTTCTGCATCATCATCGGCGTCTTCGTCGCCATCTGGCTCGGCAACAGGCGTTGGATCGCCCGCGGCGGAAAGCCCGGCACGGTCGCGGACATCGCCGTGTGGGCGGTGCCGTTCGGCCTTGTCGGCGGTCGCCTCTACCACGTGATCACCGACTACCAGCTGTACTTCGGCGAAGGCCGCAACTGGGTCGACGCCTTCAAGATCTGGGAGGGCGGCCTCGGCATCTGGGGCGCCATCGCGCTCGGCGCGGTCGGTGCCTGGATCGGCTGCCGGCTGCGCGGCATCCCGCTGCCGGCCTGGGCCGACGCCCTGGCCCCCGGCATCGCCCTGGCCCAGGCCTGCGGTCGCTGGGGCAACTGGTTCAACCAGGAGCTGTACGGCCGGGCCACCGACCTGCCGTGGGCGGTGAAGATCACCGAGGGGCCGAACCGCGAGGCCGGCACCTACCACCCGACGTTCCTGTACGAATCGCTGTGGTGCGTCGGCGTCGCCGTGCTGGTGATCTGGGCCGACCGCCGCTTCAAGCTCGGACACGGGCGGGCCTTCGCCCTGTACGTCGCCTCCTACTGCGCGGGCCGCGGCTGGATCGAGTACATGCGCGTCGACGAGGCCCACCACATCCTGGGCCTGCGGCTGAACGTGTGGACCGCGATCGTGGTCTTCATCCTGGCCGTGACGTACTTCGTGCTGTCGGCGAAGCTGCGCCCGGGTCGCGAGCAGGTCGTGGAGCCGCAGGCTCCCGTGCCCGCGGTCGACACCCCGGCCGAGGGCGGGGCGAAGGACGCCGCGGCCGGCCCCGAGGCCGTCAACGCGGTCAACGCGGTCAAGGACGCACCGCGCAAGCCGGCCGGGCCGGGCGAGAAGCCGGGCGCCGGGGCGCCGAAGCCCGCGGGATCCGGCAAGGCGGATCTGACCAAGGGCGGCGGGGACAAGGCCGCCCAGGACCAGGCTCCGCAGGACCCCGCCGCCCAGGACAAGGCCGCGGAGGCCGGGAAGAACTGACAGCGGCCGAACAGCCGGAAGGGTCCGCTCCGGAAGGGGGCGTCGCGCGGGTCGCGGCGCCCCCTTCGGGCTGTCGCCCCGGCTGCTATCCCGACCGGCGCGACAGGGTCAGCGTCCGGTGGGCGGCCGCCACCACCGCCGGGTCCACGAACCGGCCGTCGGGCAGCGCCAGGGCGCCCGACATGGCCCGTGAGGCCGACACGATCTCCTCGGCGGCCGTGACCTCCTCCGGACCCGGCAGGTAGCACCGTTCGATGACCGGGAGCTGGCGCGGATGGATCGCCGCCCGGCCCAGGAAACCCAGCGAGCGGCCGCGCACGCAGGAGTCGGCCAGCGCCTCCAGGTCCCGGATGTCGGGGAACACCGACTGCGCCGGCGGCGCCAGACCCGCCGCCCGGGCGGCTACCACCACCCGGGAACGGGGCCAGTCCAACCCTGCCTCCGCGCTCACCCCCAGATCGGCCCGCAGGTCCGCCTCGCCGAGGGCCAGCCCCTGCAGGCACGGGTGCGCGCGGGCGATCTCGTACGCCCGCTCCACCCCCAGCGCCGACTCCAGCAGCGCGTACAGGGCCACCCCGCCGGTGCGGTCGGCGACCCGGGTGATCTGCTCCGGGGCGTCCACCTTCGGCAGCCGCAGTCCGGCGAGACCGTGCAGCCGGGCCAGCGCCGTCAGGTCGGCGCCCGCCCAGGGCGAGCCCGGGGCGTTGACCCGGACGTGGACGGGGACCGGCGGCCGCTCGGTGAGGAGTTCGGCGGTGGCGGCCCGGGCGTACTCCTTGCGGGAGACCGACACGGAGTCCTCCAGGTCCACGATGACGGCGTCGGCCCCGCAGTGCAGGGCCTTGGCCACCACCTCCGGACGGTCTCCGGGTGCGTAGAGCCAGGTCAGGATCACAGTGCCCCCTCGGTGCGCAGCGCGGCGATCTCGTCCCGGGTCAGGCCGAGCTCGGTCAGGACCTCCTCGGTGTCCGCGCCGTGCGGGCGGCCCGCCCAGCGGATCCCGCCGGGCGTCCCGGACAGCCGGAAGAGGACGTTCTGCATGCGGATCGGACCCAGTTCCGGGTCCGTGACCTCGGTGATCGTGTCGAGGGCCGCGAACTGCGGATCGGCCATGACGTCCCGTACGTCGTACACCCGGGCGACGGCCGCCTCGGCCGCCTCGAAGGCGGCCACGGCCTCGTCCGCCTTGCGCCGGGCGATCCAGTCGCCGACCGCCCCGTCCAGCACGTCGGCGTGTTCGGCCCGGCCGGCGCCCGTCGCGAACCAGGGCTCGGCGGCCAGCTCGGGCCGCCCGATCAGGCGCACGACGCGTTCGGCGACGGACCGGGCCGAGGCGGACACCGCCAACCAGTGGCCGTCCGCGCTGCGGTAGGTGTTGCGGGGGGCGTTGTTCACGGACCGGTTGCCGGTGCGCCGCTGCACGTAGCCGAGCTGGTCGTACCAGAGCGGGTGCGGGCCGAGCACGGTCAGGATCGGCTCGATGATGGCCAGGTCGACGACCTGCCCCCGCCCGGTGCGGTCGCGGCCGGCGAGCGCCGTCATCACCGCGTACGCGGTGGTCAGCGCGGCGATCGAGTCGGCGAGCCCGAAGGGCGGCAGCGTCGGCGGGCCGCCCGGTTCCCCGGTGATCGCGGCGAAGCCGCTCATGGCCTCGGCGAGGGTCCCGAAACCGGGGCGGTGGGCGTACGGACCCCGCTGGCCGAACGCGGTGACGCGGGCGAGCACCAGGCGCGGGTTGGCCGCCGACAGGTCGGGCCAGCCCAGGCCCCACTTCTCCAGGGTGCCGGGGCGGAAGTTCTCGATGACCACGTCGGCGTCGGCGGCGAGCCGCAGCAGGGTGTCCCGGCCGCCCGGGGTCGACAGGTCGAGGGTCATCGTCCGCTTGTTCCGGCCGAGCAGCTTCCACCACAGGCCGACGCCGTCCTTGGCGGGGCCGTGGTCACGGGACGGATCGGGCCGGTCGGGGTGCTCCACCTTGACCACCTCGGCGCCGAAGTCGCCGAGCAGGGTGGCGGCCAGCGGACCCGCGAACAGGGTGGCCAGGTCGAGGACGCGCAGCCCGGCGAGCGGGCCGGACGCGGGGTCGGCGGCCGTGGGCGCGGCGGGGCCGGCGTGCGTGCGCGGGCCGGTCATCGGGGGAGGCCCAGGCCGGCGGCGAACGCCACCAGTTCGGCGCGGTCCGGCATCGAGTCCTGGGCGCCGGGCCGTTGCACCGACAGCGCGGCGGCGCACCCGGCCCACGCGAGGGCCTGCGGCATCGGACGACCCTCGCCGAGCGCCACCGCGAGGGCGCCGACGAAGGTGTCACCGGCGGCGGTGGTGTCCACGGCCCGCACCCGGGGCGCCGCCACCACCACCGGCTCCCGGCCGCGCGCGGCGTGCAGCACCCCCGCCGCGCCCAGGGTGATCACCACCTCCGGGACGTCCTGGAGCAGTGCTTCGGCGGCGCGGTGTGGATCGGTGAGCCCGGTGAGGGCGGCCGCCTCGTGCTCGTTGGGGACGAGCAGGTCGGTGGCGGCCAGCAGCCCGGCCGGCAACGGCTGGGCGGGGGCCGGGGTGAGGATCGTACGGACCCCGTGGGCGCGGGCGGCCGACGCGCCCGCGAGCACGACCTCCAGGGGCAGTTCGAGCTGGAGGAGGAGGCAGTCGGCGGCCGCGATGCGGGCGTCGTCGCCCGGCTCCAGGGCGGTGACGCGGGCGTTGGCCGCCGGGATCACGATGATGCTGTTCGCGCCCTCGTCGTCCACCGTGATGTGGGCGGTGCCGCTGGCGCCCTCGACGGTGCGCAGGGCGGCCGTGTCGACCCCGCGCGCCTGGAGCGCGGCGCGCAGCCGCACCCCGAACTCGTCGGCCCCGACCGCGCCGATCATCACCACCTCCCCGCCGAGGCGGGCGGCGGCGACCGCCTGGTTGGCGCCCTTTCCGCCGGGGACGGTGCGGAACGCGCGGCCGGTGACCGTTTCCCCGAGACGGGGGGCCTTGGACACGTAGGCGACGAGGTCCATGTTCGTACTGCCGAGCACGGCGATGGCCGTCATGAGCGGGCTGCCTCCTGGGCGGTGAGGTGGGCGAGGGTGTCGAAGCCGATGCCGTCGAAGCCGGCCACGCCGGTGGAGAGCCGGTTCTTCAGCGGTGCCGTCCAGCGGTCCGGGATCCGGCCGGGCGATCCGGCCAGCAGCCCGGCGAGGGAACCGGCGGTGGCCCCGTTGGAGTCGGTGTCCCAGCCGCCGGACACCGCCCGGCAGACGGAGTGCGTGAAGTCGCCGTCCGCGTGGGTGAGGGCGGCCGCGAGCAGCGCGGTGTTCGGGAGGGCGTGTACCCAGTGGTAGTGGCCGTAACAGGCGTGCAACCGGTCCACGACCCTGTCGAAGTCCGCCTCGTCGCAGGCGGTGCGGATGCCGAAGCGGACGGCCTCCGCCAGCCGTGACCGGGGCGGTACGACGGCGAGCCCGGCCCGCAGCGCGCCGTGCACGTCGGCCCGGCCGCCGGCGGCCTCGGCGAGGGCGGCGGCGACGAAGAGGGCGGCGTAGATCCCGTTCGCGGTGTGGGTGAGCGCGGCGTCGCGGTGCGCCTGGGCCGCGGCGGCGGCCGGTTCGCCGGGGTTCGTCCAGCCGTGGACGTCGGCCCGGATCAGGGCGCCGATCCACTCGCGGAACGGGTTGTGATGGCGGGCCGTCAGCGGGGGTTCGAGGCCTTGGAGCAGGTTGCGGTAGGCGATCCGCTCGGCGGTGAAGGTCCGGCCGGCCGGCAGTTCGTCCAGCCAGAGCCGGCCGAGGTCGGCGGTGGTGAAGCCCTTGCCGTGCCGTTGCAGGAGCAGCAGGCCGAGGAGGGGGTGGTTCAGGTCGTCGTCCTCGGGGGCGCCGTCGATGTTCTCGGCGAGGGAGGTGCCGGCGGAGCGGCGGTTCCACGGGTGCGCGGCGAGCAGCTCCGCCGGGACGCCGTGGGCGGTGAACCAGTCGGACAGCGGCCAGTTGCCGGTGGCCCGGGCCAGGGCCCGGATCCCGTCGAGGGGGAGCTTCTCCACGGGCTTGCCGAGGACGCAGCCCGCCGCGCGCCCGACCCAGGCCGCCTCCAACCGCTCCCGCAACGCGGCGTCCGCCGCCCGGGGCGGGCTGTCCGGACCGTGGGCGCGGGCCGCCCGGGGGTTCCGGTCCGCGACCGGGGGGTTGGCGGCGCGGTCGGGGGAGGGGGCCGGGGGGACGGCTCCGGGCGGGGTCGGGTCGGGGTTCCGGTCCGGGTCCGGTCGGACGGTGCCGGGCGGGGTCGGCACACCGGCCCCGGGTGGGGGCGGTTGGGCGGCCCCGTGCGAGGAGGGTGGGGCGACTCCGGCCGGGCCCGGGCCGGGGCCCGGGTCCGGTGGTGGTGGCCAGGTGGCTCGGACGGCGGGCCAGGTGCTCGGTTCGTCGGCGTCCGAGGGGGGTGGGAGGGCGTCGAGTTCGGTCAGGAGGCGGAGCGCGAGGGCGCGCAGCTCCGGTGGGGCCGGTTCGGCGGCGGCGCCCGCGCGGGCGGGGGCCGGGCGGCCGCCCGCCGCCAACCACTCCCGCAGGACGGGCCCGGCGTCCCGGCCGTCCTCCCGCGCCTGCCGCAACTCGTGGCCGAGCAGGTCCTCCGGCTGCGCCCAGGTGAGGCGTACGAGGGCGCCGGGGGAGTCGGCGGCCGTCACCGCGGGGACGCCATCGCCGCGAAGGCGCTCTCGTGCGCCCGGCGCCGTTCCCGGTCCCGGTCGAAGACCTCCCGGGCCACGGCGGCCAGTTCGGCGGCCGGGGCGTGCAGGTCGAGGCGGCTGGCCTCGGCGACCCGCTTGGCCCAGCCGGCCGGTACGGCGGCCTCCCCGCCCAGCGCGCCCGCGACGGCGCCGGCCATCGTCGCGATGGAGTCGCAGTCCCGGCCGTAGTTGACGGCGCCGAGCACCGAGGCCTCGTAGGCCCCGTCGCCGACCAGCAGCATGCCGAGGGCGATCGGCAGTTCTTCGATCGAGTGCAGGCGCGAGGGACGGCGGGCCCCGAGGGAGGGGTTGCGGTAGTCCGGGCCGACCGAGTCGTACGGGGCCGCCGCCGCGCGCAGCGGGGCCAGCGCGGACTCGAAGTCCCGGTACCGGGAGGCGACTTCGCACACGGCCGCGATCGCCGACCGGGTGCCGTCCTTGGCCAGCGACAGGGCCGTCTCCACGACCGAGGCGGCCGTCGCGCCGGGCGCGCAGGCCGCCGCGATGGCCGCCGCGAAGACGCCCGCGGCCTCGCGCCCGTACGAGGACTGGTGGGCGCCGGTGACGTCCAGGGCCTCGGCGTACGCGGCGGCGGGGTTGCCCGCGTTGACCAGGCCGACCGGCGCCACGTACATCGCCGCACCGCAGTTGACGATGTTGCCGGCGCCGGCCTCGCGGGGGTCGGCGTGCGCGTAGTGCAGCCGGGTCACGATCCACTTCTCGGCGAGGAAGATCCGCTGGAGGGGCAGCGCCTCGGCTTCGAGTTCGGGGATCCAGCGCGGGGTGGACATCAGGTCGGGGACGAGGTGTTCGGCGACGGAGTAGGCGTCGAGGTGGTCGCGGACCGTCGCGTAGACCCGTACCAGCGCGTGGGTCATCAGGGTGTCGTCCGTGACGTGTCCGTCGCCCTTGTGGTACGGGGCGATGGGGCGGGCGGTGCGCCAGTCCTCGTACCAGGGGCCGACGATGCCGTGCACGCGACCGCCGTGCCGTTCCACGATCCGCTCCGGGGACCAGCCCTCCACGGGGCCGCCGAGCGCGTCTCCCACGGCGGCCCCGATCAGGCTGCCGGTCACCCGGTCGTCGAGGGTGAGGGGGGTGTGCGTCATGTCCGAATCATCCCTTGGGTGAGGTGAGTTCCGTACGGGTGAGCAGCGCGGCGAGTTCGACGAGGTCGGTCCCGGCGAGCCGGGGCAGCGCGCAGCCGGACAGCACGCGGCAGGCCTCCCGCCAGGAGGCGGGCAGGGAGTCGCCGCCGCCGAGGGCTCCGGTGAGGGCGCCGGCGAGGGCGGGCGCGGAGTCCGCGACGCGCGACAGGCAGGCGGCGGCGGGGACGGCCTCGGAGACCTCGCCGCGGGCGGCGGTGGCCAGGGCGAGGGCGACGGGGACGGTCTCGGCGGCGGCGATGCCGTAGCTGTAGACGTGGTCGACGATCTGGTGTTCCAGGAGCGGGACGAGGGCGAAGGCGCCGCCGCCCGGGTCGGCGCGGGCGAGGGCGACGGCGTGCCGGGCGTTGCGGCCGATCTCGGTGGCTCCGGGCAGCTGTTCCAGGGCGGCTTCGACGGCGGCGTCGGTGTCCGCGCCGGCGAGGGCGGTGGCGAGGGCGGCGGCCATGGCGCGGGCGCCGTGGACGCCGTCGCCGTCCTGGGTGTAGCGGGCGTCGAACTCGGCGAGGTCGGCGGCGGCGCGGGGGTCGCCCGGGTGGACGACCGCGAGGACGCAGGCCCGGACGCAGGCGGCGTCGTCGAAGTAGTGCGGGTTGTCGTGCCCGGTGGCGGGCGGGCGCAGGCCGGCGGCGAGGTTGCCGAGACCGGCGCGTACGGAGATCCGGGCGCGCAGCGGCAGGACGGCGGACTCGACCTCGGGCGCGCGGTCCGCCGCCGCGGCGACCTCGGAGGCCAGGGCGTTCCACGCCAGGTCGATGGCGGCGCGCATGCGGCGGGACCGGGACAGGTCGCTGAGCAGCACCCCGGCGGCGGTGAGCACGGACTCGGCGGCGAAGGCCGCCCACTCGGCGTCGTCGGACGGGCCCAGCCGCAGGGGCTCGGGGGGCTGGTTCAGGGCGATGGGGACGGGGAGGGTGGTGGTGGCGTTCTGCTCCGCGAAGGTGTCGAGCTCGCGGGTGAGGCGGCGGGTCCACTCGGGCATCCGGCTGGCCCGGTGCCGGGCGGCGGGCCAGCCGGCCGCGTCGCCGGCGGCGAGCCCGAGGAGCAGCCCCTCGATCCGCCGGGCCGCCTGCGGCGGGGCTCCGGGGGGTCGGGTGCCGGGCTCCGGCTCCCGGTCGGGGGCTTCGGCGGGCGCCGCCGCGGGGGCCGCCCGCTCGGCGACCACGAGCCGCGGGCCGCCCCGGCCGGGTTCGTTCCGCAGGTCCCCTCGGGCCGCCGGCCCGCCGGCCGCCCCCGTCCGTGCCCGCGCCGCGGCCGCGGCCCGGAAGCCGGCGTCGGCACGCCCCGCCGCCCCCGGCGCGACCGCGACGACGGTGAAGGCCGGGGTACGGGCGCCGGCCCCCGTACCGGTGCGGTCCGGGTCGTCCGGGTCACCGGCCGCACCGGAGGTGGCCGGCGTGCCCGCGGGGTTGGGTTCGGGCGGGTCGGCCGTCGGGGGCGGGCCGGGCGGTGTGGCCGGGGTGGTCGTCGTGTTCGGGGTGTAGGGGGGTGGGGTCATCGGGGGGTCTCGGATTCGGGGGTGAGGAGGTCCGCGATGTCCAGGACGTGGTAGCCCCGCATCGAGGGGAGGCAGCTGCCGCGTACCGGGCCGATGACCGCCGCCCAGTCGGCGGGGATCGCCGCGACGCCGGACATGGCCCCGGACAGGGCGCCCGCCACGGCGGCGGTGGTGTCGGCGTCCCGGCCCATGTTGACGGCGGTCAGGACGGATTCCGTGAAGTCGCCCCGGCACGCGGCGAACGCGCCGAACGCCAGGCCCACCGCCTCCGGCGCCAGGTCCGTCCACGGGTACCCGCCGATCACGACCGCCGAGCGGACCGCCCGTTCGCCGCGCGGGGCGGCCGTCACGGCGCGGCGCAGGGAGCGGGCGGTCCAGGAGTCGGACGGGATCACGGACAGGGCCGCCGAGACGACGGAGGCGGGGGAGCCGCCGGCCATCGCGGCGGCGACGCCCGCCGCGACGGCCTGGCCGCCGTAGATGCCCTCGCCGTCGTGGCTGACGGTGCCGTCGATGGCGACGAGGCGGGCCGCCTCGGCGGGCCGGCCCGCCGCGAACACCCCGAAGGGGGCGGCCCGCATGGCCAGCCCGTCCGACCAGGCGTGGCGGTGTTGCGCCGAGATGGGCGCGGCCAGCCCCCGGCGGAGGTTCTCCAGGGTGCCCCGTTCGGAGAAGCCCGCGCCGCGGAAGGGGCCTTCGTCGAGGTCGGCGATCCAGTGGTGCCAGGCCCGTTCGACGTGCGCGACGGTCAGGGCGGAGCCGTGCCGGGCCAGCAGCAGGCCCGAGAAGATGGCGTACTCGGTGTCGTCGGTGCCCGCCGGATCGGGGGAGACGAAGCCTTCGATCCGGCCCCACGTGGCCCGGATCTGCGACGGCTTCATGTTCTCGGCGGGGGCGCCCAGCGCGTCACCCACGGCGAGGCCCAGAAGAGCGCCCCTGGCCCGTTCGAGGAGGACCTGCTGATTGCATGCAATCAGCTCCATGGCGCGCCTCTCCACTTGATGGGACTCATGATGAGCCCTTGGGGGATTTGTGCCATGGCATGTGGTTTGTCGGTCGCCGCGAAACACCCCCCGAACGCCCCCGTCACCCGGTCGCCGAGGGACGAAACCCCAGGTAAGTACGGCCTTCCTTGCTGGCGGGCGGCAAAAATCGTGCGTAGTTTCGAGGTGTTCAGGGGGAGTGGCCCCGCGTGGGCCGGGCTCGCGTGGCTTTCGCGTACCCGCACGCACAAATGGGGAGGATCGACGCATGTCCATCATCGACATCGAAGCACCGCTGCACACCGCCCACCGTGACAACCACACCCACCGGGACGTCAACGGTGGATGGCTGCGGCCGGCCGTGTTCGGTGCCATGGACGGACTGGTCTCCAACCTCGCCCTGATGACCGGCGTCGCCGGCGGCGCGGTCGCCCCGCAGACCGTCGTGATCACCGGACTGGCCGGTCTCGCGGCCGGCGCCTTCTCGATGGCCGCCGGTGAGTACACCTCGGTGGCCTCGCAGCGCGAGCTGGTCCTGGCCGAGCTCGACGTCGAGCGCCAGCAGCTGCGCAAGCACCCCGTCGACGAGATGGAGGAGCTGGCCGAGCTGTACGTCTCGCGCGGGGTCGAGCCGACGCTGGCCCGCGAGGTCGCCATGCAGCTGTCCCGGGACCCGGAGCAGGCGCTGGAGATCCACGCCCGCGAGGAGCTCGGGATAGACCCCGACGACCTGCCCTCGCCGGCCGTCGCCGCGATCTCCTCGTTCGGCTCCTTCGCGCTCGGCGCGCTGCTCCCCGTACTGCCGTACCTGCTCGGGGCGACCAGTCTGTGGCCCGCGGTGCTGCTCGCGCTGATGGGACTGTTCGCCTGCGGCGCGGTCGTCTCCCGGGTCACGGCCCGGTCCTGGTGGTACAGCGGCCTGCGTCAGCTCGTCCTGGGTGGCGCCGCCGCGGGTGTGACGTACATCCTGGGCACGTGGATCGGCAGCGCCGTAGGCTAACCGTCGCGGGAGTGAGACACTATGCAGTGCGCAACATAAGTAGTTCGTTACTCGGTGGTTTCGAAATCATGTCCACCGGGCATTCCACCTTGGCGCGCGGGCAATGATGCCCGCCTCGCGCCGGGACCTCCGCCCCGGGTCGTGGCCGCAGAAGCACTGCGGAAACGGCTACGGCCTCCGCGAAGGTCCCTCTTCTTCCTGCTTCGTGCGATGTCCGCATGTTGGAACGCAATATCCGCTTCTCGGGATTGCCGTCATCATGTAACCTGCACGAAATTTCGCAGAGGGCCAACGTCGTCCCTCGGCTATGCACATATGCCACGACGACGACGGGAGAGCCGATGCGTTCCGCATCCACGCACTCCGCGACCGGCCCCAGCACCAACGCCTGGTCGCCCATGGACGGTCGCCCCGCCCAGCAGGGCATGTACGACCCGCGCAACGAGAAGGACGCCTGTGGCGTCGGATTCGTGGCGAACCTCACCGGCGAGGCGACCCACACCCTCGTCGAGCAGGCACTGACCGTACTGCGGAACCTTGAGCACCGTGGCGCGACCGGCTCCGAGCCGGACTCGGGCGACGGCGCCGGAATCCTCTCCCAGGTCCCCGACGCGTTCCTGCGCGACGTGGCCGGTTTCGACCTTCCCGAGGCCGGCGCCTACGCCGTCGGCATCGCCTTCCTCCCCGCCGACGGCACCGCACAGGCCGTCGCCGTGGAGCAGATCGAGGCCATCGCCGCCCAGGAGAACCTCACGGTCCTCGGCTGGCGCGAGGTCCCTGTCACCCCCGACCTGCTCGGCAACGGCGCCCGCGCCACCATGCCGGCCTTCCGTCAGCTCTTCGTGAGCAACGGGACGACCGGCATCGAGCTGGACCGCAAGGCGTTCGTGCTGCGCAAGCGCGCCGAGCGCGAGGCCGGCGTGTACTTCCCGTCGCTCTCCGCCCGGACCATCGTCTACAAGGGCATGCTGACCACCGGCCAGCTGGAGCCCTTCTTCCCGGACCTCTCCGACCGCCGCTTCGCCTCGGCGCTCGCCCTGGTCCACTCCCGGTTCTCGACGAACACCTTCCCGTCCTGGCCGCTCGCCCACCCGTACCGCTTCGTCGCGCACAACGGCGAGATCAACACGGTCAAGGGCAACCGGAACTGGATGAAGGCCCGCGAGTCCCAGCTGGCATCCGACGCCTTCGGTGACGGCGCCCTGGACCGCATCTTCCCGATCTGCACCCCGGACGCCTCCGACTCGGCCTCCTTCGACGAGGTCCTGGAGCTGCTCCACCTCGGCGGCCGGTCGCTGCCGCACAGCGTGCTGATGATGATCCCGGAGGCGTGGGAGAACCACACCTCCATGGCCCCGGCCCGCCGCGCCTTCTACCAGTACCACTCCACGATGATGGAGCCCTGGGACGGCCCGGCTTGCGTCACCTTCACCGACGGCACCCAGGTCGGCGCGGTCCTCGACCGCAACGGTCTGCGCCCCGGCCGCTACTGGGTCACCGACGAGGGCCTCGTCGTCCTCGGCTCCGAGGTCGGCGTCCTCGACATCGACCCGGCCAAGGTCGTCCGCAAGGGCCGGCTCCAGCCCGGCAAGATGTTCCTCGTCGACACCGCCCAGAAGCGGATCATCGAGGACGACGAGATCAAGGACGAGCTCGCCGCCGCCGCTCCGTACGCCGAATGGCTGGAGACCGGCGAGATCGAGCTGACGGACCTGCCCGAGCGCGAGCACATCGTCCACACCCACGCCTCGGTCACCCGCCGCCAGCAGACCTTCGGCTACACCGAGGAAGAGCTCCGCGTCATCCTCGCGCCGATGGCCCGCACCGCCGGCGAGCCGCTCGGCTCCATGGGTACGGACTCGCCGATCGCGGCCCTGTCCGAGCGCCCCCGGCTGCTCTTCGACTACTTCACGCAGCTCTTCGCGCAGGTCACCAACCCGCCGCTGGACGCCATCCGCGAGGAGCTCGTCACCTCGCTGCTGTCCTCGCTGGGCCCGGCCGGCAACCTGCTGGAGCCGAACGCCGCGTCCTGTCGCAGCGTCACCCTGCCGTTCCCGGTCATCGACAACGACGAGCTGGCCAAGCTCATCCACGTCAACGCCGACGGCGACATGCCCGGCATGAAGGCCGCCACGCTCTCCGGCCTCTACCGGGTCTCCGGCGGCGGCGAGGCCTTGGCCGCCCGGATCGACGAGATCCGCGGCGAGGCCGACGCGGCCATCGAGGCCGGTGCCCGTCTGATCGTCCTCTCCGACCGTCACTCGGACGCCGAGCACGCCCCGATCCCGTCGCTGCTGCTCACCTCCGCCGTGCACCACCACCTCATCGCCACCAAGCAGCGCACCCAGGTGGGCCTGCTGGTCGAGGCCGGTGACGTCCGCGAGGTCCACCACGTCGCCCTGCTCATCGGCTACGGCGCCGCCGCGGTCAACCCGTACCTCGCCATGGAGTCCGTCGAGGACCTGCTGCGCGCCGGTACCTTCCTGACCGGCCTGGAGCCGGAGCAGGCCATCAAGAACCTGATCTACGCGCTCGGCAAGGGCGTCCTGAAGGTCATGTCCAAGATGGGCATCTCCACCGTCGCCTCCTACCGCGGCGCCCAGGTCTTCGAGGCCGTCGGCCTGAACGAGGAGTTCGTCGGCGCCTACTTCAACGGCACCGCCACCAAGATCGGCGGCGCCGGCCTGGACGTCATCGCCAAGGAGGTGGCCGCCCGTCACGCCAAGGCGTACCCGGCCTCCGGCATCGCGGCCACGCACCGCGCGCTGGAGATCGGCGGCGAGTACCAGTGGCGCCGCGAGGGCGAGCCGCACCTGTTCGACCCGGAGACGGTCTTCCGCCTCCAGCACGCCACCCGCAACCGCCGGTACGACATCTTCCGGCAGTACACGGACCGCGTGAACGAGCAGTCCGAGCGCCTCATGACGCTCCGCGGCCTGTTCGGCTTCAAGGACGCCGAAGGCGGCGGCCGCCCGTCGATCTCCATCGACGAGGTCGAGCCGATCTCCGAGATCGTCAAGCGCTTCTCCACCGGAGCCATGTCGTACGGCTCCATCTCCAAGGAGGCGCACGAGACCCTCGCCATCGCCATGAACCAGTTGGGCGGCAAGTCCAACACCGGTGAGGGCGGCGAGGACCCGGACCGCCTCTACGACCCGGCGCGGCGCTCGTCCATCAAGCAGGTCGCCTCCGGCCGCTTCGGTGTGACCTCCGAGTACCTGGTCAACGCGGACGACATCCAGATCAAGATGGCGCAGGGCGCCAAGCCCGGCGAGGGCGGCCAGCTGCCCGGCCACAAGGTGTACCCGTGGGTCGCCAAGACCCGCCACTCCACCCCGGGCGTCGGCCTGATCTCCCCGCCGCCGCACCACGACATCTACTCCATCGAGGACCTCGCCCAGCTGATCCACGACCTCAAGAACGCCAACCCGGTCGCCCGCATCCACGTGAAGCTGGTTTCCGAGGTCGGCGTCGGCACGGTCGCCGCGGGCGTCTCCAAGGCGCACGCGGACGTGGTCCTGATCTCCGGCCACGACGGCGGTACGGGTGCCTCCCCGCTCACCTCGTTGAAGCACGCGGGCGGACCCTGGGAGCTCGGCCTCGCCGAAACCCAGCAGACGCTGCTGCTCAACGGGTTGCGCGACCGCATCGTGGTCCAGACGGACGGCCAGCTCAAGACCGGCCGGGACGTCGTCATCGCCGCGCTGCTCGGCGCCGAGGAGTTCGGTTTCGCGACCGCGCCGCTCGTCGTCTCCGGCTGCGTCATGATGCGCGTCTGCCACCTGGACACCTGCCCCGTCGGCATCGCCACCCAGAACCCGGTGCTGCGCGACCGGTTCTCCGGCAAGCCCGAGTTCGTCGTCAACTTCTTCGAGTTCATCGCGCAGGAAGTGCGCGAGATCCTCGCCGAGCTGGGCTTCCGCACCATCGAGGAGGCCGTCGGCCACGCCGAGCTCCTCGACACCAGCAAGGCCGTCACGCACTGGAAGGCGCAGGGCCTCGACCTGGAGCCCCTCTTCCACGTGCCCGCGCTGCCCGAGGGCGCGGTCCGCCACGCCCTCATCGAGCAGGACCACGGTCTGGAGAAGGCCCTCGACAACGAGCTGATCAAGCTCGCCGCCGACGCGCTGAACGCCGCGACGGCCGTGGACGCCCAACCGGTCCGCGCCCAGGTCGCGATCCGCAACATCAACCGGACCGTCGGCACGATGCTCGGCCACGAGGTCACCAAGAGGTTCGGCGGTGCGGGCCTGCCCGACAACACCATCGACCTGACCTTCACCGGCAGCGCCGGCCAGTCCTTCGGCGCCTTCCTGCCGAAGGGCATCACCCTCCGCCTGGAGGGCGACGCCAACGACTACGTCGGCAAGGGCCTCTCCGGTGGCCGCGTCGTCGTCCGCCCGGACCGCGGCGCCGACCACCTCGCCGAGTACTCCACCATCGCCGGCAACACCATCGGCTACGGAGCCACCGGCGGCGAGATGTTCCTGCGCGGCCGCACCGGCGAACGCTTCTGCGTCCGCAACTCCGGCGCCCTGGTCGTCTCGGAGGGCGTGGGCGACCACGGCTGCGAGTACATGACCGGCGGCCAGGCAGTCGTCCTCGGCGAGACCGGGCGCAACTTCGCGGCCGGCATGTCGGGCGGCACCGCCTACGTCATCGACCTCGACCCGAACAACGTCAACGTCGGCAACACCGGCGCGGTCGAGACCGAACTCTCCGACACCGACAAGCAGTGGCTGCACGACGTGGTGCGCCGCCACGAGGAGGAGACCGGCTCGACCGTGGCCGCGAAGCTCCTCGCCGACTGGCCCGCCTCGGTGGACCGGTTCAGCAAGATCATCCCCACCACGTACAAGGCAGTGCTCGCCGCCAAGGACGCCGCTGAGCTGGCCGGACTCTCGGAATCCGAGACCACGGAGAAGATGATGGAGGCGGCGACCCATGGCTGACCCGAAGGGCTTCCTCACCACCGCGCGCGAAACCGCCTGTTCCCGTCCCGTGGCTGACCGCCTCAAGGACTGGAACGAGGTCTACGTCCCGGGCTCGCTGCTCCCGATCATCAGCAAGCAGGCCGGCCGCTGCATGGACTGCGGCATCCCGTTCTGCCACAACGGCTGCCCGCTCGGGAACCTGATCCCGGAGTGGAACGACTTCGCGTACCGCGAGGACTGGACCGCCGCGTCGGAGCGCCTGCACGCGACGAACAACTTCCCGGAGTTCACGGGCCGGCTGTGCCCCGCTCCGTGCGAGTCGGCGTGCGTGCTCGGCATCAACCAGCCGGCCGTCACCATCAAGAACGTCGAGGTCTCGATCGTCGACAAGGCCTGGGACAGCGGCCACGTCACCCCGCAGCCCCCGGAACGGCTGTCCGGCAAGACCGCCGCCGTCATCGGCTCGGGTCCGGCCGGTCTGGCCGCCGCCCAGCAGCTGACCCGGGCCGGCCACACCGTGGTCGTGTACGAGCGCGCCGACCGCATCGGCGGCCTGCTGCGCTACGGCATCCCCGAGTTCAAGATGGAGAAGGTGCACATCAACCGCCGCATCGAGCAGATGCGCGCGGAGGGCACCAAGTTCCGTACGGGCATCGAGGTCGGCCGGGACATCACGGCCACCGACCTGCGCAAGCGGTTCGACGCGGTCGTCATCGCGGCCGGCGCCACCGTCTCCCGCGACCTGCCGGTCCCGGGACGCGAGCTCGGCGGCATCCACTTCGCGATGGAGTTCCTGCCCCTGGCCAATAAGGTCCAGGAGGGCGACTTCATGGCCCCGCCGATCACGGCCGAGGGCAAGGACGTCATCGTGATCGGTGGCGGTGACACCGGCGCGGACTGCGTGGGCACCGCCCACCGTCAGGGCGCGGCCTCGGTCACGCAGCTGGAGATCATGCCGAAGCCGGGCGAGGAGCGCAACGCCAACCAGCCCTGGCCGACGTTCCCCATGCTGTACAAGGTCACCTCGGCGCACGAGGAGGGCGGCGAGCGGGTCTACTCCGTCTCCACCACCCACTTCGAGGGCGACGAGAACGGCCACGTGAAGGCCCTGCACCTGGTCGAGGTCGAGTTCGTCGACGGCAAGCTCGTCCAGAAGCCCGGCACCGAGCGCGTCCTCCCCGCGCAGCTGGTCACCCTGGCGATGGGCTTCACGGGCACCGACCAGGAGAACGGCCTGGTCCAGCAGTTCGGTCTGGCGCTGGACGCGCGCGGCAACATCGAGCGCGACGCCTCCTACACGACCAACGTCGACGGCGTCTTCGTCGCCGGTGACGCCGGTCGCGGCCAGTCGCTCATCGTCTGGGCCATCGCGGAGGGCCGCTCGGCCGCCCGCGGCGTGGACCGCTTCCTGACCGGCAGCAGCGCCCTCCCGTACCCGGTCAAGCCGACCGACCGCTCCCTGATGGTGTAACACCCCCCCCCGCGGTACCCCCGCCCCCCGGGGCGGGACCCCTCATACGGTCCGTACAGCGAAGTGCGGAACCCCGACACGGCGCCCGTCATGTCCCCGACCAGGGATGACGGGCGCCGTGGCGTTCGGGGAGGGTTATTGGGGATCGAACTCGTACCGCAGCTCGTACAGGTGCCCTGCCTTGACCATCACCGTGACCTCGATGGTTCGCTGGTCGTCCCCGTACACCGTACGAAGGGTGCGGAGGATCGGAAGGTCGCCGGGCAGCCGGAGGGTGGTGTACTGCTCCTGTGTCGCGACCCTGGCGGAGATCCGGTCGACGCTGCGACGGGGCGGAAACCCCAGTTCTGCGAGCAGCGTCGGAGTGCCACCTCGGATCCTGCGCGGTTCGGTCAGCGGAGTGCCGTGGGCGATGTCCGGCGGATAGTACGAACTCACCAGCTCCGCAGGTTCGCCGTCGATGCGGATCAGCAGGCGGCGGCACACGGCCGGACTTCCCTCAGCGCATCCGAGTGCGGCGGCGACGTCACCAGTGGTGCGAACCTCTTCGACCGCGAGCAGCGTGCTGCGTGCGGCCGAAGGTTGCTCGGAGAACTCGGCGAGCCATGGGTACGCTTCTCCGTCCACCGCCCGTGTGAGGGATTTCGCGGGTCGGAGGGTTCGCTGTCGGTTCTCCCGCACCGTGACAGCGGCTCCCGCGCGGCCGATCGCGAGTCCTTCGTCCTTCAGGAGCTGAACGGCCTTCTGGATCGTGGCGTTGGAGGCGTCGAACCGGGCCTTCAACTGTGCGGTCGACGGCAGTTTGGCTCCTGGCGCGATACCGCCGCTCATGATCTCGTCGCGGAGATCGGCAGCGATGCGGGCGTGGAGCGGCCGCGGATCGAGTGCTTCGGCTTCGGAGCGGGGCAAGGGTCAACCGATCCTGATCTCGTACCGCAGCTGTTGACGGGTGGCCGGCATGACCAGCACGTCCGCTTGGATAGGTCGGTCCGCCGTGTCATAGGTAATGCGCGTGAGTTGGAGCACTGGTTCGCCTGAGCCGAGGCGGAGCTGCTCGCGTTCCTCGACGCGCGGCATCCTTGCCGTCACATTCTCCACGACCCGTACGCCTACGTGTCCGAGGGTGGCGAGGAGGGTCACGGCGCCGCCACGGATCTTTTCCTTGGCGGCCAGAGGGGTGCCCGACGCGATGTCCGCCGGGTAGTACGTGTCCGTCAACTCGTTAGGTTCGTCGTCGAGTTCGATGATCCGGCGGCGCACCACTACGGGGTCTCCCTCGGGCAGGCGTAGGAGGGGCGCTACGTCTGCGGGCGCCGGAACCTTGCCTGCGTGGACGATGCGCTGACTTCCGGTGCGGCCCACCGCCCTGGCCTCGTTGGCCCACGCGTCGGTGGTGCCGGCCGCTCGCGGGGTCAGGTACGGCATCGATGTGCTGGTCCACTCATTGCCGCTCACGATGCCTCCTGGATGTGGTGAATGCTCCAACCCCCCACGGTATGCGACGGGATGGAGTGAGCCCACCCTCGCAAACCTTGCCGCCTTTCGCGAATAGCGATACGTTCGGTGTGGTTCTGGAAGCACAGAGTGAAGGTGGTGGGGCCTGTGTCCTTGTCCCGGCAGCAGCGTTTCCCTCGCGCGCGCACCTCGGTGCGTGCTGCCAGGCAGTTCGTCGGTGACACGCTCGCCGAGTGGGGTGCGTACGAGCGGCGGGACGACATGCGGCTCTGCGTTTCGGAGCTTGCTTCGAACGCCGTGCTGCATGGAGTTCCGTGGGGGCGTGAGTTCTCCGTCCGCATTGCCCGAGGGGCGGGGATCCTGTGGCTCGAAGTGCGCGACAGCGGGCCGGGTCGCCCGACTGCGCAACCCGCGGAACCTGACGCCGAGCGGGGCCGGGGGCTCTGGCTGGTGACCGCCCTCGCGGACGAATTCGAGATCCGCGGTGACCGAGTCGGTAAAACGGCCTGCGCCGGGTTCAAGTCGCCTTAAGTCTGCGCCGAGTTGCCGGCGGTCCCATTGCCCGCCGGCTCCGCGCATCGAGGGGGCGGGCACCTTTCAGGTCGACTACTCCGGCTGGACCACCGTGGCGCCCCAGCGTATGGACGGTGACGAGGCCTTCACCTCGGCGCCGAAGCCGCCCTTCAGCCCGGTGCCGAGGGGGACGGTGACACGGGCCGGGGTGCCGGACGGGCAGTCCAGGGTGAAGGGCGCCGGGTTCCTGTCGGGGTGCTCGTCGACGCGGAACGTGACCTCGATGCCGCCGCCCTCGCAGGCGAAGGTGGTGAAGCCGTCCAGCCACGGTGCCAGCCCGCCCGAGACGAAGCCGCCGTCACCGACCTGCTCCTGGACCCAGATGAGCCCGTCCGGCCCCGGGTAGCCGATGAGTTCCTCGTCCGCATGGGCCTGGCCCGCCCCGAGCGTCGTCGCCAGAGCGGCGCCGAAGGCCGCGAGCGTGACGGCGCCGCGGCCCCCCTGAACGTCTGCGTGTACTTCATGTCTTCCCCCGTGAGTTCGCGAACGTGTTCGACGCGCACCACGCCAACCGGTCCCACCGACAACACCCCTGGAGCCGGGGGGAAGCCCGGGACCGCGCCCCGCGCGGTGGACCGCCCGGTAGGCGGTCAGGGTCGGACCGGGCCCTCGCCGCGGTGTTCCTCCCGCCGGACAACCCGGGACCGTGCTGACCGAGCGGGGCCGGTGGGCGGCGCACCACGGGGGTGTGCGCCGCACACCGGCTCCGGTCCGGACGGTGCCCCGACGCGGCCCGGAGGCCCGGTTCGCTCGTGCGGGTGACGGGGGCGCCGCCCCACCCGTCGGCGCGTCAGGAACACCGCAACCGGCGGGCGTTCCCGCGCCGCGACCCTGGGCCGGACGGACCATCCGGGCCGCCCGCCGGCCCGGCGGGGCGGCCGCGGACTCTGGTACCTCTGGGCCCCATGCCCTCCCGAACGCCGCTGCGCCGCCTGTTGGGCGCCGCCCTGCTGCTGCCCGTCGCGTCCCTGGCGCCCGCCGTCACCGCCGCCGCGGCCGAGCGGACCGTCGACTACCAGGGTCTGCGCCTGGACCTGCCCGCCGACTGGCGGGTCATCGACCTCGACCGGCACCCCGAGGCCTGCCTGCGTCTGGACGTGCCCACCCTGTACCTCGGGCACGCCGGCACCCAGAGCGAGTGCACCGGCCGGGCCGCCGCCACCCGCGCCGACACCCTCCACCTGGAGCCGATCGCCGGCGCCCCGCCGCGCGCCGACATCCCGACCCTCGCGGTCGACGGGGGCCGGGCCCTGCCCCCGACCGAGGGGGACAGCAACGAGGTGCGGTACGCCCTGCGCCGCTCCGGGGTGATGGCCACCCTCTCGTACGGGGCCGCGCCCGACACCGTACGGGCCCTCCTGGCGCGGGCCGTCGCCGCCGGCCGATCCCCGGCCGAGGCCGAGGGCGCCGTCGCCCGGTCGGGGCCGGCCGCTGCCGTCGTGAGCGCCGTCCGGGCGGCCGTCCGGGCGCCCCGCTCAGCGCAGGAGGCCTTCACCGGCGAGGGGTTCGACGCCTGCACCGCCCCGAACCAGCGCTCGATGGACAGCTGGCGGGCCCGCTCTCCCTTCCGCGCGGTCGGCGTCTACATCGGCGGCCGGGCCCGGGCCTGCGCCCAGCCGCAGCTCACGGCCGCCTGGGTCCGCCGGCAGGCCGCCGCGGGCTGGCACCTGATGCCGATCTGGGTGGGCCCGCAGCCCTGGCACAGCAAGAGCACCGGGCTGTCGACCGACCCGTCCCGGGCGAACGAGCAGGGCCGGGACGCCGCCGACGGGGCGGTGGACGCGGCCCGTGCCCTCGGACTGCCCGAGGGCACGGTGCTCTACAACGACCTGGAGAACTACTCCGACCGCGCGACCTGGGACGCCCCTTCGGTGGCCTACCTCACGGCGTGGACGGTCCGGCTGCACGAGCGGGGCTTCCGCTCGGGGGCGTACGTGGCCGCGAGCTCCGGGGTCAAGGCGCTCAGCGCCCACTACCACCAGGCCCCGCAGGCCATGCCCGACGTGCTGTGGGGCGCCCGGTGGAACGGGGCGGCCTCGGTCTCCGACCAGGACATGGGCCTGTCCGGGCGCACCCCGCAATGGGTCGGGCCGCGCCGGGCCCACCAGTTCCGGGGCGACCACGACGCCTCGTACGGCGGGGTGACCCTCAACATCGACCGGAACTGGCTGGACGTGGACCCGGCCGCGCTCGGCCCCGTCGGCGGACTCCCGCCGCTCAGCTGACGGCCGGCCGCCCGCCCGGCGGGTCCTCGCGCGGCGGCTCGTCGTCGTTGCCCCGGCGCAGGGTGCGCACGCCGCCCGCCGGGGTCCAGGACCGCACCACGAGGTCGTCGCCGTCCACGCCGATGTGGACCACCTCGGTCAGGTCGGCGTGGAAGAGGTGGAAGGGGTGCGGGCTCTCGGTCTCCTCCGCGTAGCGGTGCAGCTCCGGCGGGTCGATGATCTCCACGGCCCGCCCGGAGATCCGTACGTCCCCGTCGGGCATCGTCTCGCCCTCGCCCGGGTTGGTGTGCAGGGCGAACCGCGGATCGCGCTGGAGGTCCTTGGCCTTCATGGACCCCGCCATCATGCCGAGCCACAGTTCGCCGCCGCGGAAGTCGACGTTGAGGCCGGCCACGCGGGGGGAGCCGTCCTTGCGGAGGGTGGCGAGGACGTGGTGCGGGAACCGGGCGAAGCGGGCCCGGACGGCCGCCGCGAATTCGGGTTCCGCCTCTTCGAAGGCGGACCAGTTGTTCGTCGTCATCCCTCCATCAAAGCGCCCGGGATCGACGACGGGCGGTCAGGCGCGCACGATCCCCGCCGCGCGGGCCGCGACGAGCCACGCCGGGAACTCGCCGAGGAGCCGGTCGTAGAGCTCCGAGTCCGCCACCGCGCGCGGGTCGGTGCCGGCGTGGAAGTAGCCGGCGTTGTCCACCACCCGCTTCGCGGGGACGGGCAGCTCGTCCAGCCTGCGCAGGAAGTCGAACTGGCCGCTACGGGTGTTGCCGAAGCCGACGAACTGCCAGAACAGCGGGAGCCGGGCCGCCTTGCACAGGTACCTCTCCGCCGCGAGCTTGCTGCTCGGGCCGCCGTCCGTCTGGAAGACGACCAGAGCCGGTTCGCTCGCCCCCGAGTCCAGGTAGTGGTCGATGACGGCTTCCATCGCCGCGTCGTAGGAGGTCTTTCCCATGTGGCCGAGGCCCGCGGCGATCGCGTCGACGCGACCCCCGTGCCCGCCGAGAGTGATCTCCTCGACGGCGTCGACCTCCGTGGAGAAGAACACCACCGGGATCCGCCCGTCGTCGTCCAGGTGCGCGGACAGGCCCAGGACCCGGTCGGCGAGCGCCTGGACGCTGCCGTCGCGGTAGTACGGGCGCATCGACCCGGAGTGGTCGAGGACGAGGTATACCGCCGCCCGGCTGCCCTCCAGGCCGTGCTTGCGCAGCGAGATCCCGGCGCTCTTGTACAGGTTCACCAGGGCCGGAGCGGTTTCCCGTACCTTGCGGAGGTCGATCGCGCTGCCCGTCATGGGCCCGAGGGTACGTCAGGGCGGTGGCACGAATCCGAGCATCGCGGCAAGTCGTTCCCGGTGCGTGGCCGGCGCCCCGAACAACTGGCTGCCGCCGTGGGCGCGTTGGAAGAGGGCCGCCGGCGCGCCCCGGCGGCCGGGCGCGGCCGGCGCGCCCCTGCTCGACGGGGTCCTCGCGACCGTGGAGTGCGAGGTGGAGGACGTGCTGGACGGCGGCGACCACCTCATCGCGCTCGGCCGCGTCACCACCTTGACCGCGCACCGCGGCGGCGCGCCGCTGCTCTACTTCCGGCGGGCCTACGGGCGCTTGCCGGGCTCCTTCGGGAGGGCGTCGATGTCCTCCAGCATGGCCGCCGCGAGGTCGCGCTCGGAGGCGTAGTACCGCTCGGCCCACTTGAGGGTGAGCGCGGGGTACGCCCACGCCGCCTCGTCCTTCACGCCCTCGGTGTCGGCCACCGCCCGGCGGCGCATCTTATCCGCGAACTCCTGGTGCCCGACCAGTACTTCGCGCATCTGCTCCGGCTCCAGCAGGTGGCCCAGCCACATCCGCAGCATCGGCCCGTGCTTGAGCACCGGCGGGTCGACGGGCGCCTCGCGCGCCCATTCCCGTACGGCCGCCATGCCCTCGTCGGTGATCCGGTAGACGCGCTTGTCGCGGGTGCCGGTGTCCTGGGCGATCATCCGCGAGGTGGCGTAGCCGGCCTTCTCCAGTCGCTTGAGCTCGCTGTAGATCTGACTGAAGGACGGGCTCCAGTAGAAGAAGCGCAGGGACCAGTCCGACCACTTCTTCAGGTCGTAGCCGGACAGCTCCTCGCCGAAGGAGAGCAGGCCGAGCACCGCCCAGCTGGTCGCGGGGAGCGTGCGCTTGTTCGTGTCGTCTGCCACGCAGCGCAGTCTACGACCGCTCCCCGCAGTGCCCTTCCCTCCGAAGAGTGTGACTGCTAGAAGTATTCCTATTAGAAACACAGGCCAGGTCCCGGACGGAGGAACCTCACCGTGAAGTTCTCGATGATCTTCGAGGCGCAGCTCGTCGACCCCACCCCCGAACGTGAACGCCAGGTCATCCACGACTGCGTCGAACAGGCCGTCTTCGCCGAGGAGATGGGGTTCGACCGGATCTGGGCGGTCGAACACCACTCACTCACCCAGTACGCCCACATGAGCGCCTCGGAGATCTTCCTGACCTGGGTCGCCGCCCGGACGCGGAAGATCCGCATCGGCCACGGCGTGGTCACCATGCCCTTCGGCTACCAGCACCCGGTCCGCGTGGCCGAACGGGCCGCGATGCTCGACGTGCTGTCCGGCGGACGCGTCGACATCGGCGCCGGCCGCGGGGCCACCCGCCAGGAGATGTCCATGTACGGGGTGCGGCCCGAGGACACCTACCCGCAGATGGAGGAGGCGCTGCGGATCTTCTCCGCGGCCTGGCGCGAGCGGGAGTTCGAGTGGCACGGCTCCCTCGACATCGGGCCCGGGGCGATCCTGCCCCGACCCGTGCAGGACCCGCACCCGCCGCTGTTCATGGCCTGCTCCAAGCACGACACCCTCAAGCTCGCCGCCGAACTGGGCATCGGAGCCCTGGTGCTGGGTTTCGCCGGTGCCGACGACGTACGCACCATGCGGAAGGTCTACGACGAGGCCATCGCCGGCCGCACCGGCGAGCGCCTGGTGTCCAGCGAGGTCAACGACCACCTCTCCGCGCTGTGCCCGACGATCGTCCTCGACGACGCCGAACGGGCCCTGCGCCTGGGCACCCGCGGACAACGCTTCTTCGCCGAGTCCATCGCGCACTGGTACGGCAACGCCCCCGCGCCCACCGGCTGGTCCGAGGACGAGGACGCCGCGTCCCACGCCGCCGCGCTCGCCCGGGGCCGCGACGAGCTGGTCGCCCGCCTGCACGAGGCCAACATCCCGGCCCGCCCGGTCGACACCGGCACCTACAACGCGGAGCACGCGTACGGCGGCGCCGAGACGGCCATCGCCTACGTGGAGCAGCTCCGCGAGATCGGCGTCGACGAGGTGATGTGCCTGATCCAGATGGGCACCGTGCCGCAGGAGGCCTGCATGGAGACCATCCGCCAGTGGGGCGAGAAGGTCATCCCACACTTCCGTGCCCTGGAAGAAGCCCCGGAAGCCCGGGACGCGCAGGCCGCCCGGGCCGCCCGGGCCGCCCGGGACGCCGCCGGGGCCGCCCCGGCACTGGAGGGCTGAGCCGTGATCCCCCTCGACGGGAAGGTCGTCGTCATCACCGGCGCCGGGCGCGGGCAGGGCGCAGAGGAGGCCCGGCTGTGCGTGGAGGCCGGGGCGCGGGTCGTCGTCACCGACATCCGGGAGGAGGAGGGCCGCGCGGTCGCCGCCGAACTCGGCGACCGGGGGCTCTACGTCCAGCACGACGTGGCCGACGCCGCGAGCTGGGCGGGGGTGACCGAGGCGGCCGTCGCCGCCTTCGGCACGGTCTCGGCGCTCGTCAACAACGCCGCCCTGTGGCGCACCGCGCACGTCGAGCGGCAGAGCGCCGAGGGCTTCGAGGAACTGCTGCGGGTCAACCTGCTGGGCCCGTTCCTCGGCATCCAGGCGGTGGCGCCCCTGCTGCGGGCCGCCGGCGGCGGCTCGATCGTCAACATCTCCTCCACGGCCGGACTCGTCGGGATCCGCGGCCACGCCGCCTACGGCTCCAGCAAGTTCGCCCTGCGGGGGCTGACCCGTTCGGCGGCGCTCGACCTGGCCGGGGACCGGATCCGGGTCAACTCCGTGCACCCGGGGGCCGTGGACACCCCGATGGTGGCCGGGGCCGTCGCCGGCCGGGACTGGTCCCACGTACCGCTCGGGCGGATGGGCCGGCCGCGGGAGGTCGGCGAACTGGTGCTGTTCCTGTGCTCGGACGCCTCCTCGTACGTGACGGGCGCCGAGTTCACGGTCGACGGGGGGCTGACGACCGGATGAGCGCGGACTCCCTGTCGCCGGCGGCCCGACTGCTGTGCGACGCGATGACGGCCGGCTTCCCCGGCCCCGGCGACGTGAGCGCCCTGCGGGCGGCGGCCGTCCCCGGACCGCCCGGCCCGGAGGTGGCCTCCGTACGCGACACCGTCGCCGGGGGCGTCCCCGTACGGGTCTACGATCCCGCGCCGGACGCCGCGGACCGGCCGCTGGTCGTTTGGTTCCACGGCGGCGGCTGGGTGATGTGCGGACTGGACACCCATGACCGGCTCTGCCGCGAACTGGCCCTGGCCTCCGGGGCGGTGATCGTCTCGGCCGACTACCGGCTGGCCCCCGAACACCCCTGGCCGGCGGCGGCCGACGACGCGCTGAGCGTGCTGCTGTGGGCCCGGGCCGAGGCGCCCGCGCTGGGCTGCGACCCCGCGCGGGTGGTCGTCGCGGGGGACTCCAGCGGCGGCAACCTGGCCGCCGTCACCGCGCTGCGGGCCCCGGAGCTGGTCGCCGGACAGCTGCTGGCGTACCCGCCGCTGGACGCCTCGATGGGCTCCGCGTCCGTGACCACGTACGGGCGCGACCACTTCCACACCGCCGCCCACATGGCCTGGTACTGGGACCAGTACGGCGGCGACCCGGCCCACCCGCACGTCTCCCCGCTGTGCGCCCCCGACCTGGCCGGACTGCCCCGCGCGCTGATCGTCCTCGCGGACTGCGACCCGCTGCGGGACGAGGGGCTGGCGTACGGGCGCCGGCTGGGGGAGGCGGGCGTGGACTGCGAGGTCCGGCTCCACCCGGGCGTCTTCCACGGCTTCCTGGGCCTGCCGCTGCCGGCCGGCGCGGCGGCCCGGGCGGCGATGGCGGCCTGGCTGGCGGCCACGCCGTGACCGTCGGGTTCCCGGCGGGGGAGGGGGCGGGGCGGCCGGATTCGAACCGGCGTGTTTCCCCTTGTAGGGGGGTGCATCGACCTCTGTGCCACGACCCCGCCCTTGCCGTGGATCCTAGGACGCGTCCGCGGGGCGGATCAACCCGGTTCCGCCCGAGCGGGTCCGACATGATGTGTCCATGCCTGGTTTCCTCCTGCGCACCTGCCTGCTCCTCGCCGTGGAGGCCGGGGCCGCCCTGCTGCTGTCCGAGGTCGGGGCGCCCTGGATCCCGGTCCTGCTCGCGGTGTTCGTCATCGGCTCCGCCGTACCGCACGGAACGCGGGCCGAGTTCACCGCCCGCTTCCTGGTCGCCCTGATCGCGGTCGGGGCGGCGCGGCTCGGCGCCACCGTCCGTGACCAGTACGGCCCACCGGCCGAACCCCTGGCCGCCGGCGTCGCCCTCGTGGCCCTGCTGCTGCTCCAGACCGTGATCCTGCTGCGCCTCTCACGGGGCGCGCCCCGCCGCTGAAACCCGCTCGCGGGGCGCACCGCCGGTCGCGTAGGTTCTCTCGGCATGTCCCCGCGCACGGCACCCACCACCACCCTTTGGCGTCCCACCGGCCCCGTCGAACTCGACCTGGTCCGCGCCCTCGACCACCGCGCCTGGCCGCCCCGGCTGCCCGAGCAGCCGATCTTCTACCCGGTGCTGAACGAGGACTACGCGACCCGCATCGCCCGGGACTGGAATGTCAAGCACGACGGCGCCGGCTACGTGACCCGCTTCGAGGTGGACTCCGCCTTCCTGGAGCGCTATCCGGTCCGGCAGGCGGGCGGCGAGACGATCCTGGAGCTGTGGGTCCCCGCCGAGGAACTCCCCGAGTTCAACGCGCACATCGTCGGCCGCATCGAGGTCGTCGCCGAGTACCACTGAGCCGACCTCCGCCGCCCGACCCCCGCCGGGTTGCCCGAAAGGGCTGGTCGGCGGCGGCGGTCGGCGCGAACAATGGAGGGATGACCACACGCGCCCGCTCCTTCGACAGCGCCGCCGCCCTCTACGCGGCGCACCGCCCCGGCTACCCCGACGGACTGTACGACGCCGTCGAGCAACTGTCCGGCCGGCCGCTCGCCGGAGCCCGGGTGGCCGACGTCGGGGCGGGCACCGGCATCGGCACCGGGCCGATGCACGCGCGCGGGGCCCGGGTGCTCGCGGTGGAGCCCGGGGACGGGATGGTCGCCGAGTTCCGGCGGGCCCTCCCCGGGGTCCCCGTCGTCCGTGGGGACGGCGACCGACTGCCGCTGGCCGGCGGCGCGTTCGACCTCGTCACCTACGCCCAGGCCTGGCACTGGACGGACCCGGCCCGCGCCGTCCCCGAGGCCCGGCGCGTGCTGCGGCCGGGCGGCTCGCTGGCGATCTGGTGGAACGACATCGACGAGTCCGTGCCCTGGGTCGCCGAACAGGGCGCCCGGATACGCGCGTTCTTCGCCGCCGACGGCGCCACCCGGTTCCGCACCCTCCCACAGGGCATCGGCGCCGACTTCGTCTCCCGGACCGTGAGCTGGTCGCGCCGCATCCCCCTCGAAGCGCACCTCGCCAACCTCTCCAGCCACTCCGGCTTCCTCCTCCTCGGCGAGGAGGCCACCCGCGCCTTCATGGACGTCGAACGCACCCGACTCCGGCGCCTCTTCCCGGCGGGAACGATCGAGGAGCCGTACGTCGTCTCCGTCCACGTGGCCCGCCTCGGCTGACGCCGGCGCCGGGCGCCGCGCCCCCGGGCTACCCCTGCCGCCCGAGGCCCCGGACGACCTCCGCTCGGCAGGCGGTCGGGGTGCCCCAGGCGTCGCGCAGGGGGCGGGCCTTGCGCAGCCACAGCGACAGGTCCAGCTCCTGCGTGTAGCCGATCGCGCCGTGCACCTGGAGCGCCGTCAGCGCCGCCCCGTACGCCGCCTCCCCGGCCGTGAGCTTCGCCGCCGCGACCTCGCCCGGCTCCAGGGACAGCGCCGCCGCCCAGACCAACGGCCGGGCGAACTCCAACGCCAGCAGGGTGTCCGCCAGCCGGTGCTTCACCGCCTGGAAGCCGCCGATCGGCGTCCCGAACTGGCTGCGCTGCTTGGCGTACTCCACCGTGGCCGCCAGCAGGGCCTCCCCGAGGCCCAGGCACTGCGCCGCCGTCAGCAGTCGCGCCCAGCGCAGCGCCTCCTCGGCCGCCGCCGTGACGGCCGGCCCCGCGGCGAGCATTTCGCCGCCCGCCGGCGCCGGCGCCGACAGCCGGCGCGCCGGGTCGAGGGAGGCGAGCGCTTCGCCGGGGGCCCGCGCCAGCCGCAGCTCGCCCGCCGCGGACACGGTGAAGCGGTACGCGGCCGCGTCCGCGTCCAGGGCGTACGGGGAACCGCCCGGCAGCGTCAGCGTGGCCGGGGCGCCGCCCGAGACCAACCCCGGCAGGAACCGCTTCGCCTGCGCGTCGTCCCCCAGCCGGGCGAGCAGCACCGACGCGGCCACGTTCTCCACGACCGGTCCCGCCACCCCCGCCCTCCCCAACTCCACGAACGCCAGAGCCAGTTCCACCGGCAGCGGCCCGAGGCCCTCGTACGCCTCCGGCACGGCCAACGCGAACAGGCCGGTGTCCGCGAGCCGCGACCACAGCGCGAGTCCGGGCCCGTGGTCCCCGTCCGCCCAGGCCCGTACCGTCGCCGGGACGGCGGCCGCGCCGAGCAGGGAGCGCAGCGTACGGGCGAAGTCCGACTGTTCGTCGGTCGGCCGGAAGCGCATCAGCGGCGGCCCTTCGGGAGGCCGAGCAGCCGCTCGGCGATGATGTCGCGCTGGATCTCGTTGGTGCCCGCGTAGATCGGCCCGGCCAGCGAGAACACCCACGGCTCGGCCCACGGCCCGTCCGCCAGCTCGGCGTCCGGACCCAGCAGGTCCAGCGCGCTCTCGTGCAGGGCGATGTCGTACTGGGACCAGAACACCTTGTTCAGGCTGGACTCGGCGCCGATCGTCGCGCCCGCCGCGAAACGGGTCGCGCCCGCCCAGGTGAACAGCTCGTAGGCGCGCGCCCCGACCACCGCGTCCGCGACCTGGTCGCGCAGCGCGGTGTCGGCCGGGTCGCCCACCTCCCGCCACAGGTCCACCAGCCGCCGCGAGGCCGCCAGGAAGCGGCCGGGGGAGCGCAGGGTCAGCCCCCGCTCGTTGCCGGTCGTCGACATCGCGATGCGCCAGCCCTGCCCGGGTTCCCCGATGACGTCCTCGTCGGGGACGAAGACCCGGTCGAGGAAGAGCTCGGCGAAGGCCGGCTTCCCGTCGAGCCGCCCGATGGGCCGCACCGTCACGCCCGGCGCCCGCAGGTCGAACATCAGGTACGTCAGGCCCTGGTGCGGCTTCGGGGCGTCCGGGTCCGTACGGAAGATCCCGAAGGCCCGGTCGGCGAAGGCGGCCCGCGAGGACCACGTCTTCTGCCCGGACAGCAGCCAGCCGCCCTCCGTGCGCACCGCGCGGGAGCGCAGCGACGCCAGGTCGGAGCCGGACTCCGGCTCCGACCAGGCCTGCGCCCAGATCACCTCGCCGCCGGCCATCGGCGGCAGCACCCGGGCCCGCTGCTCGGCGCTCGCGTGGTCGAAGAGGGTCGGGGCCAGCAGGCTGATGCCGTTCTGCGCGACCCGGCCGGGCGCGCCGGCCGCCCAGTACTCCTCCTCGAAGACCAGCCACCGCTCGATGTCGGCGCCCCGGCCCCCGTGCTCCTCGGGCCAGGACACCACCGACCAGCGGCCTGCGTGCAGCAGGGCCTCCCACTCCCGGTGCGCGGCGAACCCCTCGGCCGTCTCCAGGGAGGGCAGGGGCCGGTCGGGGACGTGCGCGCGGAGCCAGGCGCGGGCCTCGGTCCGGAAGGCCTCCACGTCCGCCGAGTGATCGAGGTCCATCAGCCGTTCGCCTCCTTCATGGCGGCCACGTTCATGCCGCCGAGCGAGTCCGCCGCCGTCTCGGCGTTGTGCGAGTGCGCCAGGTGGTGCAGGCCGAACACCGAGTCCATGCCGGCGTGCAGGCCCTGGAGGTCCTCGGCCTGGTTGACGGCCCGTTTGGTCAGGGCCGGCCCGAAGCCGGGCACCTCGGCGATCCGCAGCGCCAACCGGTCCGTCTCGGCGGCCGGCGCCTCCCGCCCGACGACCCGGTTGACCATGCCGACCTCGTACGCGCGGCGGGCGGGCATCCGGTCGCCGGTGTAGAGGAACTCCTTCGCGATCCGGGGCGGCATCGCCCACGGGTGCGCGAAGTACTCGACGCCCGGGATGCCCATCCGTACGACGGGGTCCGCGAAGAGGGCGTCCTCGCTCGCGATGATCAGGTCGTACACCCTGGCCGGCATCAGCCCGCCCGCGACGCACGCCCCGTGGACCGAGGCGATCACCGGTTGGGGCAGTTCCCGCCGGCGCCGGCACATCCCCGGGTAGGCCTCCGACTCCCGGGCGAAGCGGGACTCCGCCCCGCCGCGGGTGCTGTGGTCCCACCCCAGGCCGGCCCGCCGCTCGAAGGGCAGGTGGGCGTCGGGCCCGGGGGTGCCGATGTCGTGGCCCGCGCAGAAGTGCTCGCCGGCCCCGGCGAGGACGACCACGGTGACCTCCGGGTCATCGGCGGCCCGGTGGAAGGCGTCGTCCAGGGCGTAGGTCATCGCGCTGTTCCGGGCGTTGCGGTAGCGGGGCGGTTCATCGTCACGTACGCGACCGGGCCGCGGCGCTCGTGGAGCACCGGCGCGGCGGAGTCGTCAGTGGGCATACCGACATCCTTCCCTAACAAGTGTTTGGTAGGTTAACGTACGGCCATGAGCAGCGTCGAGGAGTTCCGCACGGAGGTCCGGAGTTGGCTCCGCGCCCACCTCACCGGAGAGTTCGCGGCCCTCAAGGGACGCGGCGGACCCGGCCGCGAACACGAGGCCTTCGCCGAACGCCCGGCCTGGGAACGGCACATGGCCGATCACGGCCGGACCTGCGTCGGCCGGCCCGAGTTCTCCCGCGCCGACACCATCCACGCCGGCTCCGACGAGATCCGGCGCAACCTCATCGCCGAGCGGCTCCTCGGCCTTCCCAAGGAGGTACGGGCGTGAACGCTCCCGACCACGTCGCCCCCCACGGGCTCCTCACGGGCCGCACCGCCGTCATCACCGCCGCCGCCGGCGCCGGCATCGGCGGCGCCACCGCCCGCCGCTTCCTGGAAGAGGGCGCCCGCATCCTCATCGGCGACGCCCACGCCCGCCGGCTCAAGGAGACCAAGGACGCCCTCGCCGCCGAGTTCGGCGCCGACCGCGTCACCTCCCTGCCCTGCGACGTCACCGACGAAGAACAGGTCCGCGCCCTGTTCGCCCTCGCCGAGGAGACCCTCGGCGGCCTCGACGTCGTCGTCAACAACGCCGGCCTCGGCGGCACCGCCGACCTCGTCGACATGAGCGACGACCAGTGGAACCGCGTCCTCGACGTCACCCTGAACGGCACCTTCCGCTGCACCCGCGCGGCCCTGCGCTCCTTCAAGGAATCCGGCCGCCGCGGCGCCGTCGTCAACAACGCCTCCGTCGTCGGCTGGCGCGCCCAGCGCGGCCAGGCCCACTACGCCGCCGCCAAGGCCGGGGTGATGGCCCTGACCCGCTGCGCCGCCCTGGAGGCCGCGGCCTTCGGCGTACGCGTCAACGCCGTCGCCCCGAGCCTGGCCATGCACCCGCACCTGGTGAAGGTCACGAGCGAGGAACTGCTCACCGAACTCACCGCCCGCGAGGCCTTCGGCCGGTACGCCGAGCCCTGGGAGATCGCCAACGTCATCGTCTTCCTGGCGAGCGGCTACTCGTCGTACATGACGGGCGAGACCGTGTCGGTCAGCAGCCAGCACGCGTAGGCCGAGAATGGGCCCGTGCCAACGAACAAACCGACGAACCAGCAGACCGACCGGCCCGCCGAGCAGCCGACGGACCGGCCGGCCGCCAAGAAGAAGCAGCAGGTGACCGCGTCACCCGAGCGGCGCCGCGAACTCCTCGACACCGCCGCCGAGGTCTTCGCCGCCCAGGGCTACAACGCCACCACCGTCCGCAAGATCGCCGACGCCGCCGGCATGCTCGCCGGCAGCCTCTACTACCACTTCGATTCCAAGGAATCGATGCTCGACGAGATCCTCTCCGCCTTCCTGAACGAGCTCTGGCAGGGCTACGACACCGTCCTCGCCGCCGGACTCGGCCCCAGGGAGACCATCGAGGCCCTCGTCACCGAGTCCTTCCGGGAGATCGACCGGCACCGCGCCGCCGTCGCCATCTACCAGAAGGAGGCGCGCACCCTCTCCGCCCAGCCCCGCTTCCACTACCTCTCCGACTCGCAGCAGAAGTTCGAGAAGGCCTGGCTCGGGACGCTGGAGCGGGGGGTCGCGGCCAAGGTCTTCCGCGCCGACCTCGACATCCGCCTCACCTACCGCTTCGTCCGCGACACGGTGTGGGTCGCGGCGTCCTGGTACCGGCCCGGAGGACAGCACAGCCCCGAGGAGATCGCCCGCCAGTACCTGTCCATGGTGCTCGACGGGATCGCCCTGCGTACCTGACCCCAACAGAGGAGACCCGATGCCCGAGGCCTACATCGTCGAAGCGGTGCGCACCCCCGTGGGGCGGCGCGGCGGCGGCCTGTCCGCGGTCCACCCCGCCGATCTCGGCGCCCACGTGCTGAAGGCGCTGGTCGAACGCTCCGGGATCGACCCGGCCGCCGTGGAGGACGTGGTGTTCGGCTGCCTCGACACCGTCGGACCGCAGGCCGGGGACATCGCCCGGACGGCCTGGCTGGCCGCGGGCCTGCCCGAGGAGGTCCCCGGGGTCACCGTCGACCGCCAGTGCGGCTCCTCGCAGCAGGCCGTGCACTTCGCGGCCCAGGGCGTCCTGTCCGGCACCCAGGACCTGGTGGTCGCCGGCGGCACCCAGAACATGTCGATGATCCCGATCGCCTTCGCCTCCCGACAGGCGGCGGAACCGCTGGGCCTCACCGAGGGCCCCTACGCCGGCTCGGCCGGCTGGCGGGCCCGCTACGGCGACGCCCCCGTCAACCAGTTCCACGGGGCCCAGCTCATCGCCGAGAAGTGGGGCATCACGCGCCGCGACATGGAGGAGTTCGCCCTGCGCTCCCACCAGCGGGCCCTGCTGGCCATCGACGAGGGCCGCTTCGAGCGCGAGACCGTGCCGTACGGGGACGTACGCGTCGACGAGGGACCGCGCCGCGACACCACCCTGGACAAGATGGCGGGCCTCAAGCCCGTCGTCGAGGGCGGCACCATCACGGCGGCCGTCTCCTCCCAGGTCTCCGATGGCGCGGCGGCCCTGCTGATCGCCTCCGAACGGGCCGTCCGCGAACACGGCCTGCGCCCGCGCGCCCGCATCCACCACCTGTCCGTACGCGGCGAGGACCCGATCCGGATGCTGTCGGCGCCCATCCCGGCCACCGCGCACGCCCTGAAGAAGACCGGCATGTCGCTCGCCGACATCGACCTGGTCGAGATCAACGAGGCCTTCGCCCCCGTGGTCCTGGCCTGGCTGAAGGAGACGGGCGCCGACCCCTCCCGGGTGAACGTCAACGGCGGCGCCATCGCCCTCGGCCACCCGCTGGGCGCCACCGGCGTCAAGCTGATGACCACCCTCCTGCACGAACTGGAACGCACCGGAGGCCGCTGGGGCCTCCAGACGATGTGCGAGGGCGGCGGCCAGGCGAACGTGACGATCATCGAGCGGCTGTAGCGCCACGCGGGCCGTCTCCGGGCCGCCGCCGGGCCGCCGCCGGGCCCGGTGCCGGCCGCGGTCGCGTCCTGCTCCGGAACCCTTCCGGGGCAGGTCACACGCCCGGGGCAGCGCGCCCCGGCGGACGTGTGCTAGCTTAGAGCTCGTTGCAGTTGTGGTACCCATGAACTTTATGTGCGCCTGACGGGAATGCTCCGACAGGCGCTTTAATTGTTTTTACCGGAGTCTCCGGATGGGGCCCTTGCCGCCTATTCAGGAGATTCAAAATGGCACAAGGTACCGTGAAGTGGTTCAACTCTGAAAAGGGCTTCGGCTTCATCGAGCAGGACGGTGGCGGTCCGGACGTGTTCGCCCACTACTCGAACATCGCCACCCAGGGCTTCCGTGAGCTCCAGGAGGGCCAGCGCGTGTCCTTCGACGTCACGCAGGGCCAGAAGGGCCCCCAGGCGGAGAACATCGTCCCCGCCTAATTCCTTCAGCATGCCGGGGTCCGCGCCGTGAGGTGCGGGCCCCGGCTTGTCTGCTGTCTCGACCGCGTTCGCAAGACCGCGTTCGCAAGACCGCGTTTCAGCGTCTCGGCGTTTCAGCGTTTTACCTGCCGGTATCAGGAGGGCATTTTCCGCATGACCAGCTCCAGCTCCGCACGACCCAGCCGCCGCCCCACCAGGGGTCGAGGTACGGCCCAGGGGCGTCCGAAGGCTGGCGCGGGACGGCAGAAGTCCGCCCCCGTAGCCCGGCCGCAAGAATTCACCATGCCCGAACCGCTGACCCCGGCCCTCCCGCCGGTGCCCGCGTTCGAGGACATGGACATGCCCGAGGCGCTGCTGAAGACCCTCGCCGCCCAGGGCGTGACCGAACCCTTCCCGATCCAGGCCGCGACGCTGCCGAACTCCCTCGTCGGCCGTGACCTGCTCGGCCGCGGCCGCACCGGCTCCGGCAAGACGCTGGCCTTCGGCCTGGCCCTGCTGGCCCGTACCGCCGGCCGCCGGGCACAGCCGAAGCAGCCGCTCGCCCTGGTCCTCGTACCGACGCGTGAACTCGCGCAGCAGGTCACCGACGCGCTGGCGCCCTACGCCACCTCCGTCAACCTGCGCATCGCGACCGTCGTCGGCGGCATGTCGATCAACCGGCAGTCCGGCGCCCTGCGCCGCGGCGCCGAAGTGGTCGTCGCCACCCCCGGCCGCCTGAAGGACCTCATCGACCGCGGTGACGCCGACCTCTCGCAGGTCGCCATCACGGTCCTCGACGAGGCCGACCAGATGACCGACATGGGCTTCATGCCGCAGGTCACCGCGCTCCTGAAGCAGGTCGAGCCCGAGGGCCAGACCATGCTGTTCTCGGCGACGCTCGACAAGAACATCGACAAGCTCGTCAAGATGTTCCTGCACGACCCGGTCGGCCACTCCGTCGACCCGTCGGCCGGCGCGGTCACCACCATGGAGCACCACGTCCTGTACGTCATGGACGAGACCGACAAGAAGGCCGTGGCGACGCGCATAGCCGCTCGCGACGGCCGGGTGATCATGTTCGTCGACACCAAGCGCGCGGTCGACCGCATGGTCAAGAAGCTCCTCGCCGACGGCGTGCGGGCCTCCGGTCTGCACGGCGGCCGCTCGCAGCCGCAGCGCAACCGCACCCTCGACTGGTTCAAGACGGGCGAGGTCACCGCGCTGGTCGCCACCAACGTGGCCGCGCGCGGCATCCACATCGACGACCTCGACCTCGTCGTCAACGTGGACCCGCCGACCGACCACAAGGACTACCTGCACCGCGGTGGCCGCACCGCCCGCGCCGGTGAGTCCGGCAGCGTCGTCACCCTGGTCCTGCCCGACCAGAAGCGCGACATGACCCGTCTGATGTCGGACGCCGGCATCTCGCCGCGCACCGCGCAGATCAAGTCCTCCGACGAGGAGCTGGCCCGCCTCACCGGCGCCAAGGCGCCCTCGGGCATCCCCGTGGTGCTGGAGGTGCCGCAGGCGACCCCGCCGAAGCAGCGCACCGGCTCGGGCAACGGCAACGGCGGCGGCTCGCGCCGCCGCTCCGGTGGTCCGCGCACCGGCGCGGCCACCGGCGGCGGGGCCCCGGCGGCGGGCGGCCGCGGCCGTCGCGCCGGTTCGGGTGCGACCGGGCAGGCCCCCGCGGCCGGCTCGGGTCAGCCCCGTCGCGGTCAGGGCGGGCAGGGCGGCGCCGCCGGCTCCACCGGCCAGGGCCGGCGCACCGGGGGCGGCGCTCGACCACCTCCGTCGAATCGACTCCCTGCTCGACCAGCTCGCGCCGTGCTCCAGCCCACCTGCCCCTCAGGCCCCCGCTGAGCCCACTGAGCCCA
>NZ_JBEZKS010000041.1:0-75522 GCF_040651775.1 Streptomyces sp. NPDC048383
CAACGACGGGTGCGCGCACAGGAAGTAGAGCCGGAGCGTGTCGTCCGCCGCGACCGCCGGTCCGGGCGCGGGCTCCCCTCGGGGGCCGGGCCTTCCGGCGTTCCCGGCCGTGGGCCGGTTACGGCTGGGGTTCGAAGTCCCAGTAGGGGCGGCTCTGTTGGCGGGCGGACACGGTGTGGACGTGCTGCGGGCCGAGGGTGCGGGTGAGGGCCTTGATGCCGGCGTCCTCGTGCTTGGACGCCTCGGTGTCCTCCCGTACGGCGCGCAGGTCGGCGGCGAGCGCGATCTGGGCGCTGAGCGTCATCGGGTGGTCGGGGCCGAGGACGTGTTCGGCGCCGCGCAGGGTTTCGCGGCTGAGGTCGAGGGCGTCGTCGAGCCGGCCGGTGATGTTGCGGTGCCCGGTGGCGTTGAGGGCGCAGCCCAGGGTCCAGGGGTGCCGGTCGCCGAGGGCGCCGCGCATGCCGACGAGGGCCTGTTCGGCGAGGCTGAGGGCTTCGGCGCGTTCGCCCTGGGCTCGCAGGACCAGCCCGAGGTTGCCGACGGTGCCGATGCTGTACGGGTGGGCGAGGCCGAGTTGTGACTGGTAGCCGCGTACGACGTCCTCGGAGATCCGCCGGGCCTCCTCGATGTCCCCGTACTCGCGCAGGTAGGTCGCGTAGTCGGAGGCGACCATCAGGGTCCAGGGGAACTCGGCGCCGAAGACGCGGGTGGAGCGTTCCAGGACGCTGCGCAGGCGGGTTCCGGCGCCGGGGATGTCGCCGGAGCGGCGCAGGCACTGGCCGAGGTTGTGTTCGGCGCGCAGGGTCTGCGGGTGGTTGGCGCCGAGGACCTGGATGTGGAGTTTGAGGCCCTGTTCCTGGCGGGCCAGGGCTTCGCGGTAGCGGCCCATCAGGCGCAAGCCCATGGCGCAGCCGACGCCGGAGGAGAGGGTGGCGATGTGCCGTACGCGCAGGACGCGTTCGCGGCGGCGCAGGGTGTCCAGGTCGATGTCGTAGGCCTCCTGGTAGCGGCCGAGGAGGCGCAGGGCGACGGCGACGTTGTTCTGGGCGTTGAGGGTGGTGGAGTCGTCCTCGCCGAGGAGTTCGCGGTAGGTCGCGAAGGCGTGCTCCAGCAGGTGGCGGGCCTCGTCGAACTTGGCGGTGCCGAGGAGGACCCCGGCGTAGGTGCTGGTGGCGCGGAGGGTTTCGAGGTCGCGGTCGCCGCGTTCGGCGACGAGCCGGTCGGCGACGGTGCGGGCGAGGGTTTCGGCGCGGCGGAAGTGGCCGAGCATGCGCAGGGCGCCGCCGTAGTGGTAGCTGAGTTCGCGGACCTGGTCGTGGTCGTCGCCGAGCGTCGACCGCCAGATGCGGTCGGTGGTTTCGGCCAGGCGCAGGCAGGTGCGGTACTCCCCCGCGAGGGTCAGGTAGCGCAGGCAGTGCAGCAGGAAGTTCTGGATGCGCGGGTTGGAGCTGGTCAGGACGCCGGCGGGTTCGAGGTGCGGGATGAGTTCGGCGTAGCGGGGCCAGAGCCGCGAGTCGGTGGGCCGGCCGGGGTCGGCGGCGGCGAGGACCTGGCGGACGGAGCGGGACAGCTGCTCGGCCTCGTCCTCGGCGAGGTTCTCGCGGACGATGTTGTGGACCATGCGGTGGAGTTGGACGGTCTCCAGGCCGCCGCCCTCCTCCACGGAGAGGTCGGAGTACTCCAGGCGGACGACGGAGAACTGGACGAGCTTGTTGAGGGCCGCGTTCCAGCGGATCCGGTCGTTGACGATGCCGGCGAGGTGCTCGGGGACGTCGTCGGCGGGGAACTCGCGCAGCAGCCGCAGCGGGACCCGGCCGGGTGCGAAGAACACGAACAGCCGGAGCAGGGCGAGGGCGTCGGGGAAGTTCTCCCGCACGTTGTTGAGGAGTATGGCCAGCGCGGTCGGGAAGGGCAGCGGGTAGTCGTCGGAGAGGGTGACGGCCTCGTGCGAGTCCAGCCGGTGCTGGAGCAGGGTGAGGTACTCGCCGACGCCGATGGGCGAGTCGGCGAGCCAGCCCGCGGTCTGGTCGAGGGCGAGGGGGTAGTCCTCCAGCGCGTCGGCGAGCTGGTCGGCCTCGTCGCCGGTGAGGCGGGCGGCCCGGCGGCGGATGAAGGTGAGGGACTCGGGCCGGGCGTAGAGGGGGACCTCGACGAGGCTGGTGTGGCGGGCGGCCCACTCGCGGTTCCGGGAGGTGATGATCACGTCGCCGGCGCCGGAGGGCAGCAGGTCGGTGAGGTCGTCGGGGTGGTCGCAGCCGTCGAAGACCATCAGCCAGCGGTGGTACGGGGTGCCGCGCCGCAGCGCCTCCAGTACGGCCCGGATCTGCTCGCCGTAGCTGCCCGCCCCGCGCGGCAGGTCCAGGGCGGGCGCCAGGTCGGCCAGGCGTTCGCGCAGGGTGGGCCGGTCCTCGGCGGGCACCCACCAGACGACGTCGTACTCGGAGGCGAAGCGGTAGGCGTACTCGGTGGCGACCTGCGTCTTGCCGACGCCGGACAGGCCCAGCAGCGTCACGGTGGACGCGCCGGGCGGGGCTTCGGTGAGGGCGGCCCGGAGCCGGCCGATGACGTCGTTGCGGCCGGTGAAGCGCGGGTTGCGGCGCGGTACCCGGCCCCAGACCTCGGGCGGGTCGTTGGGGAAGCGGGGGCCGCGGCGGCCGCTCTCGGTGCCGATCCGGTCGGTGGGGAGGTCCAGCCGGCGCAGCACGCGGTACTCGGCCTCGTAGGAGTCCAGGCCCCACAGGTCGGTCTTCTCCAGCGCGGCGACGGCGCTGGGCAGCGGGGAGTCGGTGAGGCTGACGGCGGCGAACCGGTCGGGGTGGGCGGCGGTGACGGTGCGCAGGGCGGCGTTCCACTCCTCGTCGGTGTGGGCGCCGGCGGAGAAGTAGCGCTCGCTGAGGACGACGACGACCTTGCCGCCGGCCCGGGCGAGGTCGTCGAGGGCTTCGGTGAGGCCGGGGCTGCTCTGCGGGTCCCAGCGCTGGAGGGCGACGCGGTGGCCGTGCTCCTCCAGGCGGTGGGCGATCCACACGGCCCAGGGCCGGTTGAAGCCCGCGAAGCTGATGACGAAGCGCTGGGGTGGGGTGGCTCCGTCGCGGTCGTGACGCGTACCGGTACCGGTCATGCGGCCGTCTCCCTGGGATCCGGGCGGTGGACGGGGTGGGGCGGGTACGGGGTGGGGCGAAGGCGGGGCGGGGTGGGGCGAAGGCGGGGCGGGGTGGGGCGGAGGCGGTACGGGATGGTGCGGGACGGTGCGGGGCGGTGCGGGACTGAAAAGGTACCGCAGCGGACGGGGCGTCAGGCCGCTGCGACGCCTCTCGTCCTCCCGTCATCCTCCCGCGAACGCGGCGAGTTCGGGATGGGCCTCGCACCAGCTGCCGCGTTCGCGTTCCAGGGCCCGTCGGGCGGTGGCGTGCTGGTCCCCGGGGGGCGGGAGTTCGTCCATGGCCCGCTCGGCAATGGTCATCCCCTCGACGAACTCGCTTCCGGTGAGGGTCAGTTGGGGATGCGCCCGGAGAGCCGGCAGGACGGCGGCCACCTGGGCGCGGACCCGGGCGTGCTGGGCCCAGGCGCCGCGCGCCCCGTACAGGGCGGCGCGCTGCCAGTACCCGGCCAGGGCCAGATGGGCGTACGCGCCGTGCAACAACCCCTCCAGCGGCCGGGGGTCACTGCGCCAGGGCGCCCAGTGGCGGGGCGTGCGGTCGGCGGTGTGCAGGGTCAGGACGTCGGCCAGGGCGGCCAGCTTCCCGTGCTGGACCTCGTGGACCAGGGTCGCGGCGAGGGCGGGCGGGGCCTGCGCGCGGGCCAGGATCGAGCCGGCGGCGGCGGGGAGCGTGGCGCCGCTGGAGCGGGATCCGCCGGCCAGCGGGACGACGGAGCGCAGCAGCAGGGCGGTCTCCTCGGCGCGGGTGGAGTCGTAGCGCTCCAGCAGCGTGAGGGCGCCGGACCACTGGGTGTCCCAGCGCTTGTGCCCCTTGGGGGTGAGCCGGCGGGCCGGACGCACCCCGCCGGGGCGGCCGTCGGCGGGGGCCGGGGCCCGGTACGGGTCGAGGTCGTCGAGGGCGGTGCCGCCGCCGGGGAGGGCGTGCAGGGGGAGGGTGTCGGCGCCGTCCCAGGAGCGTTCGGTCAGGGCGAGGGGGCCGGGGCGGTCGGGCCGCAACAGTCCGAGGGTCGGCAGGACGAGACGGCCGTGGGCCGGTCGGAGGGTGACCTTGAAGCTGATCCCGGCGCGCAGGGCGGCGGCGACGGCGAGGGCGCCGAGGTGGCCGAGGTCGGGGGCCGGACCTTGCGGCGCGTGCAGCCGGCGCAGGGTCTCCTCCGCCCAGACCCCGGTGGCGGGGTAGTGCAGGACGTCGCGGACGGCGTCCGGGTCCTGCCGTTCGGCCTCCTCCAGCAGCGCCCAGCGCTCGGCGGCCTCCGCGTCGGGGGCGGCGTCGAGGACGGCGCGCAGCAGGACCAGCCGCTTGGAGCGGCGTACGTCGCGCACCAGGCGGGTCCCCTCGGCGGAGGGTTCGGTGGAGGCGAGGGCGCGCAGGGTGTGGGAGCTGACGGCGAAGCGGGCCAGGTCGGTCGGGGCGGGGGGCCGCGCGGGGGCGGGGGCGGCGGGGTCGGTACGGCTCGCGCGGCGGGCGGGGTCGGTGGGATCCGTGCGGCGGGCGGGGTCGGTGCGGTCGGAGTACTGGGCCGGTACGGCCGCTGCGCGGGGCGTCCGCGCGGGCCGGCCGGCCGGGGCGGGATCGGCGGGGTGACCGGCTTCGGCCGGGTGGTCGGCTGCGGCGGGGTGGCCCTCGGCGCGCGGGCCCTCGGCGCGCGGGTCGGCTTCGGTGCGCGGGCCCTCGGCGCGCGGGTCGGCTTCGGTGCGGTGGTTCATGAGGCGGCCCGTCCGGTGGTGGCGGCCGTGTGCAGGGCGCGGGCGACGTGGCGGATGACGGTCTGGAGGTCGGCGCAGTACACGGACGGCTGACGGAAGCCCTCCCGCTCGCGGTAGCGGTGCGGGTAGTGCCCGCCCCCGCACACCTCGACGAGTTCGCAGGCCCGGCAACCCGGAGCGAGGGCTTCCCGGCCGAGCTGGCGTGCGGCGAACCCGGGGTGGTCGAGCAGTTCGTCGAAGCTGTGGCTGTCGAGGGTCATCCCGGTCGCGGCGGCCCCTTCGTAGGCGGACTTGAGGGAATCGGCCTGCTCGATGCTGCCGTCGGTCTCGACGACGGCGGTCGTCACCGGGGCCAGGCCCAGCGTCTCGGTCGCGGCGGGCAGGCCCAGCAGCAGGGCGATGACCTCCTCGAAGATCCTGATCCGGGTGCGCCGCACGCCGTCGTGCCACCAGCGTTCGAAGACGGCCACCAGCCAGTCCCCGTACGGGCCGGCGTGCCGCGTCCAACCGGGCGGCGGATTGCTCCAGTTGGCCAGGGGGAGCAGCAGTCCGATGACGGGCGGCTGGAAGGCCAGCAGGGACTCGTACGTCTCCACCGGGTCCTGGGTCACGTCCACCACGCACAGCACGCCTGCGTAGCTCTCGGGGTGCCGGGCGAGGAGGCGCAGGCCGCGGGCGGCCGCCCCGAAGCCGGGCCGCCCGGCGTGGTCGACGCGGCGGGCGTTGTGCGCGGGCAGTCCGCCGTCGAGGCTGACGCCGACCCGGATCCCGGCGGCGGACAGCGCGGCGAGCCGGCCGCGGGTGAGCAGGGTGCCGTTGGTCTGGACGGCCGCGGTGACCCGGGTGCGGGGCGAGCGGCGGGCCAGCGCCGCCCGGACCGCTTCGACGGGGCCGGCGAGGGCGGCGGGCGGGCCGAGGAGGGGCTCGCCGCCGTGCAGGACGAGGTCGACGCGGGGCAGGTCGTGGGCGGCGGCGTGCTCGGCGATCCGTTCGGCGGCGCGCAGCGCGGTGGCGGGGGTCATGACGGCGGGGCGGGTGCGCCAGCCCTGGTCGGCCATCTCGTAGACGTAGCAGTAGGTGCAGGCCAGGTTGCACCGGCCCTGCGTCTTGAGGACGAACTGCCTGATCGGCTGCGGGCGGTGGCCGGCGGCGCGCAGGGCCGGCACGTCGAGGCGGGTGTGGGGCCAGGGGGCGTGGCGCGCGTGGCGGGACGCGGTGCGCGGGGCGGGCAGCACGAGATCGCTCGTGATCGCATGGCTCATCGCCTGATACCTCCCGCTGCGGACGGTGCATCCCTGCCCTACGGACCGGCCCGGCTAACGGCGGAAAGTGGTCAACTCCCCCTGGGACCGGAGGTACTTCAGGCTACGCCGGAGTCGAAGGCGTTCAGGATCTCGGCCGGGTGCGTGACCCGTTCGACCATGCCCTCGATCACCTCGGCGAGCACCGGATGGTCGATCCCGCGCAGGGCGGCCAGATCGAGTCCCGAGAGGTCCGGCAGCAGCTGGCCGGGGCACGGCCTGGGCACTGCCGGCACGTTCTGACGTCCGGTCACCATGGGTTGCTGGTCCCCCTGTTGTCGGTCGGTCCACTGCCTCTTCCCGTCGCCCTGCGGGCGGAAACGGCTCACAGTCCCTCCTCCAGGCGCCGTATCCGCGCCCGCAGGGCCCGCCGCCGATCACCGGGCCGGTCCGCTTCCCGCCCACCTCCGGAACCGTCTCCGGACCCCTCGCCCGACCCCTCGTGCGGGTGGGCGTGCGGGCCGTCGCGCCCGGGGTCATGCCGGGTCGTGAGCCCATCGCTGCGGGGGCCGTCCCGGCCGTCCCGGCCGCGGGCGCCCGCTCCGGCCCCCGGCACCGCGTCGGGCACGGCCCCGTGTCCGGAGTCCGGTGCGACGCCGGGCCCGGAGTCGTGGGCGGGCCCGCCCGTACGGGCGGAGCCGGGCAGCCCGCCCGGGCCGCCGCCCGAGCCGGAGTCGTACGCGGTGTCCCGACGCCGCCCCGGGCCGGCGTCCGGCGCCGGGTTGCGGACCCGACCCGGCCCGGAGTCGTGGGCGGGATCGTCCGCGCCGCCCCGGTCGGGGGCGGGTACGAGGTCCTGCCCGGAGTTCCGCCCGCCGCCCGGTCCGACGGTGGCGCCCGGAACGCCGTCCCCGGGACCCGGCGCGGCGCCGTGCCGGGCGTCCTGATCCGCGGCCGGCCCCGTGCCCGGTCCCGTACCCGGGCCGAAGTCGGGTACGGCGCCGTGCCCGGCGTCCCGACCCGCACCCCGCGCGCTCTCCCGCCCGAAGCCGGCCTCCCGCCCGCTGTCGGGTACGGTGCCGTGCCCGGCGTCCTGACCGGGAGCCGGCGCGTCGCCGTGATCGGTGGCGTCCGACCCGGGTGCGGGCGGGGTGTCGGAGGGCGCGGCGCCGGGGTGTCGGGCGTCGACGCGTTGCCAGAGTTCCAGCGCCGCGCGGTAGGCGTCGAGGGCGGCTCGGGGGCGGGCCAGCCGTTCCAGTACCTCGCCCCGGAGCTCCTGGGCCCGGGCGGCGAGTCGTAGCGCCGTCCCCGTACGGTCCTCCCGGTCGGCCTCCAGCGCGGCACGCCAGGCCCTGCGGTAGGAGTCGGCGGCCCGGTCGAGCCGGTCGACGGTACGGGTGTGGGCGTGGATCTCCTGCTGGACGTCCCCGTGTTCGCGCCAGGCGCGGGCCCGCTCCAGCGGCCCGTGACCCTGCCGGGCGGCGAGTTCCAGGAGGTGCTCCGCCTCCCGGAGGTCGACGAGGTCCCCCTCGTGGGCGTGCCGCAGGCGCAGCCCGGCGGCCAGCCGCAGCAGCCGGTACGCGGCTCCCGGGTCGGACTGCGGCACCGCGGCGCGGCTCTCGCGGAGCACCCGTACGGCGGCGGAGACGAACCGCCGCCCGTCCGCCGCCCGCGCCCGTTCCAGGAGTACGTCGCCCCATTCGGGCAGCAGCTCCGCGAAGGCCTCGCCGTCCCGGGGGCTCAGCCGCCGGGCCCGTCCGTACGCGTCGGCCGCCTCCTCCAGCGCCGCCGGATCCGCGTCCCGCGCGTACCGGGCCCGGTGCACCCGGGCGAGGCACAGCAGGCCGGCCAGGCGCAGTTCGGTGTCCCCGACGGCCTCGTCCAGGGCCCGCACCAGGTGACGGGCGGCCTCCTCCAGCCGTCCGGGCAGGTACCGCAATGCGGTGGCCAGTTCCACCCGCACCCGGGCCGGCGGGGCGACAGCGTCGGGAACCCCCGTACCGGCCGGGTCGGCGGGGTCCGGATCGGCGGCCCCGGGGAGCGCCGCCAGGACGGCGGTCAGGACCTCCGTCGCCTCCTCGGCGAGCGCGCTACGGGCGGCGGGTTCCGGGGTGCGCGGCAACAGGGCCAACAACACCCGCCCCAACGCCAGCCGCAACCCGGGATCCGGGTCGCCTACCCCGCCGTCGCCTACCCCGGCGTCCCCGACCCCGCCGTCGCCGGAACCGGCGGGCCCGCCCGACGCGCCGTCAGCACCGTACCCCCCGCCCTCTCCGGCCTCCGCAGCGACGGCGCCGTCGCCCCCGGTCGGGCCGGCCTCTTCGGACTCACGGACGGCGCCGCCGCCCCCGGTCGGGCCGGCCTCTTCGGCCTCACCCGCCCCGCGGCCCTCCGCCGGTCCCTCACGCCCGTCGGTCCTGTCGCCCCGCGCATCGGTGCCGGTGCCGGCCCCGGCCGGATCGTCGGATTCGCTGCCCCGGGGAGCGGTTGCGCCCTCGCCGGGACCGCTGATCGCCCCGCCCTCGGCCGAGCCGCCCGCGCGGGCGGCCCCGCCCGGGCCGCGGCCGTTGCCCGTTCCGCTCCGCTCCCCCACCGGGCCACCGCCGGCCCCGCCCGCCCCGCCCGCCCCGCCCGCCCGGTCGTCCCGACCGGCACCGCGGTCGACGCCGGCCCCGCCGGCCCCGCCCCCGGGCGACGTCAGCGCCTCCAGTACCGCGCGCGCCTCCCGCAGGGGGGCCGGGTCGTCGCTGAGGCCGGCCAGGTGGATCAGGGTGCGGGAGCGGCGGATCGCGCAGTCCCGGCGCAGCACGGGATCCGTCGTGCCGGCGCCCGCCGCCGCGAACTCCCGGTCGGCGGCGGCCAGCGTCTCCGCGTCCCCGCCGCCCGCCAGCGCCCGCTCGTACAGCACCCGCCCCAGCAGGGACCGTGCGGTCGGGGTGTGCAGCCCGGTCACCGCGCGCTGCGCCTCGTCCAGCAGCTCGGGGTCCCGTTGCGCCGCCCACAGCACGAGCAGCGCCGCCGTCAGCGCGGTCTCCGCCTCCTCCGGCGGGTCCTGCGGCCCCGGGGGCAGCGCGACGGCCCGCCGGAGCAGGGCGACGGCCTCGTAGGGGGCGCGGGCGTCGGCGTCCGCGAGCCGGGAGCGGGCGGCCCGTACCGACCGGGCCCGGCCGCCCGGTGCGGGCGCGACGGGCGCGCGCCCGCCCGCCGGGGGTTCGTCCTCGGGCGGCTCGGGCGGGCCCGGCAGGTAGCGGCGTACGACCTTCGCGGAGACGTGCGCGAAGGCCTGCGGGAGCGGCCCGCCGGCCGCCCGCGCCGGGCCGGGGTCGGCGGGCGCCGACGCCACCCCGGTCAGCTGCGAGACGGCGAGCGCGGGGAAGTTGCGCACGTCCCGCCCGAAGTGCGCGAGCACGTACTCGGAGCAGTGCTTGAGCACCAGCGCGGCCTCGTCCCGACCGAGCGGGCCCAGCAGCACGTCCTGTACGCCGGGGACGAACTCGTACCACTGGCCCGGTACGTCCCCGGTGCGCCTCAGCAGCCCGCTCAGCAGCACCTCGGCCAGGTCCGAGGGTTCGGAGTCGGGAAGCATCGTGCGCTGCACCAGCCGCATCACGGGCAGGGTCAGGGGCGCCGCCGACAGGTACACCGCGAGCCGTACGGCGCCGGGCGCGGCCGACGCCCGGAAGCGGGCCACCAGTTCGCGCGGCGGCCGGGCGGCCCGGGGCAGCGGGACGGGCGCGGCCGGATGCCGGGCCAGGACCCGCCCCACCTCGGCCGGTACGGGCCCGGTCCCGAGGCCGGCGACGAGCCGGGCCCAGGCGCCGAGGGCGGTCGCGTTCGGCGGGAGCACGGGTACGGTCAGCCCGCCGGAGGGCCGGCCCGGACGCGGGGCCCGGTCCCGGCGGAACCGCAGCCGGCCGTCGCCCGGGCCGCCCGTCCCGTCCTCGGTCCGCTCCAGCACCCCTCGCTCGGTCGGTAGCCAGCTGCGGCTCCACAGGCGTTGCGGCAGCGGCTGGACGACCACGCAGGGGGTGCACTGGGCCCACCGGTACAGCAGTCGCTGCGCCTCGCCCTCGCGCCACAGCGGCCCGGCGCAGTCGGACACCACCATCGTCAGGGCCCGTCCGGTGGGGTCGCGCAGTTGCTCGCCCGAGCGCAGTCCGACGCCGGGCGCGGGGCCCCGGCCGACGGCGGGGGTGCCGTCCGCGAGGCGGTGGAGCCGGTGCACCTGAACGTCCCGGAAGGCGCCCAGTCGCTCGCACACCGCCCGGAGTTCCTCGAACATCTCCTGCCACACCGCCATGGACGGGGAGGCGTCCATGACCAGGCGCACGGTCGCCTCGCGCCGGCTCTCCGGCCGGAAGACGGGGATGACCAGGCCGAGGGCGCGGGCGCCGGCCTCCGCGGTGGCGCCCTCGTCGAGGACGGTACGGGTGGGCGGGCCGGGCGGTCGGTGGCGTTGCAGGGCGCGCAGGGCCCGCTGGATGTCGAGTATCCGGGGCAGCGCGGCCGCCCCGGGCACCCGTACGGGCACGGCGTCGCCGACCGGGACCTCGGCGTCCGGGGCGTCGTCGGAGGGCGCGCCCGGTCCGTCGGCGTACAGCCTGACCGGTTCCTCGACCGCGGGTTCCGGCGGGACCGGCTCCGGGGTCTCCGGCGGCCCGTCCCCGGCCCCGTCCGGCGCTCCCGGCTCCGGCGCTGCTCCGGGGTGCTCGCCGGGCGCCGGGGCGTCGGGGTCGGGGTCGGCGCCGGCGCGTGCGGGGCGGCGGGTCCGCGCGGCCAGCCACAGAGCGTCGGCCAGCTCCTCGGCGGACGGGTCGAGCCCGGCGGCCCGCAGCAGCCCGGCGAGGTCGCGGACCTCGGGGTCGAAGGGGGGTGGCGGCACGGCTGCGGACACGGGCCCTCACCTCGGGCGATCGAGGCGCTGGATGAGCAGGTCGGCGAGGTCCTCCCGGGTGGGCGGGGCCGCGTAGTGGGTGAGGTAGATGGCGTTGAGCAGTTGGTCGGCGGCGACGAGTTCGGTCCGGGAGCGGCTGAGGAACTCGCGGATCAGTTCGGCGCCCAACTGCGCGGCCTCCTCCCCGAGGTGCGCCCTGACCATGGTGGCGAGGCGTTTCTCGCCGGGCTGGCCGAGCTTGAGCTGGATGCAGCGGCGCAGCAGCGCGGCGGGGAAGTCCCGTTCCCCGTTGCTGGTGAGGATGATGAACGGGAAGGCCCGGCAGCGCACGCGGCCGTTCGTCACGGTCACCCGGGCCCCGTCGTCGGTGAGCACCCGCACCTCGGGTTCGGTGTCGGCGACGCGTTCCAGTTCGGGGAGGGTGAACTCGCCTTCCTCCAGGACGTTCAGCAGGTCGTTCGGCAGGTCGATGTCGCTCTTGTCGAGCTCGTCGATGAGCAGCACGCGGGGTTTCTCGGTGGGCAGCAGGGCCGTTCCCAGCGGGCCGAGCCGGATGTACTTGCCGATCCCGTCGACCGAACCGGCCCCGACGACCGAAGCGCTTCCGTCGACCGAACCGCTCCCGGCGACCGAACCGGCCCCGCCGGCCCCTGCCCCCGCGTCGCCCCGGTCGCCCGGGCCGCCGCCGACGCCCGCGGCCCGGCCGGCGCCCGCGGCGAGTTGGACGTCCTGGAGCCGGGCGAGGGCGTCGTAGCGGTAGAGGCCCTCCTGGAGCACGGTCCGCGACACCACCGGCCAGCGCAGCACCCGGCCCAGTTTCAGCTCGTGCGCGACGGCGTGCGCCAGGGTGGACTTCCCGGTTCCGGGATAGCCGGTGACCAGCAGCGGACGGCGCAGGTAGAGGGCCGCGTTGACGGCTTCCAGTTCCTCCGGTTCGGGCCGGTGCAGTTCGGCGGACTGCCGGTGGGCGCCGAGCCGGCGGGCCACGTTGCCGTCCGGGGCGGCCGCCGCTCCGCAGGGCTCCACGACGGGGCCGCCGTCGAAGTTCCGCCAGGGCGGCGGGTCGGGCAACGCGTCGATCCCGTCGTGGGGTTCACCCACGCCCCGGTAGATGAGCCATTCGTCGTTCACGGCCGTCCCCTCCCTCGAAGCCCCACCGACACCGCACCAGGTGCGCGCCCCCGTCCCCCGGGGCCCCGCGCACGCCGCGCCACGTGCGCGGCCCTTCCCCCGGCTCCTCCCGCGTCGCGCCCCGTCCCGTCGCGGCCGGCTCACAGGTCGCCCTGCAGGGGCTCGTCCGCGGGCAGCGCCCGGGCCGGGTCCTCCCAGACGAGCGCCGCGCCGGCCGCCCAGTACGCGTCCGGGTCGGCCCCGTGGGCCCGGGCCCGCAGGGTCTGGAGCCGTAGCGGGAGCACCGCGCCCCGGCCCGCGTCGACCAGTTCCTCGCGCAGCCCGCGGTGGAACGGCGCGCAGGAGGCCCCGGGGTCGCCGGGGGGCCGACGGCACACCGCCAGCCCGTAGCCCGCGTCCCGTACGAGGTGCAGCGCGCCCAGGGTCGGTTCGGTGCCGGGTGCCCGGCACAGCACCGGGACGGTGTTGTCCACCAGGGCGCGCAGCCACTCCGGGGACGGGCTGCGGGGGCGGCCCCGCGCGCAGTCGGCCCGCTGGTCCAGCACGGGGCCCGCCTGGACCCGCGCCCAGCGCCGCTCGGCGGCGTCGGCCCCGACGGCCCCGCCGTCGTCCGGGCCGTCGTCCGGTCCGGCCGGGTGGCGGAGCACGACCGGGCGTTGCACGCCGACGGGGACGCCGCCCGACAGCGTCCACTGGTCCACGGGCAGTCCGAACAGCTCGGGGTCCACCGCCACTTCCAGCAGGGCGGGGGCCTCGTGCGTGTCGCAGCGCCGGAACCCTTCGGCGAGCGGAGCCCGCAGCGCGTCGGGGAGTCCGGCGGGGGTGGTCCGTACGCCGGTGGCCACCGGGGTGACGCGGCCGGGTCGCGCCGGGCCGGCCAGCACCGAGACCCGCCAGTCGTAGACGTCCTCCCAGCCGTGGGCCCACACCTCCAGCAGCACCGAGGGTCCCGCGGGCAGGCCGCCGCGCCTCCGGGCGGGGCCGTGGACGGCTTGGCCGGCGCGGGCCCGGCGGCGGCGTTCGCGGGCGGCCAGGCCGTGCTCGTGGCGTTCCCCCAGCTCGCGGCGCAGCGGGCGCCAGAGCCGCTCGGCGGTGACCCGTACCCAGTCCCAGAGTTCCTCGTCGGCGCCCGGGGAGGGCGGCTCGCGGTGGTCGGCGACGCTCACGTCCGTCGCGTAGCGGAGCATCGCCGCGGCCTCGCCGCCCGGGCCGGGCGGGTCGTGCAGCAGGCCGAGTCCGTCGCGCCAGCTGAGCGGGGCCGGCAGTCCCGTGTCGGGTTCCTCGCCACGGGCCTGCTCGGCGAGTTCCCGGACGGCCTCCGAGGAGCCGGGCGGCGGGAGTTCGGCGAGGAGCCCGCACAGGGTGGTGCGTTCGCCCGGGGTCAGCCGGCCGCGGCCGCCGCGGCGGTCCGCCGCGGCGTCCGGGTCGGGGAGTTCGTCGTGGACGTCGGTCCAGGTGCGGCGGCTGTCGAGATCGCTGAGGTGGCGGTCGTAGTGGTACAGGTCGTGGGCCTGCATGATCCGGCGGTACAGGCCGGTCTGCCCGTTCGCCGGCATCGGCAGGGTGCGTAACTGGGAGACGGACACGGCCAGTCCGCCCCCGCCGGCGGACCGCCGGGCCTTGACGACGCCGACGACCTCCCCGCGGGTGAGGTCGACGACGGGCCCGCCGGACATGCCGGCCTCGATCTCGTCGTCGTCGCCGAGGCGGATCGCGGCGCCGTTCCCGGCGGTGCCGCGCAGCCGGGTGGTGCGGCCGGTGATCTCGCGGATGCCGAGTTCCTCGGTGCAGCCGAAGTAGGCGGCCTCGTCGAGCCGGGGGCCGGCCCGGTCGGTCAGCCAGACGCAGGCGTGCGAGACGGGCGAGAGCACCCGGACCAGGGCCAGGTCGGGCAGGTCCCACAGGGCCCGCCGCCCGGGCCGGTGTTCCTCCAGCCGTTCCGGCAGGACGCGTTCCACCCGGCCGGTGACCGTGCCCGTGGTCCCGGCGGCTCCGGCGGACGCCCCGGAGAAGAAGGTGAGGCCGACCTCACGCCCGGCCAGACGCATCGCAGCACCCCCTTCGCCGACCACGTGCGCGCACGTCAGGACCCAGCCGGGGGCGATGAAGAACCCGCTGCCCCAGGTGGGTCCCGTCCCGTCGTTGCCGGGGTTGTCATACCCGCCCGGGGGCGCGTGGACGCGTACCGTGGCCGCCCGGACGAGGGGCTCCAGGAGCTCGAAGGCGCGCGCGGAGCCGGCCGTGCGCCCATCCGGCATCCGCAGACCCCCGCTCCCCGCTCACCCCACCGAGAACGTCCAGGCTAGCCCCGGGGCGCGGGACGGCGGGAGGTCTCGCCGTAAGGCGGATTATCCTGGCGGGAAACACCCCATCCCGACACGGCACGGAGCCCGACTTGTACTTCACCGATCGCGGCATCGAGGAGCTGGAGAAGCGGCGCGGCGCGGAGGAGGTCACCTTCGAGTGGCTCGCCGAGCAGCTGCGCACCTTCGTCGACCTCAACCCGGACTTCGAGGTCCCGGTGGAACGACTGGCCACGTGGCTGGCCCGGCTCGACGATGAGGACGAGGACGACGAGTAACCACCCGCCGACCCGGCGGCCGCGGGGACGGGACCGCGCGCGCACCCCCGCGCACCTCGTACGCACTCCCCCGCGCACCTCCCGCGCGCCCCTTGCGGGGAAACGCGCCGACGGCCCGACCGCGTGATGCGGTCGGGCCGTCGCCGTTCGCGCCGCCGGGGCGGCGCGGGGATGCGGGGGCGCCTTGGATCAGGCGGCCTTGGTCTCCCAGAAGATGCGGTCGATCTCGGCGATGAGCTCCAGCGCCTTGGCGCCGGTCGCCGGGTCGTTCGACGCCTTGGCGGCCGAGAGGGCCTTCAGGGTGTCGTTGACCAGGGTGTGGAGCTGGGGGTACTTCTCGAAGTGCGGGGGCTTGAAGTAGTCGCTCCACAGCACCGAGACGTGGTGCTTCGCGAGCTCGGCGCGCTGCTCCTTGATGGTGATGGCGCGCGCGCGGAAGTCGGCGTCGTCGTTGGCCTGGTACTTCTCCTGGACGGCCTTGACGGACTCGGCCTCGATACGGGCCTGGGCCGGGTCGTACACGCCGCAGGGCAGGTCACAGTGGGCGGAGACCTTCGCCTTGGGGGCGAAGAGGCGGGAAAGCATGGAGTTTGTCCTCCTCGTGATCGTCTTCTCAAGAGGGGAGGTTACTCGCTGACAAACCGGAATTCGCGGTCGGCCCCATGGGCTTAGGACAAAAGTCCAGGGTCGTACGAGGAGTGGTGAGCGAACGTACGGGGCCGTGCGGCACCATGCGGGCAGGGAAGAGGAGGGCTCGGATGGTGGAGAACAGGCGCTCGCGGGCGCGTTTCGAGTTGGTGGAGGTGACGGGCCCGTCGATGGTGCCGACCCTCGCGCACGGGGACCGGCTGGTGGTGCGGTACGGGGCGCAGGTCCGGCCGGGTGACGTGGTCGTGTTCCGGCATCCGCTGCAACAGGACCTGCTGGTGGTCAAGCGTGCGGCCGAGCGCCGCCCGGGCGGTTGGTGGATGCTCGGCGACAATCCGTTCAACGAGTCCGGGGACAGCACCGACTACGGGGCCGTCCCGGAGGAGCTGGTGCTGGCGACGGCCGTGCTGCGGCTGCGGCCCCGCGCGAGGGATCAGCGGTCGCTGAGGGCCCGGCTGTCCTGGGCGGCGTCGGCGCTGCGCGTGCTGCGGGCGGACTCCTCGGCCTCCAGTCGCTTGCGGGCGCGGTAGGCGGCGACGTTGGCGCGGGTGGCGCAGCGGTCGGAGCAGTAGCGCCGGGAGCGGTTGGTGGAGGTGTCGAGGTAGGCGTTGCGGCAGGGCGGGGCCTGACACAGGCCGAGGCGGTCGGGGCCGTGCTCGGTGAGGTGGAAGGCCAGGCCCATGGAGGCGATGGCGGCGTAGCCGGCGGAGGCGTTCGACGGGTGGTCGGCGAGGTGGATGTGCCAGTCGGGGCGTCCGTCGGGGCCGACGAGCTCGTGGCCGGAGACCTGCGGGCTGACGGGGAACTCCATCAGCAGCGAGTTGAGGAGGTCCACGGCGAGGACGTGGTCCCCGCCGTCGGCGGCCTCGAAGACGGACCGCAGCCGGCCGCGGACGTTGCGGAACCGGGTGACGTCGGTGTCGGTGACCCGGCGGGCCATCTGCACGCCGGTCCCGAAGAGGGCGCGGACGTCGTCCACCGAGAGGAGCGAGTCCTTGTTGCGGGCCGGCTCCTCGGTGTTGACCAGGCGCACGGCATAGTCCGAGTAATGGGCCAGTTCCACTTGTCGTCCTTATGGCTGCGGTGTCGGGTGATCGCGGGCTGCGGTAACGGCTGATATGTCTTCGAGGGTATTACGTGTGCGGGGTTTGCCCATGCCGCGCGCCGCGAACGGCTCGATCGGCACGGGGACCGGATCGCGCACGGTACGGGAAGTATCACGGCCCCGCCGCCCCACCGGTTCCCCCGGACCCCGAGCGGGGGCCGAATCCCGATCCCGCGCACGCCGACGTCCGCCCGGGCCCGGCGGCCCCGTCGGCATCACCGGCAGCACCGGCAGCACCGGCAGCACCGGTCCTAGGTCCGCAGGAGGAACTTCGACCGGGGCGGCGCCCGCGCTGCCCCGCGCACGCCGCAGGGGCGGTACGGGAGACCCGTACCGCCCCTGTGACGTGGCGTGATGTGCGCGCGTGGCGCGCGGTACCGCTTACAGCACCTTGGACAGGAACGCCTTCGTGCGGTCGTGCTGCGGGTTGCCCAGGACGTCGCGCGGGTTGCCGGACTCGACGACCACACCGCCGTCCATGAAGACGAGGTTGTCGCCGACCTCGCGGGCGAAGCCCATCTCGTGGGTCACCACGATCATGGTCATGCCTGATTCGGCCAGGTCCCGCATGACGTCGAGGACGTCACCGACGAGCTCCGGGTCGAGCGCCGAGGTGGGCTCGTCGAAGAGCATCAGCTTCGGCTCCATGGCCAGCGCGCGGGCGATCGCCACGCGCTGCTGCTGGCCGCCGGAGAGCTGGGTGGGGTAGTTCCCGCCCTTGTCGCCGAGGCCGACGCGGTCCAGGAGCTTGACCGCGCGGGCACGGGCCACCGCCTTGGACTCGCCCTTGACCATGACCGGGGCTTCCATGACGTTCTCGATGGCCGTCATGTGCGGGAAGAGGTTGAAGCGCTGGAAGACCATGCCGATGTCCCGGCGCTGGGCCGCGACCTCGCTGTCCTTCAGTTCGTAGAGCTTGTCGCCCTTCTGCCTGTACCCCACCAGCTGCCCGTCGACCGAGAGCCGGCCGGCGTTGACGCGCTCCAGGTGGTTGATGCACCGCAGGAACGTCGACTTGCCGGAGCCGGACGGACCGACCAGGCAGAAGACCTCCCGGGGCGCGACCTCCAGGTCGATGCCGCGGAGGATGTGGGCGGCGCCGTACGACTTGTGGACGCCTTCTGCCTTGACCATCGGCTGGGCGGTCACTTCGCCACCTCCGTACGGCGGAACATGTTCAGGTTGGCCTTCAGCCGCTCGAACGGCGTGGGCGGCAGGCTGCGCAGCGAACCGCGGGCGTAGCGCCGCTCCAGGTAGTACTGCCCGACGCTGAAGACGCTGGTCAGGGCGAGGTACCAGATGGAGGCGACGAAGTACATCTCGATGACCGCGCCGGCCGTGCTGCCGATGTTGGAGCTGGCCCGCAGGAGTTCGGTGTACTGCACCGCCGAGACCAGGGACGAGGTCTTCAGCATGTTGATGAACTCGTTGCCGGTCGGCGGGATGATCACGCGCATCGCCTGGGGCAGCACGACGCGGCGCATGGTCTGCGTCCGGGTCATGCCGAGGGCGTGCGAGGCCTCGCTCTGGCCCTCGTCGACGGACTGGATGCCCGCACGGACGATCTCCGCCATGTAGGCGCCCTCGTTCAGGCCGAGGCCCAGCAGGGCGACCATGAACGGCGTCATGACGTCGACGGTCTCGTTCTTGTAGATCGGACCGAGGTTGATGTACTGGAAGATCAGCGGGAGGCTGAACCACACGAGGAGCTGTACGTAGACCGGGGTGCCGCGGAAGAACCAGATGTAGAGCCAGGACACGAAGCTCGTGACCGGGTTGTTCGAGAGCCGCATCACCGCGAACAGGATGCCGAGCACGAGGCCCAGCGCCATGGCGGAGATGCTGATGATGATGGTGTTGCCGAGACCGGCCAGCACCGCCGGGTCGAACAGCTTGTCGCCGACCGTCGCCCAGATGATCTTGCCCTGGGAGAAGGCGTAGACGAGCCAGGCGAGCAGGACCGCCACGACCACGGCGCTGATCCAGCGGCCGTAGTGGCGGACGGGGATGGCCTTGATGGCCTCGTAGGTGGTGCCCGAGGCGCCGGGTCCGGCCGGCGGGGTCGCGGCCGGACCCTTGTCGATCTTGTCAGTCACAATGACTGCCCTTCAGTGGTGCGCTCGCTCGGGAGTCACTTGCCTGCGTTGATCGTGGCGGACGGCACGGCGCTGTCCTTCACGTTCCACTTCTCCAGGACCTTGGCGTAGGAGCCGTCCTTGATGATGGCGTCGAGCGCTTCCTTGATGGCGTCGCGGAGCTGGGTGTTCTCCTTGGAGACCGCGATGCCGAAGAGGCCGACGTCGGCCTGCTGGCCGGCGACCTCGAAGTCGTTGCCGCCGCCCGAGGTCTTCGCGGTGTACGCGGTGACCGGGAAGTCGTTCAGGTCGGCCACGGCGCCACCGGCCTTGACGCGGGTCTGCGCCTCGGCGTCGGTGTCGAAGGCCTCGATGGTGAGCTTCTTGTCGCCGCACTTCTCGGCCTGCGCCTTGAAGGTGTCCTCGTACGTGGTGCCGCGCTGGACGGCGACCGTCTTGCCGCAGAGGTCGTCGAGCGACTTGATGTTGTCCGGGTTGCCCTTCTTGACCAGCAGCGAGACGCCGGAGGAGAAGTAGTCGACGAAGTCGACGCCCTTACCGATCTTGGCGCCCTTGTCGTCCAGGCCTTCCTGACGCTTCTTGTTGTCGGTGATCGACGACATGGCGACGTCCTGACGGCCCGTCTCCAGCGAGGTGATCAGACCGTCGAAGGTGCCGGAGGTGAACTGGAACTTCACACCGAGCTGCTTGCCCAGCGCATCGGCGATGTCGGGGTCGACACCGACGATCTTGCCGCCGTCGACGAACTCCATCGGGGCGTAGGCGGTGTCGGAACCGACCTTGACGACACCGGCGTCCTGGATCTTCTTCGGCAGCTTCGAGAACAGCGGGGCGCTGTTGTCGGTCTTGGCCGAGGGGGTGGAGGAGCCAGAGTCGGTCTGGTCGCCACAGCCCGTGAGGATCAGGGCACCGGTGACCGCGATCGCGCCGACCGCGGCGATCCGGGACCGGGCGGCGGTCGTACGTCGGGTGGTGCTTGCGGTCATGAGCTGGTTCCTCCGGCAGGTGGAAAAGCATCCGAGAACGGTCGGGGCACGCACCATCGAGTGTCGCGACCTTGTGTGATTACGGCATCTTGCCATTCGGACTGACGCATTCAGGCTGCCCATAAGGTCAAAATCAGATAACGGGCGACCCCGACTCCCCAACAGGACTGCGGACAACGGCCGTCGCGACCGCACAAAAGCCTGTGACCTGCCAGTTTCACCTCAGTTTTTGCGGCGCGTCTCGGTTGCTGGACATCGAGGTTTGGACTTTTAGCCAAAACCGGGACAAGGGGCCTACGATCGTGCGGGAATCGACTCGTCCGGCCGAGCGTTCTTCGGGTAGAACAGATCCTTACACCCCTCATCCGGGGCTCAGGGCGCGCGTGCGGCGCGCCCGCGCGTACGAACCTCCCCTCCGCGGAGACGGTCAACCGTCGCCGCGGAGTACGGACGCGGTGCCCGCCCACCCCTTAACCAGGAGTGGCCACCCTCAACGATTCAAAGGACTTAAGGGGTCACACACAGTGGCAGCGGAGATCGTCAACCCTCGCAGTGACAGTGCGACGGACAACAACCCCGACGCGGTGTTCGCACTGCACCGGGGCGGCAAGATGGCCATTCAGGCCACCGTGCCCGTCCTCAACAAGGACGACCTGTCCCTCGCGTACACCCCCGGCGTGGCGAAGGTGTGCACCGCCATCGCCGAGCAGCCGGACCTCGTCAACGAGTACACCTGGAAGTCCAACGTGGTCGCCGTCGTCACCGACGGTACGGCCGTGCTCGGACTCGGTGACATCGGCCCGGAAGCCTCCCTCCCCGTGATGGAGGGCAAGGCCATCCTCTTCAAGCAGTTCGGTGGTGTGGACGCGGTTCCGATCGCGCTCGCCACCAAGGACACGGACGAGATCATCGAGACGGTCATCCGTCTCGCCCCGTCCTTCGGCGGGGTGAACCTGGAGGACATCTCCGCTCCCCGCTGCTTCGAGATCGAGCGGCGCCTCCAGGAGGCGCTGGACATCCCGATCTTCCACGACGACCAGCACGGCACGGCCATCGTGACGCTGGCCGCCCTGCGCAACGCCGCCAAGCTCACCGGCCGCACCCTCGGCGACCTGCGGGCCGTCATCTCGGGCGCGGGCGCGGCGGGCATCGCCATCGCCAAGATCCTGGTGGACGCGGGCATCGGCGACGTCTGCGTCACCGACCGCAAGGGCGTCGTCTCGGCGGACCGCTCGGACCTGACGGACGTCAAGGCCGAGATCGCGGGCCTGACGAACAGGACGGGTCGGACCGGCACGCTGGAGCAGGCCCTGGCCGGCGCGGACGTCTTCATCGGCGTCTCCGGCGGCACGGTGCCGGAGGAGGCGGTGGCCTCGATGGCGAAGGACGCGTTCGTCTTCGCCATGGCCAACCCGAACCCGGAGGTCCACCCGGACGTCGCGCACAAGTACGCGGCGGTCGTGGCGACGGGCCGTTCGGACTTCCCGAACCAGATCAACAACGTGCTGGCCTTCCCGGGCATCTTCGCGGGCGCCCTCAAGGTCCGCGCGACCCGGATCACCGAAGGCATGAAGATCGCCGCCGCCGACGCCATCGCCGGCGTCGTGGGTGACGAGCTTGCCGCCGACTACGTGATTCCCTCCCCGTTCGACGCGCGCGTCGCCGAGGCCGTCTCGGCCGCGGTCGCCGCCGCGGCGAAGGCCGACGGAGTGGCGCGCCTCGGCTGATCGGCGCGGTGCACAGCTGTACGGGTGGGGCCCGGCCGGAACGTTCCGGCCGGGCCCCACCCTTTTCGACCCCCCGGAGCGGGCGACTCCGTACGGCCCCGCCCCGGTCGGTGCGACGAAGGCCTCACGACCCGGCCGCGACAGCTCTGGAATCCCGACCCTACCGAGCGGTAGCGTCGCGGCATGTTCGCTGCCTACGCCGCCCGAATCGACCGTGACCAGCCGCTGAGCGGCCTCGTACTGGGCGAACGCCCGGCTCCCGAGGCACGCCCGGGCTGGGTGACCGTCAACGTCCGCGCCGCCTCCCTCAACCACCACGACCTGTGGTCGCTGCGCGGGGTGGGGCTCTCCGGGGACAAGCTCCCGATGATCCTCGGCTGCGACGCGGCCGGGACCGACCAGGACGGCAACGAGGTCGTCCTGCACTCCGTGATCGGCCAGAGCGGCCACGGAGTGGGCCCGGACGAGCCGCGCACGATCCTGACCGAGCACTACCAGGGCACCTTCGCCGAGCAGGTGACCGTCCCCGCCTGGAACGTCCTGCGCAAGCCCGCCGAGCTGTCCTTCGCGGAGGCCGCCTGCCTGCCCACGGCCTGGCTGACGGCCTACCGGATGCTCTTCACCAACGCCGGGGTCCGCCCCGGCGACTCCGTACTCGTCCAGGGCGCGGGCGGCGGGGTCGCCACCGCCGCGATCGTGCTGGGCCGGGCGGCCGGCCTGCGGGTCTTCGCGACCAGCCGGGACGCCGCCAAGCGCCGGCGGGCCGTGGAGCTGGGCGCGGCGGAGGCTTTCGAGCCCGGCGCGCGGCTCCCGCAGCGGGTGGACGCGGTCATCGAGACCGTGGGCGCCGCCACCTGGTCGCACTCGATCAAGTGCCTGCGGCCGGGCGGAACCCTGGTCATCTCCGGCGCCACCAGCGGCGACCGGCCCGCGAACGCCGAGCTGACGCGCATCTTCTTCCTGGAGCTGAAGGTCGTCGGCTCGACCATGGGCACCAAGGACGAGTTGGAGGACCTGCTGTCCTTCTGCGCCGCCACCGGGGTGCGGCCCGTCATCGACGAGGTGCTGCCCCTGGACCGGGCGCGCGAGGGCTTCGAGAAGCTGGAGTCGGGCGACCTGTTCGGGAAGGTCGTGCTCACGGTCTGATTCCTCCCGGGCCGCCCCACCACCGCACCCACCCGCCGTCCGTCAATGTGGGTTGACAACCCTCCCTTGTCAACCTACATTGACAGGCATGACGGAAGCCACCGATCTCGCCGAACGAGCCGGAGACCGGGACCCCCGTGTGGGCCTGCGTGCCGTGGCCGCCCTGCGCCGCCTGCTGGAGCAGTTGGAGGCCGTACAGGTACGCGGTGCCCGCGCGCAGGGCTGGTCCTGGCAGGAGATCGCGGCCGAGCTGGGCGTCAGCCGGCAGGCCGTGCACAAGAAACACGGGAGGCTGTGATGTTCGAACGCTTCACCCGGGACGCCCGCGACGCGGTGTCGGGAGCGGTGACCGAGGCCCGGCACGCGGGCGCGTCCACCGTGGCCGAGGAGCACCTGTTGCTCTCGCTGCTGACCCTGGGCGCCCTGGATCCGCTGGGGGTGGACCGCGCGTCGGTGGCGGCGGCCCTGGCCGACGTCCGGCGGCGCGGGGGCATGTCCCGGGCCGACGAGGAGGCCCTGGCCGGGTTGGGCATCGACCTCGGGGAGATCGTCGCCCGGTTCGAGGAGACCCACGGCACGGGCGCCCTGTCCTCACCGGCCCCGCGCCGGCGGACCCTGGGGTCCTCGCTGCGCTCCGCGCTCGGGCGCCCCGACGACCCCGAGCGGCGCCACGTCCCCTTCACCGGGGGCGCCAAGAAGGCGCTGGAGCAGTCGCTGCGGATCGCCCTGGGCCGCAAGGACCGTCACATCGGCACCCTGCACCTGCTGTTGGCCCTGCTCTCACGACCCGGCACGGTCGCCGAGGTCCTCGCGGACCACGGCGTCACGTACGCGACGGCGGAGCGGGGCCTGGCCGCCTGACCGGCGCCCGCCCGCCGGCGGGGCCTACGCCCCCGGGCGCAGCCCCGCCGCGATGCGGCCGGCGGCCGCCGCGAGGTGGGCGCGGGCCTCGGCCAGCTGGGCCGGGGTCACGCCGTGATCCCGGGCCGCGTCGCGCACGTCGTCGCGGAAGCGGTCCAGCAGCCGGTCCAGGTCCCGCGCCGGGTCGGAGCCGGCCGTCAGGTCCTCGGCCCACCCGTGGTCGGGGGTCGTCGCCCCGGCGGCCCGGTCCGCGCCGGCGGCTCCCGTACCGCCGTCGGCGGCCCCGTGACCACCGTTGCCACCGCCGCCCAGCCAGGCTCCGGCCAGGTTGCCCAGGACCCCGCCCGGCTTCATGAACTGCTCCTGGAGCTGCGCCGCGATCCGCTGGACCTCCTCGCGGGCCCGCTCCTGCGCCTCCTTGGCCTGGCGGCGGGCCTGCTGGGCCTCTTCGCGGGCCCGGCGGCTCTCGTCCTTCGCCCGGCGGGCCTGCTCCTTCCACTCGGCCTTGGCCTTGCGGAGCTCCTCCTTGGCCGCCTTCCAGGACTCGTCCTCGACGTGGGTCGCCGTCGCGGAAGCCGCGGCCGCCGCCCGCATCTCGCGGCGCAGGTCACCGGCGGCCCCCCGGACGTCGTCGCGGATCTCGGCGGCGAGCTCGGACACGGAGTCGCGGATCTCCAGCTCCAGGTCGGCCAGTTCGCCGCCCCGGTCGGCGAGTTCGGCGCGGCCCGCCTCGGTGATCGAGTACACCTTGCGCCCGCCCTCGGTCGCGTGGGTGACGAGCCCCTCAACCTCCAGCTTGGCCAGCCGCGGGTACACGGTGCCGGCGGACGGCGCGTACAGGCCCTGGAAGCGCTCCTCCAGCAGCCGGATCACCTCGTACCCGTGGCGCGGGGCCTCGTCGAGCAACTTGAGGAGGTAGAGGCGGAGGCGGCCGTGGGCGAAGACGGGCGGCATGTCAGAGCACCTTCTTGTCGAGCTGGAGGGGGGCGTCGGCCTCGGCCGGCGGGCGGCGCAGGAGCGCGATGGCACCGGAGACCGTGGTGGCCCGCAGGGTGCCCGCGCCCGTGCCCAGGGTGCCGGTGATGCGCTTGGCGCCGAGCTGACCGGAGACCCGGAGGTCCTCGAAGGCGTTGGAGACGCCGCCGGTGGCGGTGTTGGCCTCCACCTTGGCGTCGGCGGGGTGCGGGAGGCGGATGGCGACCTCGCCGGAGACCGAGTTCAGGAAGATCTCCACCGGCTTCGGCGCGGCCGTGTCCGGGGCCAGGTCGATGAGCATGTCCCCGCTGACCGAGTCGGCCCGTACGCTGCCGCCGCAGCCGTCTACCACCGTCAGCCCGCCGGAGACCGAGTGGAAGCCGAGGTCACCGGTGACGGACTGCGCCTCGACGCTGCCCGAGACCGTGTGCGCCTTGACCCGCCCGGAGAGCCCGACGAGCGTCGTGTCGCCCGAGACCCCGTTGACGTCGACCGGACCGGCGATGCCGGAGACGAAGGTCGCGGCGCTGACGGCGGCCACCTGGACGCGGGTGCCGGCGGGCACGGCGACGGTGACGGAGACGCTGCGCTCCCAGGCCTTGCGCCCGTCCTCCGAGGAACCGGACCAGGCCTTCCACGGCTTGCCCTCGAACCACTTCTTGAGGCCCTGCGAGCCGTTCCAGGGGAGGTCCTCGTAGGACAGGGTGAGCGTGCCGCCCTCCTGCACCACGTGCAGCGGCGGGCCCTCGACCTCGGCCACCTCCAGTCGGGCGGAACCCTCGTCCGCGGCGACCACGTTGACCGTGCCGCCGACGACGCGGACCCGCAGCTCCGTCACCGGCTGCTCGAAGGCCAGCTTCTGGGGCGCGGCGACGGACCACGTCATCTGCTCTGTCATGGTGCTGCTCCTCCTCGTGGACGGCACGCAACATATCGCGTCTCCTAGGACACGATATATCGCGGCTCGGGGAAGTCAAGCAGCATGTCGCGATACAACGGAACCCGCCCCGGAGCCCGTGGGTCGGCCGGCAGGGCACGGGGCGCCGCGCGCGGGGCGGCTCAGGCCACCAGCAGCCGGTTCCCGTGGTGCCGCAGCCACGCCCGGTACGGCGGGGTGTCGAGCGCCACCTCCCGGTAGGCGGCGCGCAGGTCCTCGAAGACCTCCGCGTGCGCGCCCGGCCGCGTCGCGAGCAGCAGCCGCACCGCGAGGGGGTCCCCCGACAGCGGCCGGATGGCCATGTCCTGCCGCGGCCCGGACGTGGGCTGGCAGGGCGCCACGGCCTCGCCGGAGATGATCAGCGAAGTCGCCGTGTGGTAGTCGGCGTGCAGGACGGGCGGGTCGAGGCCGGCCCCGGCGAACACCCGCCGCAGCCCGTCCCATTCACCGTCGACGGAGGGGTCGACCGTCCACCGGTCGCGCGCCAGGTCCGCCAGCTTCACGATGGGCGAGCTCGCCGCCGGATGGTCCCGGGACATGGAGACGAACTGCGGCTCGCGCTCCATCAGTACGTGCAGTTGGAGGCCCGCGGGCACCCGCAGCGGACTGCCCTCGACCTCGTGGACGAACGCCACGTCCAGCTGACCGGCGTCCACCATCCGCAGCAGCACGTTGGCCGAGACGTCGACGACCAGCGAGGTCTCGGCGTCGGGGTGTCTTCGGTGGAGCCTGCGCAACCATCCCGGCAGGGCCCGGCTCGCGGTCGAGCCGATCCGCAGCCGCGGTCCGTGCGCGGCGGCCCGCGCCTCGGCGACCAGCGCCGCCATCTCGGCCAATAACGGCCGCGCCCGGCCGAGTACCGTGCGCCCGAAGGGCGTTGGCCGGCATCCGGTCCGCTCGCGCAGGAACAGTTCGCCGTCCAGGGCCCGTTCGATGCGCCGCAGCTGGGTGGTCAGTGAGGGCTGGCTCACGCCGAGCTGCCGCGCGGCCTTGTGCAGACTGCCGGCGTCGGCGATGGCGCACAGCGCGCGCAGGTGCCTCACCTCAAGCTCCATGACCCGAGAGTAGGGCGGCGCCGGTGGACCGCACCAGCCACCGATAGCCCCCCGAATCCCGCCATTCTCACGCCAGTTGGCCTACCGAAAACTTCCCGATAGGCCCGCGTTATCGGGCGCTGACATCATCCGCCGGCCCCTGGTGCTCCCGCAGACTCCGGTACCGAACGACCACCCCCCACACCGGATGAGTAGGAGCTCCCCCACATGCGCCACTCCCGCAAGGCCACGCTGGCCGCCACCGTCGGTCTCGGCGTCGCCGCCGCGCTCGGCGGCATCGTCCCCACCGCCAGCGCCGCCGCCCCCGCCGGCAGCGCCTCCTCCTACGCGGCGTACGAGCGCTCGCAGGAGAACGAGAGCGCCAACCGCGCCTTCTTCGACGCCGTGCAGCGCTCGATCGCCGAGCAGCGCGCGGCGAACCCGGGCGCCCTCGCGGTCACCGTCACCTACAACACCCGCAGCGCGCCCAGCTTCCGCACCCAGATAGCCAACTCCACGCGGATCTGGAACAGCTCGGTGACCAACGTGAAGCTCCAGGAGGTGGCCTCCGGCGGGAACTTCTCGTACCGCGAGGGCAACGACTCCCGGGGCTCGTACGCCAGCACCGACGGGCACGGCCGGGGCTACATCTTCCTCGACTACCGGCAGAACCAGCAGTACAACTCCACCCGGGTGACCTCGCACGAGACCGGCCACGTGCTGGGGCTGCCGGACCACTACTCGGGTCCGTGCAGCGAGCTGATGTCGGGCGGCGGACCGGGGACCTCGTGCCAGAACGCCACCCCGAACAGCACCGAGCGGGCGCGCGTGAACCAGCTCTGGGCGAACGGCCTGGCCGCCTCGGGCCTCGGCTCGAAGGGCTGATCACCGGCGCGCAGGGCTGACCCCTCGCCTCGTGGGGCCGGCCGTCGGCCCCCAGGGCCGGTCGGCCTCCCCGCAGGACCTCCGGAGGCGCCCCAGGGGCCTCCGGGGGTGCCCGGCCGACCCGGCCGACCACCGTCTCGGCGGGCTCCCGCAGCCCGGGCACGTCTGCTGCTCGTGCCCGGCCTGCGGGGCGACCGCCGCCCATGCGGGTCAGCGCTTGACGGTGTAGCTCGTCACCGTCTGGCCGCCGCCGAGGACCGTGCAGCCGGTCAACTCCAGCGGGCGCACGCCGAATCCGGCCCGGGACATCGGCATACCGGTCCCCACGACGACCGGGTAGGTCTTCACCACGTACGCGTCGATCTCGTCGGCGAGCTGCCCCGCGAGGTCGGCGCCGCCGCACAACCAGATGCCGAGCCCGTCACGGGCCTTGAGCTCGCGGACCTTCGCCGCCACGTCGCCGGAGATCACCGTCACCCGCGGGTCGGGCGCCACGCCCAGGGAGCGCGAGACGACGTACTGCTCGCGCAGGTGGCCGTAGGGGCTGGTCATGCCCACCTTCAGGCCGGGCTCGTAGGTGCGGCGGCCCATCAGGACCGCGTCGAACCGCTTCGGGGCGGCGTCCTCGATGCCGAGCTGGGCTCGGCCCCCCGCGGAGATCGTCTCCGGGTACTCGGCCGCCAGATGGCCGACGAACTCGGCGTCGAGGTGGCCGTGGAGGAAATCGGCATCGCCGTCCGGGGCCCCGATGAAGCCGTCGACCGTGGTGGCGATGAAGTACGTGAGCGTGCGCAAGCGATTCTCTTCCCCTGGACAGCGCCACCGCACCGGGGCGCGTCGAACAAAGTACTTCACCTGAAGTACTTTGCCCAGACCCTTTTCCCGGGAGCCCGCGCGCGCAGGTCCGTCAGCCCTGCGGCTTGCGCCACATCGGCCACATCGGCGGCCCCCCGGGCAGCCGCACCGTCCGACCCGTGAACTCCCAACCCAGCCGTTCGTACAGGCGCATGCTGCGCTCGCTGCTCGCCTCCAGGTAGGCGGGCACCCCGTCACGGTCGCAGCGCTCCAGCACCGGGCGGATCAGCTCGGTGCCCAGCCCCTCGCCCTGCCGGTCCGGCGCGACGGCGATCATCAGCAGGTACTCGTGCTCCTCGGCGGTCGGATGGACCTCCCCGGTGAGCCGGCCGACCAGCTCGCAGCGCTCGTTGTCCGGATCGGCCACCGCGCGCATCCGCGCCGGGACCTCGTCCTCGCCCTCCGGCTCGCCCGCCGGCACCCGCAGCCACAGCGCGGCCGCGGCGCCGTCGGCCGTACGGTCGATCCGACCCTCCTCCAAGGCGACGTCGACGAAGACGCCGAGGAACTTCCCGTGGACGGCGGCACGGTGTCGCGGATCGGGGAAGACCCAGCTGCTGACCGGGTCGTCCCGGAAGGCCTCGTCGAGCAGCCGCGCCACCGCGTCCCGCTCGGAATGATCCGCCTGACGTATCTCCAGCACCACAGGTCACACCCTTCACTCACGTGTCAACAACCGCGAATGATCCTAGAGTTGGCGCTCCGACGCGGAAAGGCCCGTTCCGGCACCGTGGTGGTGCCGGAACAGGCCTCGGACCCGTACGTGTTCATCGCGAGGGGCGCGTCACTGCGCGTCCGGCGCGCCACTCCGTCCGAAGGATCACCCCGTCCGAAGGATCACCCCGTCCGAAGGATCACCCCGTCCGGAGGGTCACTCCGTCCGACGCGTCGCTCCACCCGCTGCGTCGTTCCGTCCGCCGCGTCACCTCACCCGCCGCGTCACTTCGTCCGGCGCGTGACGAACTCCGCCAGCGCCAGCAGGCCGCCCGCCGCCGCGAGGTCCGGGACGGCCCGGGACAGCTCCTGCACCGCCCGACCCATCCGGTCGGCCGCGTGGGCCTGCGCCCAGTCGCGGCCGCCCGCCCGGTCCACGGCCCGGGCCGCCCGCCGCACGTCGTCCTCGGTCATCGGCCCCGCGTACAGCGCCGCCAGCTCCAGGCCCGCCTCGGTGCCCGAGGTGAGGGCGGCCACGACCGGGAGGGACTTCTTGCGCGCGACCAGGTCGGCCCCCGCAGGTTTGCCGGTGTGCCCGGGGTCGCCCCAGATGCCGATCAGGTCGTCGATCAGCTGGAAGGCCAGCCCGGCCTCCCGGCCGAAGGCGTCCATCGCGTCGACCTCCTCCGGCCCTGCGCCCGCGTACAGCGCGCCGAGCGCGCACGCGCAGCCGAGCAGGGCGCCGGTCTTGGCCGTCGCCATCGTCAGGCACTCGTCCAGGGAGACGTCCGGCCGGCGCTCGAAGGCGCAGTCCGCCTGCTGTCCCGCGCAGAGCTCGATGACGCAGGCCGCGAGCCGGGCCGAGGCCGCCGACGAGGCCGGGTGGGGGTCCTCGGCGAGCTGCCCCAGCGCGAGCGCCATCATCGCGTCGCCCGTGATGACCGCGTCCGGGATGCCGAACACGGTCCACGCCGTGGCCCGGCCGCGCCGTTGGACGTCCTTGTCGATGACGTCGTCGTGCAGCAGCGTGAAGTTGTGCGCCAACTCCACGGCGACCGCCGCCCGTACGGCGTCCTCGGCGACTCCGGGCGGCCCGCCCACGGCCTGCGCCGAGGCCAGTACGAGTGCCGGCCGGATGGCCTTGCCCGCGTTGCCCGCGGCCGGGCTGCCGTCCGCCTCCTGCCAGCCGAAGTGATACATGGCCACGTCCCGCATGGAGCCCGGCAGGCTCTCGACCGTCCGGCGCAGCCGCGGGTTGACCGTTTCCCTCGTGCGCTGCAGCAGGACCGCCGCTTCCTGCCCCTCGCCCGTGGCGACGGCGTTGGGGGTCATCAGCGCCAGCGGCCGATCTCGACGTTCTCCAGGACACCGAGCGCGTCCGGCACCAGTACCGCGGCGGAGAAGTAGGCGGTGACCAGGTAGGAGATGATCGCCTGCTCGCTGATGCCCATGAAGCGCACCGACAGGCTCGGCTCGATCTCGTCGGGGATCCCGGGCTGGTGCAGGCCGATCACGCCCTGCTCCTCCTCGCCGGTGCGCATGCACAGGATGGAGGTCGTACGGGCGTCACTGATCGGGATCTTGTTGGACGGGAAGATCGGCACTCCGCGCCAGGACGGCACCCGGTTCCCGCCGATGTCGATGGTCTCGGGGTACAGGCCGCGCTTGTTGCACTCGCGGCCGAAGGCGGCGATCGCCTTGGGGTGCGCGAGGAACATCTTGGAGCCGCGTCGCATGCTCAGCAGCTGGTCCATGTCGTCGGGCGTGGGCGCGCCGTCGTGGGGCTGGATGCGCTGGTCGTACTCGGCGTTGTGCAGCAGACCGAACTCGCGGTTGTTGAGCATCTCGTGCTCCTGGCGCTCGCGCAGCGCCTCGACCGTGAGCCGCAACTGCTGCTCGGTCTGGTTCATCGGCTGGTTGTACAGGTCGGCCACGCGGGTGTGCACGCGCAGGACCGTCTGCGCGATGGAGAGCTCGTACTCGCGCGGCGAGCCCTCGTAGTCGACGAAGGTGCCGGGCAGTACGGCCTCGCCCTGGTGGCCGGCGGAGAGGTCGATCGCGGCCTCGCCGTACTTGTTGGTGCGCCGGGCGGGCGCGGTCCGCACGTCCTCGACGTGCTCGCGCAGGGAGTCGACCCGGTCGGCGAGGAGCTGGAAGTCCTGGCGGGAGAGGACGAGGGCGGTACCGGGGGTGGCGGCGCGGGCCGTGTACTCCCAGATGGCCTCGTCGTCGGTGAGGGCGTCCTCCCCGAAGTAGGCGCCGTCGGCGACGGTCCGCAGGACGGCGTCCTCGCCGTAGGGGCCCGGGCCGACGTGGTCGACGCGGCCGTGGGCGAGGAGGAAGACCTTGTCGGAGGCGTTGCCGAAGGAGGTGAGTTCCTGACCGGTCTCGAAGTCGACCTGCTGGCAGCGGGCGGCGAGTTCGGTGAGGACGGCCTCGTCTTCGTAGTCGCGCAGCAAGGGCAGTTCGCCCAGCTCGGCGGGGATGACCTGGACCTGGGTCCCGGTCTTGATGAACTCCACGCGTCCGTCGCCGACCGAGTAGCTCAGCCTGCGGTTGACGCGGTACGTACCGCCCTGCACGGGGACCCACGGGAGCATCTTCAGCAGCCACCGCGAGGTGATCTCCTGCATCTGCGGCGCGGACTTGGTCGTGGTTGCCAAGTTCCGTGCGGCCGAGGTGCCGAGACTGCGCTGCGGTGTCTGGGCTTCGGTTTCGGAACCTGCCTGGACCGACATGTCTATCCCTTTCGATCACTCCATGGGTATGCGGTACGAAAGCCTTCCAGTACGCAACGCAGCCGGACCATTACACAAAAGGGTGGGACTACTCCGTGTGGGTGTGGGCATCCTCAGCGGTCACACCGGTCCGCCCCGCCGGCGACGAACCGCTCTTTTCGGCCATTCAGCGCTCGCCACCCGGGCCCGACGGTCGCGGCCCCCGCTTTAACTTGCATCGGAGCTGCAATTTAAGCTGCGGCCATGCGGCTGACCCGATTCACCGACCTGGCACTGCGCGTGCTCATGCGCCTGGCCGTCCAGGAGGCGGACCTCCCCACGACCCGGGAAGTGGCCGCCGGCATGCAGGTTCCGTACACCCACACCGCCAAGGTGGTCGCCCGACTCCAGCACCTGGGGCTGATCGAGGCGCGCCGGGGCCGGGGCGGCGGGCTCGCGCTCGCCGCCTCCGGACGGGCCGCCTCGATCGGCGGCGTGGTGCGCGAACTGGAGGGCGCCGGCGATGTCGTGGACTGCGACGGCGCCACCCCCTGCCCGCTGCGCGGCGCCTGCGTCCTGCGCGGCGCGCTGCGCCGGGCCCAGGAGGCGTTCTTCGCCGCGCTGGACCCGCTCACGGTGAACGACCTGGTGGCGAGCCCGACGGGCCCGCTGCTGCTGAGCCTCTCGGGCGGATCCGGCGCCGGGACCAGCGGCCCGACCGGGGGGCCGACCCGAGGCCCGACCTGAGGCGGCCGCAGGGCCCGCCGACTCGGGCCGGATGGCTGATTCGGCCCGCCGTTCAGCCCGTCCGGGGTGCGGGCGTAGAGCTGCACGAACAAATGTCCGTACCGTCACGGGCCTTTTTTCCGTCCTTGAATACGCATCACATATACCAATTAAGCGAGGAGCCCCCATGCTGTCCGAGAAGTCGACCGCGACCGTACGTGCCACCCTGCCCGCCGTCAGGGCGGCGATCGGCGACATCACGGACCTCTTCTACCGCGAGCTGTTCGCGGCTCACCCGGAGCTGCTGCGCGACCTGTTCAACCGCGGCAACCAGAACGCCGGGCTCCAGAAGCAGGCCCTCGCCGGCTCCATCGCCGCCTTCGCGACCCACTTGGTCGAGAACCCCGGCACCCGTCCCGACGTGATGCTCGGCCGCATCGCCCACAAGCACGCCTCGCTCGGCGTCACCCGCGAGCAGTACGCGGTCGTCCACACGCACCTGTTCGCCGCGATCGTCGAGATCCTCGGCGAGGCCGTCACCCCCGAGGTCGCCGAGGCCTGGGACGAGGTCTACTGGCTGATGGCCAACGCCCTCGCCGCCATCGAGGAGCGCCTGTACGCCGAGCAGCGGGTCCTCGCCGGGGACGTGTGGCGGGAGTGGACGGTGGCCGCGCGGGTCGAGGAGACGGCGGACTGCACCTCGTTCCACCTGGCCCCGGCCGACGGCGCCCCCGCCCCCGACTTCCGGCCGGGCCAGTACGTCTCCGTCCAGGTCGAACTCGCCGACGGGGCCCGCCAGATCCGCCAGTACAGCCTCTCCCGGGCCCCCGGCTCCCCGATCCGCGCGATCACCGTCAAGCGCGTCCACGGCCCGACCGCCGGCGGCCCCGACGGCGAGGTCTCGAACCACCTGCACGCCCGGGTCCGCACCGGGGACCGGCTGCGCGTCTCCGCCCCGTACGGGGACCTGGTCCTGCGCGGCGGCTCCGCGCCGGTGCTGCTCGCGTCGGCCGGCATCGGCTGCACCCCGATGCTGTCGATGTTGGAACACCTGGCCGAGACCGGGCACGCGGCCCCCGTCACCGTCCTGCACGCCGACCGCTCACCCGCCGACCACGCCCTGCGCGCCGACCACCGCGCCCTCACCCACAAGCTCGCCGACGCCTCGGCCCGCTTCTGGTACGAGGAGTCTGCGGAGCCCGGCGACGCCACCGGCCTGGTCGACCTGACGGACGTCCCGGTCGCCCCCGGCACCACCGCCTACCTGTGCGGACCGCTGCCGTTCATGCGGGCGGTGCGCGCGCAGCTGATCGCCAAGGGGGTGCCGGCGTCGGACATCCACTACGAGGTGTTCGGCCCGGACCTGTGGCTGGCATCGGCCTGACGGCCGGCCGGATCCGCTCGCTCGCCGTACGAACGCCCTAGCCCCGGAAGGGTCGCCTCCACTACACCGGAACGTGACGAGACGCACACGGAGTGTGTCTCCCACGCACCGCAAAGGAGGCGGCCATGGCCGCACCCATGTCCGCGGACCGTTTCATCACAGCACTCCGGAACGAGGGCCTGACCGTGGTCGAGGTCGGGGCCTGGCGCACCCACAACCGCAACCACAAGGGCCCCTGGGGCCCCGTCCACGGCGTGATGATCCACCACACCGTCACCCGCGGCACCCCCTACACCGTCGCCCTCTGCCGCGACGGACACGCGGACCTGCCCGGCCCGCTCTGCCACGGCGTCATCGCCAAGGACGGCCGGGTCCACCTGGTCGGCCACGGCCGGACCAACCACGCCGGCTCCGGCGACTCCGACGTCCTGGCCGCCGTCATCGCCGAGAAGCGCCTGCCCGCCGACCACGAGGCGAACACCGACGGCAACCGCCACTTCTACGGCTTCGAGTGCGAGAACCTCGGCGATGGCAAGGACCCCTGGCCCGCCGTCCAACTCGACGCCATCGCCCGCGCGGCGGCCGCGGTCTGCCGCTTCCACCGCTGGAGCGCCCCGTCGGTCATCGGCCACCTCGAATGGCAACCCGGCAAGGTCGACCCCAGGGGCTTCACGATGGCCTCGATGCGGGCCCGCGTGGCGGAACGCCTCAAGTGACGGGCCGCCCCACCCGCCACCGGGGCCGACAATGAAGCGGTGAGCCACCCCGAACTGCGTCCCCGTCCGCCCTCCCCGTTGGTCGAGGTGGTCGACGAGCGGTTCGCCGCGCGCGGGGTCCGGCTGTTGCTCAAGCGGGACGACCTCGTGCATCCGGAGCTGCCCGGCAACAAGTGGCGCAAGCTCGCGCCCAATCTCCGGGCCGCTCTGGAGGCGGGTCACGGGGAGGTCGTCACCTTCGGCGGGGCCTACTCCAACCACCTGCGGGCCACCGCGGCCGCCGGTCGGCTGCTCGGGCTGCGCACCACCGGCATCGTGCGCGGGGACGAACTCGCCGACCGCCCCCTCAACGACTCCCTCGCCCGGTGCGCGGCGGACGGCATGCGGCTGCGCTTCGTGACCCGCTCCGACTACCGCCGCAAGGCGGAGCCCCGTACGCGCGACCGGCTGCTGGCCGAGGCGGGCGCCGCCGGCGCGTACGTCGTCCCCGAGGGCGGCAGCAACGCCCTCGCCCTGCGGGGCTGCGCCGGGCTCGGCCACGAACTGCGCGGCGCGGCCGACGTGGTCGCGGTGGCCTGCGGCACCGGCGGCACCCTCGCCGGCTTGGCGGCCGGCCTCGACCCCGGCCAGCGGGCGCTCGGCGTCCCGGTCCTCGCGGGCGGCTTCCTGAGGGCGGAGATACGTTCCCTCCAGGAGGCCGCCTTCGGCGGGCCGGCCGGTGACTGGAGCCTGGCCGAGGGCTTCGACCACGGCGGCTACGCCCGCGTCCCGGACGCCCTGGAGGTCTTCGCCGCGGACTTCGGGGCCCGCCACGGCTTCCCCGTCGAGCGGATCTACGTCGCGAAGCTGCTGTGGGCCCTGGTCGCCCTCACCGCGTCGGGGACCTTCCCCGACGGCACCACCCTGGCCGCCGTCGTCACGGGCCGACCGTGATCCGCCGGTGGGCCCGCGCCCCCCACCGACCCGACCGACACCACCGACAGCGCCGACAGCACCGGACCGCACCCGCCGGAGGCGGTCAGGCGGACTCCTCCCGGTAGGCCGCCGCCTCCTCCAGGTCCAGCCGGCGCAGCAGCGCGCGCAACATCTCGTCGTCGATGCGGCGGGCGTCGCGCAGGGCGACGAACACCTCCCGCTCGGCGGCGATCATCTCCCGCGCCAGCCTGCGGTAGACGTCGTCGGCCGACTCCCCCGTCTGCGCGTTGACCTCTCCCAACCGCTCCCACACCGCGTTGCGGCGGCGTTCCAGCACCGTGCGCAGCCGTTCCACCAGCGGCGGCGGCAGCGCGTTGTGCTCCGCGTCCTCCAGCAGTTCCGCCAGCCGGTCCTCGGCCGCCCGCGAGGCCTCGCTCTGCGCCTGCGCCTCGGCGAGCGTCTCGGCCCGCACGTCGCGGGCCGGCAGCTTCAGCAGCTTGATCAGCGGCGGCAGCGTCAGGCCCTGGACGACCAGGGTCCCGATGACGGTCGTGAAGGTGAGGAACAGGATCAGGTTCCGGTGCGGGACCTCCAGCGGTACGGAGAAGGCGATCGCCAGCGATACGACGCCCCGCATGCCGGCCCAGCCGACGATCACCGGGGCCTTCCAGTTGGTCTCCGGTTCCCGGCGCCGGATCCGTTCGGAGAGCCAACGCGGCAGGAACGTCGCGGGGAACACCCACAGGAACCGCGCGGCGACCACCGCGAGGAAGACCAGGACCGCGTACCGGGCCACGGACGAGGGCTCGTACTCCTCCAAACCCTTGAGGACCACCGGCAGCTGGAGTCCGATCAGCGCGAAGACCACCGACTCCAGGACGAACGCGACCACCTTCCACACCGCCTCCTCCTGGAGCCGGGTGGCGAAGTCGACCTGCCAGTTCCGGTGCCCGAGGTACAGGGCGACGACGACGACGGCCAGCACGCCCGAGGCGTGCACCCGTTCGGCCGCCGCGTACGCCACGAACGGGATCAGCAGCGACAGGGTGTTCTGCAGCAGGGGTTCCTTCAGCCGCTTGCGCAGCTGGTGGATCGGCACCATCAGCAGCAGCCCCACGCCGACCCCGCCGACCGAGGCCAGCAGGAACTCCGCGATCCCGCCGGCCCAGCCCGCGCTCACCCCGACGGCCGCGGCGAGCGCCACCTTGTACGCGGTGATGGCCGTGGCGTCGTTGACCAGGGACTCGCCCTGCAGGATGGTCGTGATCCGGTTCGGCAGCCCCAACTTGCGGGCGATCGCGGTCGCCGCGACCGCGTCCGGCGGGGCGATCACCGCGCCGAGCACCAGCGCCACGGGCAGCGACAGACCCGGCACGAGCAGGTACGTCGCGTATCCGACGGCCAGCGTCGCGAAGAGCACGTACCCCACCGACAGCAGCGCGACCGGGCGGATGTTGGCGCGCAGGTCGAGGTACGAACTGTCCACCGCGGCCGTGTGCAGCAACGGCGGCAGCAGCAACGGCAGCACGATGTGCGGGTCCAGGACGTACGACGGCACGCCCGGGACGTACGCCGCGATCAGTCCGACCGCGACGAGCAGCAGTGGCGCGGGCACCGGTGTGCGGCGGGCCGCGCCCGCCACCGCGGCACTCCCCGCCACCAGCGCCACCAGCGGCAATACCTCCATGACGATCCATCCTCATCGCGTCGTGCACCCGCACCCTGGTCGTACGCTGGCCATCATGAGCGAGTGCACCCACGTTGCAGAACTGCCGCGCCCCGAGCCCGTCCCTCATGGGATGACCTGCCCCGAATGTCTGGTGCTCGGGAGCCATCCGGTGCAGTTGCGGATGTGCCTCGGGTGCGGATACGTCGCGTGCTGCGACTCCTCCCCCCACCGGCACGCCACCGCGCACCACCAGGAGACCGGCCATCCGATGATGCGGAGCTTCGAGCCGGGTGAGACCTGGCGATGGTGCTTTGTCGACGGTTCGATCGTCTGAACCGGGGTAGGTCAACCCCCCGCCGGTTCCCCCGAATTGGGCCCGCAGACCTCTAGCCACTGTGCGTACCCATGGGCTTACCATCAGTCACTGGACGCACGGCCGGTCGGCCCGGGCGCCCCCGAAAGGGGCGCTGTGAGGGGTGCCGCGACACGATCACCCGGATCGCGATAGCGTCACCGGCGAACAGAGCTCGTACCACCTTGGAGGTGAGGGTGTCCCAGATCGCAGGCGAGCCCGGGACCCAGGACTTCGTGGAAGTCCGGCTGCCCGCTGCGGGTGCCTACCTGTCCGTGTTGCGAACGGCCACGGCCGGCCTCGCAGCCCGTTTGGACTTCACTCTCGACGAGATCGAGGACCTCCGCATCGCGGTGGACGAGGCCTGCGCGATCCTGCTCCAGCAGGCCGTGCCCGGCTCCGTCCTCAGCTGCGTCTTCCGCTTGGTGGACGATTCGCTGGAGGTGACCGTCTCGGCGCCGACCACCGACGGCCGCGCGCCCGAACGCGACACCTTCGCGTGGACGGTCCTGTCGGCGCTGGCCGGCAAGGTCGAGGCGACGGTCGAGGAGAACCGGACGGTGAGCATCAGTCTCTACAAACAGCGCGGCGCGGGGCCAGGCCCGGTGTGAGCGGCGGGGAGATCCCGGTGCGGGGCGGGGATCGGCCCCGGGTACGGCACGAGGTCGACGGCGGCATTCCGGAACAGCAGCACGCCCGGCCGCACCCGGCTGACGCGGATGCGGAAGACGGCTTTTTGGACTCGGCGGAGCGACGGGCGGGCCCTGTGAGCGAGAACCAGCACGACCAACCACAACCACCGGAGGCCGCTGCCACGGCCCCGGCGGTGCCGGCCGCGCCCGTGGCGCTGCCGGATCCGCGGGACCGCAGCGGTGCGCGGGCCCTGTTCTTCGAGCTGCGCGAGCTGCCCGAGGGCTCACCCGAGCGCGCGGAACTGCGCAACCGGCTGGTCCGGATGCACCTGCCGCTGGTCGAGCACCTGGCACGGCGGTTCCGCAACCGCGGGGAGCCGCTGGACGACCTGACGCAGGTCGCGACGATCGGCCTGATCAAGTCGGTGGACCGGTTCGACCCGGACCGCGGCGTCGAGTTCTCGACGTACGCCACCCCGACCGTGGTCGGCGAGATCAAGCGGCACTTCCGCGACAAGGGCTGGGCGGTACGGGTCCCCCGCCGCCTCCAGGAGCTGCGGCTGTCGCTGACCACGGCCACGGCCGAGCTCTCGCAGCAGCACGGTCGTTCGCCGACGGTGCACGAGCTGGCGGAACGCCTCGGGATCTCCGAGGAGGAGGTCTTGGAGGGGCTGGAGTCGGCCAACGCCTACAGCACGCTGTCCCTGGACGTGCCGGACACGGACGACGAATCCCCGGCCGTCGCGGACACCCTGGGCTCGGAGGACGAGGCACTGGAGGGCGTCGAGTACCGCGAGTCCCTCAAACCGCTGCTGGAGGGACTGCCGCCGCGGGAGAAGCGGATCCTGTTGCTGCGGTTCTTCGGCAACATGACCCAGTCGCAGATCGCGCAGGAGGTCGGCATCTCCCAGATGCACGTGTCCCGGTTGCTGGCCCGCACCCTGGCCCAGCTCCGGGAGAAGCTCCTCGTCGAGGAGTAGCCCGCGGTACGGGAGGAGCGGGGTTATCGGGCCTGTTCGCCGGGCCCGATCCCGAGCGCCTCGGTGGCCGTCGGGTTCACCAGCAGGGCGGCCACGGCGACGGCGGCCAGGGCCAGTGCCACGGCGGCGGCCGTCATCGCGCCGCCGGTGGTCCACAGGGTCCACGCCACCGGCATCGCCATGAGCTGCGTGATCAGTGCCGGGCCGCGGCTCCAGCGGCGGCCCAGCCGCAGCCCCCGCGCGGCGACGAGCGGCAGCGCGGCGAGCGCGAGCAGCGTCACCCCGCCGGTCTCCGCCTGCTGCGGGGAGTCGGGGTCGCCCGCGATGCCGACGAACAGCATGTAGACGCCCAGCCCGGCCAGGGCCAGGCCCTCCAGCGCCGTGAGCACGGCTGCCGCCGTGAGCCGTCGGGGCGGCGCCGCGGGAGCGGTGACCGCGGCGGCGGGGACGTTCGGGGTCTGCTGACGGCTCTGCTTCTTGCTCACCCCAGCAGGGTAGCCGCGCGCCGGCGGCGCGGTACGGGACGGTCGGTAGGCAATGCCCGAGGCGGGGTGGGTACTCTGGCCGTCATGCGTGCACTCCTCGTGGCCAACCCAGCAGCGACGACGACCAGTGCGCGCACGCGCGACGTCCTGACCCACGCGCTGGCCAGCGAGATGAAGCTGGAGGCGGTCACGACGGAGTACCGGGGACACGCCCGTGACCTGGGCCGCAGGGCCGCGCACGAGGGTTTCGACCTGGTGGTGGCCCTCGGCGGCGACGGCACGGTCAACGAGGTGGTCAACGGTCTCCTGCACGACGGGCCCGACCCGGACCGACTGCCGAGGCTGGCGGTGGTCCCCGGCGGATCGACGAACGTCTTCGCCCGGGCGCTCGGCCTGCCGAACGACGCGGTCGAGGCGACCGGGGCCCTCCTGGACGCCCTGCGCGAGGAGCGCGAGCGGACGGTGGGCCTGGGCCTGGCCGCCGGCTCACCCGGCACCGAGGACGAATCGGTCCCGGCGCGCTGGTTCACGTTCTGCGCGGGCTTCGGCTTCGACGCGGGTGTCGTGGGCCGGGTGGAGCAGCAGCGCGAACGCGGCAAGCGTTCGACGCACGCCCTGTACGTGCGGCAGCTCATGCGTCAGTTCTGGGAGGAGCCGAACCGCAGGAACGGCACGGTGACGCTGGAGCGCCCCGGCCATGATCCGGTGACGGACCTGGTGCTCTCGATAGTCTGCAACACGTCCCCCTGGACGTACCTGGGGAACCGGCCCCTCTATGCCTCTCCGGAGGCCTCGTTCGATACCGCGCTTGACGTATTGGCGCTCAATCGTTTGTCAACTCCGGCGGTCGCCCGGTACGCCACGCAGCTCCTGACCTCGACTCCTGAACGCGGTCCGCACGGCAAGCACGCGGTGTCTCTGCACGATCTGACCGACTTCACCTTGCATTCGAAGGTTCCGCTCCCCTTCCAGATGGACGGCGATCACCTCGGACTGCGCACCAGCGTTCGGTTCACAGGCGTACGCCGGGCACTGCGTGTGATTGTGTGAGTGGAAGGGCCAAAAGTCCTTTCACTCGAACGTTTACACGCTGGTCCACCCCTAGGAACTAGGGCTGTGACCTAGTAGACACCGACGAATCCAAAAAAACTTTCCGGAAGGGGTTGTATCCCCGTCCGAGGTTTGCGAATCTCTACATGGCGATCGGGACAGCCCGCAGCACCCGGCACCCACACAGAGCGCCAGAACCCCTCCACGCATCTCGGACCGCACCAGGCAACTGGGCGTCGGCCCTTCCCTCACGGGGGGATTCGTGAAAGCGTTCACATTCACAAGCAACCTGCCCGCAATACAAGGAGATGGAGCAGCCATGGACTGGCGTCACAACGCCGTTTGTCGTGAGGAAGACCCGGAACTCTTCTTCCCCATCGGCAACACCGGTCCTGCGCTGCTGCAGATCGAGGAAGCCAAGGCCGTCTGCCGCCGCTGCCCCGTCATGGAGCAGTGCCTGCAGTGGGCGCTCGAGTCCGGTCAGGACTCCGGCGTCTGGGGCGGTCTCAGCGAGGACGAGCGCCGCGCGATGAAGCGCCGCGCCGCTCGCAATCGGGCGCGCAACGCCACCGCCTGACATCGACTTTCGAGCCTCGAGCCGCAGCGCGTAGTACCCATAGCAGCGCTCAGCAACGTGCTCTTGAGCCCCGTACCGGGACTCCCCCAGCTACCGCTGGTGGGGCCCCGGTACGGGGCTCAGTGCTTTGCCCGAACCCCGCCCGAAGCCGGTACGGCTTCCGGTCCGTCACGGTGAGTGACGGACCGGGGGGCTACTTCTGGGAGCTGGCCGGCACGTCGAGGACCACCTTGGTGCCGCGCGGTTGGGCCCGCAGCATGTCGAAGGTGCCGCCGAGCTCCCCCTCCACGAGGGTCCGGACGATCTGCAGCCCGAGGTTGCCGGCGCGCTGGGGGTCGAAGCCCTCGGGCAGGCCGCAGCCGTCGTCGAGCACGGTGATCAGGAGCCGGCCGTCGGCCCGGCCGCTGCCCGAGCGGATCGCGGCCACCTCGACCGTGCCGCCCTCCCCCTGGGTGAAGGCGTGTTCCAGCGCGTTCTGGAGCACCTCCGTCAGCACCATCGACAGCGGAGTGGCGACCTCCGCGTCCAGGATCCCGAAGCGGCCGGTGCGCCGGCAGGCCACCTTGCCCGGGGAGATCTCGGCGACCATCGCGATGACGCGGTCGGCGATCTCGTCGAACTCCACCCGCTCGTCCAGGTTCTGAGACAGCGTCTCGTGCACGATCGCGATCGAACCGACGCGGCGCACGGCCTCGTTCAGCGCCTCGCGGGCGTTCTCCGAATCCATCCGCCGGGCTTGGAGCCGCAGGAGGGCGGCCACCGTCTGGAGGTTGTTCTTCACCCGGTGGTGGATCTCCCGGATGGTCGCGTCCTTGGTGATCAGTTCGCGTTCGCGACGGCGCAGTTCGGTGACGTCGCGACACAGCACGAGGGAACCGATGCGGGTCCCCTTGGGCTTGAGGGGGATCGCCCGCAACTGGATGACCCCGCTGGTGCCCTCGACCTCGGTCTCCCGGGGGGCCCAGCCGCTGGCCAGCTTCACCAGCGCCTCGTCCACCGGGCCGCGGGACGGGGCCAGTTCGGCGGTGGTGGTCCCCAGGTGCTGGCCCACCAGGTCGGCGGCGAGGCCGAGCCGGTGGTAGGCGGAGAGGGCGTTCGGGGACGCGTACGTCACCACGCCCTCGGCGTCGAGTCGGATGAGGCCGTCCCCGACGCGCGGGGAGGCGTCCATGTCGACCTGCTGGCCCGGGTACGGGAAGGAGCCCGCCGCGATCATCTGGGCCAGGTCGGAGGCGGACTGGAGGTAGGTCAGCTCCAGCCGGCTCGGTGTACGCACAGTGAGCAGGTTGGTGTTGCGGGCGATGACGCCCAGCACCCGGCCCTCGCGGCGCACGGGGATCGACTCGACCCGCACGGGCACCTCCTCGCGCCACTCCGGGTCCCCCTCGCGCACGATCCGGCCCTCGTCGAGGGCGGCGTCCAGGAGCGGGCGGCGACCGCGCGGCACCAGGTGGCCGACCATGTCGTCCTGGTAGGAGGTGGGGCCGGTGTTCGGGCGCATCTGCGCGACCGATACGTACCGGGTGCCGTCGAGGGTGGGCACCCACAGCACGAGGTCGGCGAAGGACAGGTCGGAGAGCAGCTGCCACTCCGAGACCAGCAGATGGAGCCACTCCAGTTCGGCTTCACTGAGAGCGGTGTGCTGGCGTACGAGGTCGTTCATGGAGGGCACCTGGCGAGCGTACCCCGGGTACGGCCATGACTTTCCCCACGCGAATACGCAGGAGTACCCACGAGGGGCCGGGTCCGCGTACTGTTGGAGGAAGTGACGGGATGAAGACGCCCGCCATTGGATGGACAGAGCAGAATGGTCTAGTCCACAATTGAGGCAAGCTTCCGCCCTCCCCGCACAGGAGGACGGATAGAGGTAACCGCGCGCTCTGCCCTGACCGCGCAGGCACCTCCCAACCGGCCGCCGGGAACCGCACACCCGACGGCCGTAAGTACTCCGGGCTACGGTGCCGGGCGGGTCGAGGGTCCCTCCCCGCACCGTGGCCCAGAGGAACTTCCGGGCCGAATTCCGGGCCCCCTTCAGGAATTCCCGCAGTGGATCCTTCCCGGTGGATCTTTCCCGGCGGATCAGGTCACGCCGGCCAGGCCAGCATCGCCCGCGCCGCGACCGCTTCCAGTTCTTCCCTGCTCGCCCCGTCGCGCGACTGCACGGACATTCCCTGGATCACGGCTCCGGCGTAGCGGGCCAGCGCCCCGGCGTCGGTGTCGACGGGGAGCACCCCGGCGGCGACGTCCGCGCGGATCCGGCTCTCGAACATCAGCAGGTTGGCGTTGCGCCGCTGACGCAGGGCCTCCGCCACCTCTTCGCTGGTGGTGTTCACAGCCGCGCTGATCACCATGCAGCCCGGCGGGTGGGCCGGGTCCGTGTAGACCTCGGCGGCCTCGAACAGGATGCGCCGTACGGCGTCCCGGGCGGTGGGCTCCTCGGCCATGGCCACGCTCGCGAAGTCGCCGTAGCGGCCCCCGTACACCACGACGACCTCGTCGAAGAGCTTGCGCTTGTCGCCGAAGGCCGCATAGAGGCTGGGCGCGCTGATGCCCAGGGAGGCGGTCAGGTCGGAGATGGACGTCGCCTCGTACCCGCGCTCCCAGAAGGCGAGCATGGCCTTGTCCAGGGCGGCGTCGCGGTCGAAGGAGCGGGGCCTGCCGCGCTGTCCGGTCACCATGCGCGCATTCTATAGCGGTCGCTAGTGAATCTGGTACGGTCCTTTTCTGTAGCGACCACTAGAGAATGCTGAAGGGGGGCGCGTCATGGGCGTGCTCAAGGGGAAGACGGCACTGGTCACGGGCGGCAGCAGGGGGATCGGACGGGCGGTCGCGCAGCGGCTGGCCCGCGACGGAGCCCTGGTGGCGGTGCACTACGGACACGACGAGGCGGCGGCGGAGGAGACCGTCGCCACGATCGGGGCCGCGGGGGGAACCGCCTTCCCGGTCCGCGCGGAGCTCGGGGTGCCGGGAGACGCGCAGGCGCTCTGGGCGGCGTACGAGGCCCATCCACTGGCCACGGAGCACGTGGACGTACTGGTGAACAACGCCGGCACGGCGACCTTCGCCGGCATCGCGGACACGGACGAGGAGACCTTCCGGCAGGTCCAGGCCCTCAACGCCCAGGCGCCGTTCTTCGTGATCAAGCACGGGCTGGCGCGACTGCGCGACGGGGGCCGGATCGTGAACGTCACCGGCACCCCCCACCTCGCGCTGCCCGCGATCCTCGCCACCGTCATGGCCAAGGGCGCGGTGAACGCCCTGACCGTGTCCCTGGCCGCCGAACTCGCCCCGCGCGGGATCACCGTGAACTCGGTCGGCCCCGGCATCACCGAGACCGACCTGAACGCCGCGCTGCTCTCCGATCCCGGGACCCGGGAACACCTGGCCGCCCGGTCCGTCTTCCGCCGGGTGGGCACCGCCGACGAGGTGGCGGACGTGGTCGCCTTCCTCGCCTCGCCGGACTCCCGCTGGGTCACCGGCCAGCACCTGGACGCCACGGGCGGGCTCCAGCTCTCGCTGCTCTGAGGACGGCCGGGCCGGCGGTCCCCGTCGGCCCGGCCGGGGCGCGGGGGCAGCCGTCCGGGAGGCCCGTGCGGGCGGACGGGATCACCATGGATGGGGGGCGAAGGCCCGCCACGGAGGGTCCTGCTCTGCTAGATTGGTCTATACCACAATCCGACCGCACCCCTCTCAGATCGGCAGGCCCCGCGTGGAAGTTGTCATCGTCCCGGACGCCAAGGCAGGCGGCGAACTCATCGCGGAGGCCATGGCCGCCCTGGTCCGCCGCAAGCCCGACGCCCTGCTCGGCGTGGCGACCGGCTCTACCCCGCTGCCCATCTACGAAGCCCTCGCGGCCAAGGTCAAGGCCGGTCAGGTCGACGCCTCCAAGGCCCGCGTCTGCCAGCTCGACGAGTACGTCGGCCTGCCGGCCGGGCACCCGGAGTCCTACCGCGCCGTCGTGCTGCGCGAGGTCGTGGAGCCCCTCGGCCTGTCCGAGGCCTCCTTCATGGGCCCCGACGGCTCCGCCGAGGACATCGTCGGCGCCTGCGACGCCTACGACCTCGCGCTCGCCGAGGCCGGCGGCGTGGACCTCCAGCTGCTGGGCATCGGGACCGACGGCCACATCGGCTTCAACGAGCCGTGCTCCTCGCTGGCCTCCCGGACCCGGATCAAGACGCTGACGCAGCAGACCCGCGTGGACAACGCGCGCTTCTTCGACAACGACATCGACCAGGTGCCGCACCACGTCATCACGCAGGGCATCGGCACCATCCTCGACGCCCGTCACCTGGTCCTGCTGGCCACCGGCGAGGGCAAGGCCGAGGCTGTCGCGCAGACCGTGGAGGGCCCGCTCTCCGCCCTCGTACCGGCCTCCGCGCTCCAGCTGCACCGGCACGCCACGGTCGTCGTGGACGAGGCCGCGGCCTCGAAGCTGAAGCTGGCCGACTACTTCCGCCAGACCTGGGCCGACAAGCCCGCCTGGCAGGGTCTGTAGCCCCGACGGGGCCCGGACCGGCCACCGTGCACGGCGAAAGGGCCGGGCCCCCCTCCTCGGGGGCCCGGCCCTTTCGCACGTCCGGCTCCGGCCCGCGCGGGGCCGGCGGTTCCTACACGCCCGCGATGATCTCGGCGGCCGCCCGGCCGCAGACGCGGGAGGCGCCGTGCGTGGCGAGGTACAGGGCCCCGCGCGGCGCGGCGAGCGGTACGCCCATCTCGACGACCACGGTGTCCGGGCGGGCCGCCACCAGCGCGTTCAGGACCTCGCTCATCCACGGGTGCCGGTGCGCGTCGCGGACCACGGCGACGACGGTGCGGCCGCCCGCTGCCGCCAGCACGTCCCCGGCGGTGGAGCCCTTCGGGTAGACGCCCGCCTCGGTGTCCGGGACCAGCGCGGCCAGCTCGGCGGCCACCCCCCACGGGGTCTCGTCGCCCACGGCGATGTTCGGGACGGGGCTGAGCGTGGCCACGTACGGGGCGGCGACCGGGGTCGGGGCGCCCGTGACGACCACGGCCCGGCGGGCCGCCGTCAGGCCGATGCCGGACGCGCCGCTCCCCTCCGCCGCCGCGTCCGGCAGGGCCCGACGGGACCATCGCGCGAGGGCGCGCACCCGGGTGGCGGCGTCGGCGAGCCGCTCCTCCGGCAGCGCGCCCTCGCGGACGGCGGCCACGAGCGCGTCGCGCAGGCGCAGCACGGTGGCCTCGTCGGCGAGCCCGCCGCCGACGCAGATGGCATCGGCGCCGGCCGCGATGGCCAGCACCGAGCCGCGTTCGATGCCGTACGTTCCGGCGATGGCGTTCATCTCCATGCCGTCGGTGACGATGAGGCCCTCGTAGCCGAGTTCCTTGCGCAGCAGGCCGGTCAGGATCTGCGGGCTGAGGGTGGCCGGGCGGGTCGGGTCGAGGGCGGGCACGAGGATGTGCGCGCTCATGATCGCCTTGGTGCCGGCCGCGACGGCCGCCTTGAAGGGGACCAGCTCGCGGGCCTGGAGGGTGTCCAGGCCGACGTCGATGCGGGGCAGCGCGTGGTGCGAGTCGACGCTGGTGTCACCGTGGCCCGGGAAGTGCTTGGTGCAGGCGGCCACGCCGGCGGCCTGGAGGCCCTCGACGTACGCGGCGGTGTGCCGGGCGACGAGGGCGGTGTCCGCGCCGAAGGAACGGACCCCGATGACGGGGTTGTTCGGGTCGGAGTTGACGTCGGCGGACGGCGCCCAGTTGAGGTTGACCCCGCACTCGGCGAGCCGGCGGCCCAGCTCGCGGGCCACGTCACGGGTCAGGTCGGTGTCGTCGACGGCGCCCAGCGCGAGGTTGCCGGGAAAGGACGAGCCGTCGCGCACTTCCAGGCGGGTGACGTCGCCGCCCTCCTCGTCGATCGCGACGAGTACGTCGTCGCGCTCGGCGCGCAGCTGCGCGGTGAGGGCGCGGAGCTGCGCGGCGGAGGTGATGTTGCGGCCGAAGAGGCCCACGGCGGTGAGGCCTTCGGCGACCTGGCGCAGCAGCCAGGCGGGGGCGGTGGTGCCCTCGAAGCCGGGCTGGAGGACCGCGAGGGCGTCGCGGGTCACCGTATCCGTGCGGTGCGCAAGGACAGTCATCTCGGCCGTTATCCCTTCACGGCGCCGGCGGTCATGCCGCCGACGGCCTTGCGCTGGAGGAAGATGAAGATCAGCAGGACCGGGACCGCGAACAGCGAGGAAGCGGCCATGGTGGCGCCCCAGTCACTGCCGAAGGCGGTCTGGAACTCGGTCAGCCACAGCGGGAGGGTCTGCGAGGTCTTGTCCTTGTTCAGGATCAGGACCATCGCGAACTCGTTCCAGGCGGTGATGAAGCCGAAGAGCGAGGTGGACATCAGACCGGGGGCCAGCAGCGGGAAGATCACCTTGCGGAAGGCCTGGCCGCGGGTGCAGCCGTCGATCTGGGCCGCCTCCTCCAGGGTCACCGGGACGGCGGCGATGAAGCCGCGCAGGGTCCAGATGGTGAAGGGGAGGACCATCACGAAGTAGATGGCGGTCAGCACGCCGATGCTGTTCAGCATCTCGGCGTCGCGGACGATCATGTACATCGCGATGACCATGACCTCCCAGGGGGCCATCTGGGCCATCATCACGGCGAGCACGAGGCCCTTGCGGCCCTTGAACTTCATGCGGGCGATGGCGAAGCTCGCGGCGAGGGCGACGAGCAGGGCCAGCACCACCGCGCAGATGGTGACGATGAGGCTGTTGGTGACGTACGACCAGAAGTTGTCGACGCCGGTGGCCTTGTCGAAGTTCTTCAGCGTCGGCGTGAAGACGAAGACGGGGTCCTTGCTGAGCATCTCGCTCTGCGGCTTGAGCGCCGAGGAGAACATCCAGTAGACGGGGAAGACGAAGACGAGGGCCAGCAGGAGGGCGCCGACGTTCTTGGCGACGGTGCCGGGGCGCAGCGGCCGGCGGGTGCGCAGTCGCTGGGCGGACTTCGTCGCCGGGGCGGACGGTGCGGCCGGCGCGGGCTTCGGGGCGGTGGTCGTGCTCACTGCTCCTCCTCCTGCTTCAGGATCAGGCGGAAGTAGAAGGACATGACGATGATGAGGATCAGGATCGTCAGGACGGAGATCGCGGCGGCCAGGCCGTAGTGGAACTGGCTCTGGCCCTCGACGTAGGCGAAGACCGGGAGGATCTCGGAGGCGCGGTCGGGGCCGCCCTTGTTCATCGCGTAGACCTGGGTGAAGGCCTTGAAGACCCAGATCACCTCAAGGAAGGTGGTGATCAGGAAGAAGGGCTTCAGCTGGGGGAAGACGACCTTCCAGAAGGTCTGCCAGCCGTTGGCGCCGTCCATCCGCGCGGCCTCGTACAGTTCGGCCCCGACCGTGGTCAGGCCGGCGTACATGTTGAGGGCGACGAAGGGGACCGATCCCCAGACCACCAGGATCGTGATGATCACCAGGGTGGAGAAGCCGGTCTCGAACCAGTTGTGCTGGTCGTACCCGGCGAAGCCGGCGGAGCGCATGACCCAGTTCATGACGCCGAACTGCTCGTCGAAGAGCCACTTGAAGACCTGGACCGAGGCGACGATCGGCATGGCCCAGGCCATCACCAGTGCCATCGACAGGACCAGGCGCATCCACGTGCCGAGGCGGTTCAGCAGGATGCCGATGAGGCAGCCCACGCCCATGATGAGCGCGACGTTGGCGAGGGTGAAGCCGAAGCTGCGCAGGACGACGGTCCAGAAGTCGGAGTCGCCGAGCAGCTGCGTGTAGTTGGCCAGTCCCGCGAACGGGTACTTCCGCTGGATGAACTCGATCTTGTTGATGTCCTGGAAGGACAGGATCACGTTCTTGATCAGCGGATAGAGCAGCAGTGTCGCGAGGCTGAGCACCGCGGGCAGGACGAGCAGATACGGCGCCCACCCCGAGGGGAGCGACCTTCTGCCCCCGCGAGGCGACGGATGGCTGGGGCCGGTACCGGTGCCGGGCACCTTCGGCCGTCCGGCGGACTTCTGTGGTGCGTCCTGTGGAGCGCTGGTGGTCGCTCCCTGGGAGTGCACGGTCATGTCTGGGCTTCCTCGCGGTTGACTGTGGAGTCAAATGCGCGACCGGGGGTGCGGCAGGCGCTGCGGGGCGCCTGCCGCACCCCCCGGTGCGTTCACACTGCTGGTGGCTGCGGGTGTTGCGGTGTGTCAGGTGGTGCAGGCGGTACGGGTGGTGCGGTGCTGCGGGGGGGACTACCGGTTGATGCGGCTCGCGATTTCCTTGTCCGCGTCCGCGCCCGCCTTGGCGGCGTCCTCACCCTTCAGGACCTTGGTCATGAACTCCTTGATGGGGTTCGGCTCGGTCTCGACGTTCGCCCAGCCCGCGGTGACCGGGGTGATCTTGCCGGAGGCGGCGGCCTTGGCCATCGTCTCGGCGAAGGAGCCCGGAGCGGCGGCGAAGTTCGCGGCCGCCTGGTTCGGGAGCAGCGCGCCCTCGGTGACGGTGGCGTACTTGGTCATCTGGTCCTTGCCTGCGGCGAGGGCCAGCCACTCCTTGGCGAGCTCCTTGTTCTTGGAGCGCTCGGCGACGGCGAGGTTCGAGCCACCGAGGAAGACGGAGCCCGGCTTGTCGGCGGTCTTGCCCGGGATCGGGAAGTAACCGAAGTCGCCTTCCTTGCCCGCTTCCTTCAGGGCCTTCAGCGCGCCCTGGGCTTCCCAGCCGAGACCGATCCAGGACGAGACGCCGCCCTTGGGGATGATGTCGGTGGACTGCTGCGGGGTGGCCTCGTCCTTGTCCTTGGGGGCCGTGGAGAAGGACTGGAGCTTCTTGTAGAAGTCCATCGCGGACGCGGCCTGCGGGGTGGCCAGCTGGCCCTTCCACTTGCCGCCGTCCTTGACGGCGAGGTCGCCGCCCTCGTCCCAGACGAAGCCGGCGAGGACGTACCAGCTCTGGCCGGGCAGATAGATCGGCTGCGAGGCCGGGTCCGCCGCCTTCAGCTTCTCCAGGCCGGCCACCCACTCGTCGCGGGTCTTCGGGACGGTGACGCCGGCCTTCTCGTAGGCCTTCTTGTCGTAGACGACGACGCGGTTGGCGGCGTACCACGGGGCGGCGTAGAGCTTGCCGTCGACCTCGGCGGAGGACGTCATGCCCTTCGACCAGGCGTCGGCGCCGAGCTTGGACTTGTCGCCCGACAGGTCGGCGAGGCCACCGGTGACGGCGTAGCCGACGGTCTGGGTGTTGCCGAGCTCAATGACGTCCGGCGGGGTGTTCTCGGAAAGGGCCGTGGTGACCTTCTCCTGGATGCCGGTCCACTTCTGCTCCTCGACCTTGACCGTGACACCGGGGTGCTTGGCCGAGAACTCCTTGTTGACCTCGTCGATCCAGGCCTTCGGTGCGGAACCGTCCATCACCCAGACGGTGATCTCCTTGGCCGCGCCACCCGATGCTTCGGTCTTCGCCTTGTCGTCGGCACCGTCGCCACACGCCGCGAGGCCGATAACCATGCCCGCGACTCCGACCGCCGCGATGAGCTTGCGCTTCACGCCACCCTCCTCAGGGATGCTGCCTGCAACTTCCCTCGCCCACCGCGGTGACGTACCAAGTACTGCCCGTGGGGCCGGGATCCGATCCAGATTGGTTTAGACCAGTAGCTGGAGCTTGGCCTAGACCTTTAGGGGTGTCAAGGGTCTAATGAGCGGGTGCTCGGTCCGTTATCGGACCGACACCTGGGGGAGGGAGGAGGCCTGTCCTCCCTCCCGTGTCACGATGTGACCGCACATATCGGAGGAGCCGGTGACGGCAGCGAAACTGGAGTCGGGAAGGCGGGCGGCGATGGCCACCGAAGGGGCGACCACGGAGCCGGAAGGCGGGGCAGTCACTCGGACGGCACGCGTGCCCAAGTACTACCGGCTCAAGCGGCACTTGCTCGACATGACCGAAACGCTCCCCCCCGGCACGCCGGTCCCGCCGGAGCGCACGCTCGCGGCCGAGTTCGACACCTCCCGGACCACCGTCCGGCAGGCCCTTCAGGAGCTCGTCGTCGAGGGCCGGCTGGAGAGGATCCAGGGCAAGGGCACCTTCGTCGCCAAGCCCAAGGTCTCCCAGCCGCTCCAACTCTCCTCGTACACGGAGGACATGCGGGCCCAGGGCCTGGAGCCGACGTCCCAGCTGCTCGACATCGGGTACGTGACGGCCGACGACACCCTCGCCGGCCTGCTCAAGATCTCCACCGGTGGACGGGTCCTGCGCATCGAGCGGCTGCGGCTCGCGAGCGGCGAGCCCATGGCCATCGAGACCACGCACCTGTCGGCCAAGCGCTTCCCCGCGCTGCGCCGTTCGCTCGTCAAGTACACCTCTCTCTACACGGCCCTCGCCGAGGTGTACGACGTCCGCCTCGCGGAGGCGGAGGAGACCATCGAGACCTCCCTGGCGACCCCTCGGGAGGCCGGACTGCTCGGCACGGACGTCGGACTGCCGATGCTGATGCTCTCGCGGCACTCGCTCGACGCCGACGGGGAACCGGTCGAATGGGTACGTTCGGTATATCGCGGCGACCGTTACAAGTTCGTTGCCCGTCTTCAGAGGCCCGCTTCGTGATCACCGGTTGACTCCCGTTCGATCCTCGGTGGACGCTCGTACCGCTATGCGGACGGGGGCTTACGTCCAGCGGTCAAGCCCCCGTAGATTCCCTGCGCTTCAGCAGATGATCGACGAGGGGACGAGGATCATGCCGGAACCGGACGCAACAGGAACAGACCGGACTCCACCACCGAGGGGTGCGGCGAGCCCGGGCGGCAGGCCCGACTCGCCCTCTCCGTCGGGCCGCCTCTCCCCTCAGCAGATCGCCGTGTGGGCGCTCGTGGCCCTGATCGGAGCCATCGGCTGGGGCGTGCTGGCCCTCTCGCGGGGCGAGGAGATCTCGGCCGCCTGGCTGCTCGCGGCCGCGCTGGGCTCGTACGCCATCGGCTACCGCTTCTACGCGCGCTTCATCTCGCGGCGCGTCCTGAGGGTCGACAAGACCCGGGCCACCCCCGCCGAACGCCTCGACAACGGTGTCGACTTCCATCCCACCGACCGTCGGGTGCTCTTCGGCCACCACTTCGCGGCCGTCGCCGGCGCGGGTCCGCTCGTCGGTCCCGTGCTCGCCGCGCAGATGGGCTACCTGCCGGGCACCATCTGGATCGTCGTCGGCGTCATCTTCGCCGGCGCCGTCCAGGACATGGTGACGCTGTTCTTCTCCACTCGCCGCGACGGCCGTTCGCTCGGCCAGATGGCCCGGGACGAGATAGGGCCGGTGGGCGGAGCCGCCGCCCTGGTCGCCGTGTTCGCCATCATGATCATCCTGCTGGCGGTGCTGGCCCTCGTCATCGTCAACGCCCTGGCGCACTCCCCCTGGGGCGTCTTCTCCATCGGCATGACCATCCCGATCGCCCTCTTCATGGGCGTGTACCTGCGCGTGCTGCGGCCGGGCCGGGTCACCGAGGTCTCCGCCATCGGCGTCGCGCTGCTGCTGCTCGCCATCGTCGCGGGCGGTTGGGTCGCCGAGTCCTCCTGGGCGGACACCTTCACCCTGGAGAAGGAGACGCTGGTCGTCTGGATGATCGCGTACGGCTTCGTCGCCTCGGTGCTGCCGGTGTGGTTGCTGCTCGCGCCCCGCGACTACCTGTCCACCTTCATGAAGGTCGGCACGATCGCGCTGATGGCGCTGGGCGTGGTCATCGCGATGCCGACGCTGCAGATGCCCTCGGTCACCGACTTCGCGGCACGGGGTGACGGACCGGTGTTCGCCGGCTCGATGTTCCCCTTCGTCTTCATCACCATCGCGTGCGGGGCCCTGTCCGGCTTCCACTCCCTGGTCGCCTCCGGCACCACCCCGAAGATGATCCAGAAGGAGACCCAGGTCCGGGTCATCGGCTACGGCGCCATGCTCACCGAGTCGTTCGTCGCCATCATGGCCGTCATCGCCGCCTGCATCATCGAGCCCGGCCTCTTCTTCGCCGTGAACTCGCCCCCCGGCGTCATCGGCACCACGGTCGAGACCGCCTCCGCGGCCGTCTCCAACTTCGGCTTCGCCATCAGCCCGGACGCCCTCGCGCAGGCCGCGAAGGACGTGGAGGAGAGCAGCCTGCTCTCCCGTACGGGTGGCGCGCCGACCTTCGCACTCGGAATGTCGGAGATCTTCTCGGCCGTCATAGGCGGCGCCGGCATGAAGGCGTTCTGGTACCACTTCGCCATCATGTTCGAGGCCCTGTTCATCCTGACCACGGTCGACGCGGGCACCCGCGTGGGCCGGTTCATGCTCCAGGACACCCTCGGCAACGTGAACAAGTCCTTCAAGGACGTCAGCTGGAAGCCGGGCGTGTGGCTCGCGAGCGCCGTCGTCGTCGGCGGCTGGGGCTACTTCCTGTGGGTCGGCGTCAAGGACCCGCTGGGCGGCATCAACCAGCTGTTCCCGCTGTTCGGCATCGCGAACCAGCTGCTCGCGGCGGTCGCGCTGGCCGTCTGCACGACCCTGCTGGTGAAGTCCGGGCGACTGAAGTGGGCCTGGGTCACCGGGGTCCCGCTGGCGTGGGACGTGGCCGTCACCCTCACCGCCAGCTACCAGAAGATCTTCTCCGAGGACGTCAAGGTCGGCTTCTTCGCCCAGCGCGACAAGTACCAGACGGGCATCGACGCCGACAAGGTGCTGCCGCCCGCCAAGACCATGGACGAGATGCACACCGTGGTCACCAACGCCACGGTCGACGGCGTCCTGTCGGTGCTGTTCGCGGTCCTCATCATCATCGTGCTGGTGGACGCGGGCCGGACCTGCTTCAGGGCGATCGCCCACCCCGAGTCGGTCCGCCTCTCCGAGGTCCCGTGGTCCGAGTCGAAGATCGTCGCCCCGGCCGGGCTCATCGCCACGGCCGAGGAGAAGGCCGAACTGGCGGCGGCCGGCCTCGACAGCGGCGGCGGCAAGGTCAAGGAGCCCGTCGCGTGAACACCGCGCGCGCGGTGGGCGGACTGCGGGAGGCGCTGGCGAAGGCCCGGTACTACGTACGGGAGTTCTCCGGCGAGGCGGCGTACGACCGCTACGTCGCCCACGCCCGGGCCCACGACCCGCAGGCCGGGGTCATGACCCGCCGCGCCTTCGAACGGGCCCGCACCGACGCCCGCGAGGCGGACCCCCGCGAGGGCTTCCGCTGCTGCTGAGCACCCCTGGGAAGGGCCCCGCCACCCCCGGCGGGCCCTTCCGCGTGAGCGGGTCGCCCGGGCCCCGCGTCCGTCCCGCACACTCGACGCATGGACATGACGATCAGGGCGGCGCTCCCCGCCGAGTACGAAGAGTTGGGCGACATCACCGCGCTGGCCTACCTCGGGGACGGTCTGCTCGACGGCAACCCCGACGGCTCCTACGAGCGCGCGCTGCGCGACGTCGCCGGCCGCGCCGGGGAGGGCGAGGTGCTCGTCGCCGTGCTCGACGGGCGCCTGCTGGGCGGTGTGACGTTCGCCCCGCCGGGCAGCCCGCTCGCCGACATAGCCGGCCCCGGCGAGGCCGAGTTCCGGATGCTCGCGGTGGCCGCCGCCGGTCGGGGCAAGGGCGCCGGCGAGGCCCTCGTACGGGCCTGCGCCGAGCGGGCCAGGTCCCTTCCCGGAGTGACCCGGCTGGTGCTGTCCACCCAGCCGCAGATGCCGGCCGCGCACCGGCTGTACGGCCGGCTGGGCTTCGTCCGCACCCCCACCCGGGACTGGTCCCCGATGCCCACGGTGCCGCTGATCACCTACGCCCTGGAGCTGTACGCACCCGAGCAGTAGCCACCCCGACACAACATGTGGGGGCTACCGCAACGGGCCGCCCCCACATGTATGCTCATGCCTGCTGTCGCCGCAGGGGAATCCGGTGCGAATCCGGAACTGTCCCGCAACGGTATGAAGTGCACCCATTGGTGCGTCCGCAAGTCCGAGGACCTGCCGACAGCGCGCCCGGCTCGACCGAACCGGGTGCCGACACGTCCGGGCCTCGCGGTTGGGCCGGTGGACGCCACGCGGTGCACGTACCGCCTGCCCTGTCCGGGCCGGTGCGTGGCCTTCCCGCGTGCGCCCGCTCTCCCCGCCCCGTCGAAGACCGGGCCGAGTGAGGGAGAGCTCCCCCCGTGACCATCGCGCCCGCCGCACCGCGCGCCGAGTCCGCCCAGTCCGCCAACGAGGCCGCGCTCGCGCCCGAGGGCCCGGGGACCGCACTGCTGCGCACCCTCACCGAACTCACCGCCGACCTGCCCGACACGGACCCCGGCCGGGTCGCCGCCGCCGCCCTGCGCGGCCGCAGCTCCGTCGCCGACGAGGCCGAACTGCGCGGGCTGGCCACCGAGGCCGCGGCCGGTCTGATCTCCGAGGACCCGGCGTACTCCCGCCTCGCCGCCCGGCTGTTGACCCTCGCCGTCGCCGACGAGGCCGCGGGCCAGGGCTCCTCCTCGTTCGCCGGGTCCGTCGCCGTCGGCCACCGCGAGGGCCTGATCGCCGACCGCACGGCCGCGTTCGTCGCGGCCCACGCCGCCCGGCTGAACTCGCTGGTCGAACACGCCCTCGCCGAAGGCGCCGACGACCGCTTCGGCTTCTTCGGCCTGCGCACCCTGCACAGCCGCTACCTGCTGCGCCACCCGATCACCCGCCAGGTCATCGAGACCCCGCAGTACTTCATGCTGCGCGTCGCCTGCGGCCTCGCCGCGGACGACAGCGTCCAGGCCGTCGAGGAAGTGGCCTCGCTCTACCGGCTGATGAGCCGCCTCGACTACCTGCCGTCCTCCCCCACGCTCTTCAACTCCGGCACCCGGCACCCGCAGATGTCCTCCTGCTACCTGCTGGACTCCCCGCTGGACGAGCTGGACTCGATCTACGACCGCTACCACCAGGTCGCCCGCCTGTCCAAGCACGCCGGCGGCATCGGCCTGTCGTACTCCCGCATCCGCGCCCGCGGTTCCCTGATCCGCGGCACCAACGGCCACTCCAACGGCATCGTCCCGTTCCTGAAGACCCTCGACGCCTCCGTCGCCGCGGTGAACCAGGGCGGCCGGCGCAAGGGCGCCGCCGCCGTCTACCTGGAGACCTGGCACGCGGACATCGAGGAGTTCCTGGAGCTGCGCGACAACACCGGTGAGGACCAGCGCCGCACGCACAACCTGAACCTCGCGCACTGGGTGCCGGACGAGTTCATGCGCCGGGTGAACTCCGACGGCCAGTGGTCGCTGTTCTCCCCCGCCGACGTCCCCGAACTCGTGGACCTGTGGGGCGACGCCTTCGACGCCGCCTACCGCAAGGCCGAGGCGGACGGCCTGGCCCGCAAGACCATGCCCGCCCGCGACCTGTACGGCCGGATGATGCGCACCCTCGCGCAGACCGGCCAGGGCTGGATGACCTTCAAGGACGCCTCCAACCGCACGGCGAACCAGACCGCCGAGCCGGGCTCGGTCGTCCACTCCTCGAACCTGTGCACCGAGATCATCGAGGTCACCGACGACAGCGAGACGGCCGTCTGCAACCTCGGCTCGATCAACATGGGCGCCTTCGTCGTGCGGGGGGCCGACGGCGGGGAGATCGACTGGGAGCGCCTGGACGAGACCGTCCGCACGGCCGTGACCTTCCTCGACCGCGTGGTGGACATCAACTTCTACCCGACCGAGCAGGCCGGGCGCTCCAACGCCCGCTGGCGTCCGGTGGGTCTGGGCGCGATGGGCCTCCAGGACGTCTTCTTCCAGCTGAAGCTGCCCTTCGACTCCCCCGAGGCGAAGGCGCTGTCCACGAAGCTCTCCGAGCGCATCATGCTCGCCGCGTACGAGGCCTCCTGCGACCTCGCCGAGCGCAGCGGCCCGCTCCCGGCCTGGGAGAAGACCCGTACCGCCCGCGGTGTCCTGCACCCGGACCACTACGACGTCGAGCTGAACTGGCCCGAGCGCTGGGACGCCCTGCGCGCCCGCGTCGCGAAGACCGGCATGCGCAACTCGCTGCTCCTGGCCATCGCGCCCACGGCGACGATCGCCTCGATCGCGGGCGTGTACGAATGCATCGAGCCGCAGGTCTCCAACCTGTTCAAGCGCGAGACCCTCAGCGGTGAGTTCCTCCAGGTCAACGCGTACCTGGTGAGCGAGCTGAAGCGGCTCGGCGTGTGGGACGCGCAGACCCGCGAGGCGCTGCGCGAGTCCAGCGGCTCCGTGCAGGGCTTCGGCTGGATCCCGGCCGAGGTGCGCGAGCTGTACCGGACCGCGTGGGAGATCCCGCAGCGCGGGCTGATCGACATGGCGGCCGCCCGTACGCCGTTCCTCGACCAGTCCCAGTCGCTGAACCTGTTCCTGGAGACGCCGACCATCGGCAAGCTCAGCTCGATGTACTCGTACGCCTGGAAGCAGGGCCTGAAGACCACGTACTACCTGCGCTCGCGCCCGGCGACGAAGATCGCCCGCGCCGCGCAGGCCGCCGCCCCCGCGGCGCTCCCGCAGGCCGTGACCGACGCGGAGGCGCTGGCCTGCTCCCTTGAGAACCCCGAATCGTGCGAGGCCTGCCAGTGAGCACCACCGACAAGAAGAAGAACCTGCTGGACCCGGGCTTCGAGCTGACGCTCCGCCCGATGCGCTACCCGGACTTCTACGAGCGCTACCGGGACGCGATCAAGAACACCTGGACCGTCGAGGAGGTCGACCTCCACTCGGACGTCGCGGACCTCGCGAAGCTGACGCCCGGTGAGCAGCACATGATCGGCCGGCTGGTCGCGTTCTTCGCGACGGGCGACTCGATCGTCTCGAACAACCTCGTGCTGACGCTGTACAAGCACATCAACTCCCCGGAGGCGCGGCTGTACCTGTCGCGCCAGCTGTTCGAGGAGGCCGTGCACGTCCAGTTCTACCTGACGCTGCTCGACACCTACCTGCCCGACCCGGACGACCGCGCCGCCGCGTTCGACGCGGTCGAGGAGATCCCCTCGATCCGCGAGAAGGCGCAGTTCTGCTTCAAGTGGATCAACGAGGTCGAGAAGCTGGACCAGTTGGAGACGCGGGCCGACCGCCGTCGTTTCCTGCTGAACCTGATCTGCTTCGCGGCGTGCATCGAGGGCCTGTTCTTCTACGGCGCCTTCGCGTACGTGTACTGGTTCCGTTCGCGGGGCCTGCTGCACGGTCTGGCGACGGGCACCAACTGGGTGTTCCGCGACGAGACGATGCACATGAACTTCGCCTTCGAGGTCGTGGACACCGTCCGCAAGGAGGAGCCGGAGCTCTTCGACGACGCCCTCCAGCAGCAGGTCACCGACATGCTGAAGGAGGCCGTGGAGGCGGAGCTGCAGTTCGGTCGTGACCTGTGCGGCGACGGTCTGCCGGGCATGAACACCGAGTCGATGCGCGAGTACCTGGAGTGCGTCGCGGACCAGCGTCTGGTGCGCCTCGGGTTCCCCGCGGTGTACGGCTCGCAGAACCCGTTCTCGTTCATGGAGCTCCAGGGCGTCCAGGAGCTGACGAACTTCTTCGAGCGCCGCCCGTCGGCCTACCAGGTCGCGGTCGAGGGCACGGTCGACCTGGACGAGGACTTCTAGTACGGCCGCGCACCCCCGCTGTGACGGGAGCCGGGACGCGAGGCGATCGCGTCCCGGCTCCTTCGCGTTCCGGGGGGGGGAGGGCGTCGGCGGCGCTCAGTGGGCGAGGCGCCCCCGGCGCCGGACGAGGGGCCGTCGGCCGGGCCGGACCGGGGCCGGTGTCCGTCCGCCCGCCTTCTGGCGCGGCAGCCACACGACCCGGTGCTCCACGGCCCGCAGCTGCTGGTCGACGCGCCGCTCGCGCAGAAGCCCGTACAGGCTGGGGGCGAGGAGCAGGGCGGCGACGGCGAGGACGGCGAGGTAGCTCAGGAACGTGTTCATGTCTCCACTGTCACCCCGTCGACGGAACCCGGCCAGTGGCAGGACTGTCATCGAAGAGCGAATTACTGCCACACTGGGGCCATGCTGAGGAATGTGGCGGTGGCGCTCGTCGACGAGGTGGCGCCCTTCGAGTTCGGGATCTTCTGCGAGGTCTTCGGGATCGACCGGAGCGAGCAGGGAATGCCGGTGTACGACTTCGCCGTGTGCGCAGCCGAGGAGGGCCCGCTGACCATGGCGGACGTGGGTTTCGCCATCGCGCCGCGGTACGGGTTGGAGCGGCTGGAGGAGGCCGACCTGATCTGCCTGCCCGCCGACCGGAAGGCGGCCGTACGGGAGTACCCCGAGCCCTTCCTCGACGCCCTGCGACGGGCCGTGGACCGGGGGGCGCGGGTGCTCAGCGTGTGCAGCGGGGCCTTCGTCCTGGGGGCGGCCGGGCTGCTGGACGGGCGCCGCTGCACCACGCACTGGATGCACGCCCCCGCGCTGACGCGCCGCTTCCCGCGCGCCCTGGTCGACCCGGACGTGCTCTACGTCGACGAGGGGCCGGTGATCACGGCCGCCGGTACCGCTTCGGGCATCGACGCCTGTCTGCACGTGCTGCGCCAGGAGCACGGCGCCGAGGTCGCCAACACGATCGCGCGGCGGATGGTCGTACCGCCGCACCGCGACGGCGGTCAGGCGCAGTTCATCCGGAGACCGCTGCCCCGCACCTCCTGCGACACGGTCGGCGAGGTGCTCGGCTGGATGGCCCGCCACCTCGCGGAGGAGATCACCGTCGAGCAGCTCGCGGAGCGCGCGCACATGTCCCCGCGCACCTTCGCCCGCCGCTTCCAGCAGGAGACGGGCACCACCCCGTACCAGTGGGTGCTGCGCCAGCGGGTGCTGCTCGCGCAGGAGCTGCTGGAGTCCTCCGACGAGACCGTCGACGCGATCGCCGGCCGCAGCGGCTTCGGCAACGCGGCCGCCCTGCGCCACCACTTCCTGCGCACCCTCGGCACCACCCCGAACGCCTTCCGCCGCGCCTTCCGGGGGCCGCGCGCGGTGGCCTGAGCGACGGCGGCCCGACCGGCGGTGCCGGGCGCGGCCGTCCCACGACGAGGGCCCCGCGCCGGCATCCGGTGCGGGGCCCTCACGGCCGAACGGGGCGCGGATCAGTCGTTCGGGACGACCTCGTAGCGCGGGGTGTTCTCCGCCATCTGGCGCAGGGCGTCCTTGCGGTCGCGCTTGGAGAGCCGGTCGATGTACAGGTACCCGTACAGGTGGTCGGTCTCGTGCTGGAGGCAGCGGGCGAAGTAGCCGGTACCACGGACCTTGATCGGGTTGCCCCGCGCGTCCTGGCCGGTCACCTCGGCGTAGTCCGGGCGGGCCAGCGCGGCGTAGGCGGTCGGGACGGACAGGCAGCCCTCGTTCGAGTCGTCCAGCACGCGGCCCGCGGCCGGCAGCTCGACGAGCTTCGGGTTGACGACGACACCGGTGTGGCGCTTGCCGTCGTCGTCCGGGCAGTCGTAGATGAAGACCTTCGCGTCCACGCCGATCTGGTTCGCGGCCAGGCCCACGCCCTCGGCGGTCTTCTGGCTGGCGAACATGTCGTCGATGAGCTGCGCCAGTTCCTCGCCGAACTCGGTGACGTCCTTGCACTCCCGGTGCAGCACCGGGTTGCCGACCACCGTGATCGGGCGGGACGTGCCCCGCTCGCGGTGGGCGAGCTCGCGCGCCTCACAGTCCTCGGTGTCCACGACCCAGCCCTCGTCGTCGACCGGGACCACCTGGTTCTCCTGCTGCGCCATGTCCGCCGTACGCCTTCCGTAGATTCGCCCGAGCCACCGATGTGACCGGTACAGCCTACGGCCCGCACTCAGCAGACTTCTTCGAGATCCCGCCACTCCCGGCTGTCCGGACTGTCGGCCACCCAGCCGTCCAGGAGCCCGCGCACCAGGCCGGCCGGCGCGGCGATGCCGCATTCGCGCTCGGGCACCCACAGCGGACCGGAGCCCGCCGTGCGGTGGCCCAGCGGGCCGGGGTGACCGGGCTCGCTGTGGTCGTGCGGGTCCAGGTGGTCGCCGGCGGCCTCGCCGCTCGGCATCGCGCTCTCCGAACACGTCCGGCACAGCAGCCGCACCGACGAGGACCAGTCCTCGGCGGCGAAGCCCGCGTCCGAGGCCAGCTGCTCCAACGCGTTGCGGTCGGCCTCGGTGGCCGCTTCGAGCAGCACCACCCAGGTCGGCACCGGCGAGGGCGCCCACAGCTCGATCTCGTCGAAGACGGGGTACGAGGGTCCGGCCGCGGTGACCCGCTCGCCGTGCGGGACCCCGTCGTGCAGGACGACCTCGCCCCAGCGCCGCCCCGAGGAGGGCAGCGGGATCGAGAGGACCTCCATCCGGGCCGGATCGAGCCTGCGGCCCCACACGACCTCGGCCTCGCCCTCGGGCGACAGCCGCACCGCGGCGCTGCCCAGCTCCATGCCGACGGGCTCGCCGGTCCCCGCGCTGCTGTGCGGGTCCCCGGGCACCTTCAGCCCGTACGCCTGCCAGGCCCGGCGGGCCAGCGGCCAGTCCTGGAGCGCGGTCGCGGCGATGCCGACGTTCCACCAGTCCGGGGCGCCCGCCTCACGGTCCAGGAGCGCCACCGCCCGCAGCCCCGCGGCCCGTGCCTGCTCCCAGTCGTGGCGGAACTTGTGCAGCAGGGCCAGGTTGAACCAGGACTCCGACAACCAGGGCTCCAGGTCCGCCGCTCTGGTCAGGAGCGCGCCCGCGTCCTCGTACCGCCCGTCACCGATCAGCGTGAACGCGCGGTCGGTGGCTTGCCGCCACGAGGCGGAGGGCCGATGCCGTACCTTCCCGAAGATCCTCACGATTCCCGCCTGCCGGTCCAACGGTGCAGCCTTGCGGACACCCTCACGGACACTCCTACTGCATCCAACCATGCCCGCTCGGACGCCCGCTCATTACCCATGGGTTACCCCGGTGGAACGGAAACGACTCGGCTCCGCCCGCCCCTGGCCAGAACCCGGGCCAAGGACTCCACGACTCCGGGCTCGTACTCGTGCCCGGTGCCCAGCCGCAGCCGCTCCAGGGCCGCGAGGGAGCCGCCCGGGTGACGGGCCCCGCCGGCGAGGTCGTCGTACGCGTTCACCGCGCGCACGATGCGGGCGGCGACGGGCTGGTCCCGGTACGGGTCCGCCTGCCGCTCCACGATCACCGCCACCTCGGCGGGGACCCCCGTGCGACGGGCCACCTCGCCACCGAGTTCGGCGATCCGGCGGGCCTCGGCGGCGGGCAGCTCGGCGGTGGCGCCCGAGGGCACGGGGTCGACGAGGGACAGCTGACCGATGTCGTGCATCAGGGCGGCGTACTCCAGCACGGTCAGCTCCCGCTCCGAGAGGCCGAGCTCCCGGCCGACCGAGCGGCTCAGCGCGGCCACCCGGCGCGCGTGGCCGGGCGGGGTGTACCCGGCGATCTCGGTGGCCCGGGCCAGCGAGGTGATCGTCTGCCGGTAGGTGGTGCGGACGGCCGTGATCCGGTGGAAGGACATTTGGGTGAGCAGCAGCGGCACGCTGAACACGGGCAGCGCCCACAGGCCCGCCACGGCCGCGCCGAGGGCCATCACCACCCCGGACGCGCAGATCGCCGAGCCGATGCCGAGCTGGGCGCGCAGCTCGTCGCGCAGCACCGGTCCGTACGGCCAGCCGGTGCGGGCGGCCGCCAGGGCGGCGGCGAGCACGGCGTCGCACAGCGCGGTGAGGCCGAGCAGGAACAACAGGAATGCGACGAGGTACGGGCCCTGCCCGATCCACTCCTCCAGTCGCCCGGAGTTGTAGAGCGGCTGGAAGCAGACGGCGGCGAAGGCGACGGTGAGCACCCGGCGGGCCACGTGGTCCAGGGCCGGCCCGCGACCGCGGGCGACGTGCGGAACGATCCCCACGAGGGCCGCCGCGACGACGACGGTGACGGTCTGGAGGGCCCCGTGGTGGGTGGAGTGGCCGCCGTTCTGGCCGAGCAGGGCGTAGGCGAGCGCGCCGGCGGAGCCCAACGGCGCCGGGTGCCGGTCGCGCGCCGGCGGCGGCCCGGCCGGTTCACCGCCCCCGCCGGCGCGCGGGGCGGGGCCGGGGTGCCGGCGGGCCAGCTCGCCGACCGTGATGAGGACGGCGAAGGCGAGGGCGACGCCGGGGTCGGCGACGCCGCTCCACAGGGTGTGGGCGAGTCCGGCCAGCGCCACCAGGGCGGCGGCCGCGCGGATCACCCGTACGCCGGCGGCCCTCACCGCACGCCCCGACCGCCGGCGCCGTCGCCGGGCCCGGCCGCCCCGGGCCGTGCCCCCCGCGCCCCGGAATCCCCGGCGCCGGTCCCGACGTCCGGCCGCGGCGGGCCGCCCTCGCGGCCCTGCGGCGGCAGCCCGGGGGCAGCGGCGGGGCCGATGACCTGGAGGTCGTCGTCGGAGGTGACCACCGGATGCCAGCCGTGCCGGCCGATGGCGCCCACCAGGGCCTCGACCATCGCCGGGTCGAACTGGGAGCCCGCGCACCGCTCCAGCTCGGCCAGGGCGACCGGCACCGGGCGGGCCCGGCTGTAGGAACGGGTCGAGGTCATCGCGTCGAAGGAGTCGGCTACCGCCACCACCCGGGCCAGCACCGGGATCTGTTCCCCGTTCAGCCCGTACGGGTAGCCCGTGCCGTCGACCCGTTCGTGGTGGTGCAGGATCGCCGACCGGGCCTCCCCCAGGAAGGCGATGCCGCGCACCATCTCGTGCCCGTACTCCGGGTGCAGCTCGATGACGCGGCGCTCCTCGGGGGTCAGCGGTCCGTCCTTGCGCAGCAATCGGGTGGGGACGCCGAGCTTGCCGACGTCGTGCAGGATCCCGGCGATGCGGACGGTCTCCAGCCGGTCCCCGGCCATGCCCAGCTCCCGGGCGATCATCGCGGAGGCCTGCCCGACCCGCTCGCTGTGACCGCGGGTGTAGCGGTCCTTGATGTCGACGGCCTGGACGAGGGCCCGGATCGTGGCCTGGTGGGCGGCGTGCTCGCGGTGGTACTGGGCGAAGACCCAGCAGGAGATGTACATCGGCAGCAGGACGAGCAGCGCGGCCGGGAGCCCGTACGGGCTGTGCCACATGACGGCCATCATCAGTCCGGCGAGGCCGTGGACGCAGTGCGGCAGGAGGGAGCGGGTGAGCAGGCCGCGCCAGGCGGCGCCGACGGGGCGGCGCTCGGCGGCGGCGAGGACGATCCCGTCGAGGGCGGTCAGGACGAGGCAGAAGGCGACGGCGGCGGCCGTCGCGGGGAGCATCGCGTACGGGAAGTCGGCCGGCCACCCGGCCGGGTCGCCGGCGCCTCCGGCGCCGCTCGGGGATCCGGAGCCCCCGCCGCCCGAGCCGGCCGCGGCCCCCAGCGCCCGGCGGCCGCCGAGGAGTCCGAAGAGCCGGCCGGCGACCCAGGCGGCCAGCGCCTGCTGGGCGGCGTGCCACACCCGCCGCACCCCGACGGGCCGCTCGACCACCAGCTGCGCGAGTCCCCCGGGCACGGCCACGAGCGCGGCGGCGGCGGGCGGCAGCAGGAACACCGCGGCCAGCACGACGGGGAAGAAGGAGCCGATGCCCTCGGGGACCCGGTGTCCCGGCAGGGGGCAGATCCGGACGAGTTCGCAGCCGAGGTAGAGCGCGGCCGCCGGCGCGACCACGTCCCACGGCGTGGCGGCGTCCGTCACGGCCGGGGCGACGCAGGCGAGGGCGGCGAGGACCGCGGACAGGACGCAGACGCGGGCGGCCGGCGGTAGTACCCGCATGGCGCTCTCCTCCCCCGTGACGCACAGGCCGGGTACCGGAATCACATCGGTACCGGGAGGGGAGAATAGGGCGGCCTCCGAACGGAGCGTGGCCCCTTTGCGCTTTGCGCCGTGCGAACGCCCCCGGATTAGCACCTTCGGGTGAACGAAGTGCCCTTCCGGGGGCGGTTGTTGAAGCATCGACCAATTCAGCCGCCGGCGTTCGGGCCGGCGGTTCTTCAGCCGGGGGCGGGCCCCGCGGTGACGTCGTGATCGGGGACGGCCTGGCCCGAGCGGATCAGCTCGATCCGACCCATCACCTTGGACCGCAGATCGGACGGCACGTCGTCCGAACCGCAGCAGCGCTTCACCAGCTTCTTGACGGCCTGTTCCAGGCCGTACTTCTCCAAGCAGGGATTGCACTCGCCGAAGTGCGTCTCGAACTTCGTGCAGTCACTGTCCGGCATCTCGTGGTCCAGGAACTCATAGAGATGGTCCAGGACCTCCGCGCACTCCGTCTCGTGCGGCTCTCCGCAGCTCATGAGCCCGAGCCTTTCAGGTCGTTCGACTCTCCCGCGCCGGCGGGAACCAGCCCGCGCTCACGGGCATAGTCCTCCAGCATTCCGCGGAGTTGACGGCGGCCACGGTGCAGTCGCGACATGACCGTACCGATGGGTGTACCCATGATGTCCGCGATCTCCTTGTACGCAAAGCCTTCTACGTCGGCAAGATAGACCGCGATGCGGAACTCCTCCGGAATGGCCTGGAGCGCTTCCTTCACATCGGAATCGGGCAGGTGATCGAGCGCCTGCGATTCCGCCGAACGCAATCCGGTCGACATGTGCGACTCGGCGCGCGCCAGCTGCCAGTCCTCGATCTCCTCCGCCGCACTGCGCTGCGGTTCGCGCTGCTTCTTGCGGTAGGAGTTGATGAACGTGTTGGTCAGAATGCGGTACAGCCACGCCTTGAGGTTGGTGCCCTCGCGGAACTGGTGGAAGGACGCGTACGCCTTCGCGTACGTCTCCTGGACCAGGTCCTCGGCGTCGGCCGGATTGCGCGTCATGCGCAGCGCGGCGGAGTACATCTGGTCGAGGTAGCCGAGGGCGTCCCGCTCGAAGCGCGCATTGCGCTCCGGAGTAGTCTCCTGCGCCTGGCCTTCGTCGGTCCCAGCGACAGGACCCACCTCCTCCGACAGCGTGGCGGCTCCGAAAGCGGATCCGCTCGAATCGGAGAATAGTCGACCATCCCGGCCCTCCGCCGCCCGAAGCGAACTGCGCTTGGGGCCGGGCAGAACGGTCCAGTCCAGGTCAGCGGCCTGCGGACGGTTCTGGCTGATGACCTGGGCCATGCGGTCCCTCTCCTCCGACGTGTTTCCCGTGTGTACCGACACTCCCCACAACAGGCCCCCGGGGCCCCGCATTCCCGGGCCCCGTACGCCTTTTCCGGCCCTTTCGGTGCGCGGGCGGAAGCGGGTGAGCGGGATCACCCCCACATGTGTCAGGTCATGGCCGCGCACTGAGCCGGCCGAGCCACGCGGCCACCGCCGCGGTGATCACGGCGAGGGTCTCCTCCGGCGTCGGTCCGGCCTTCTTCGGCACCGCGAAACCGTGGTCGCCGTACGGCACCCCGACCAGTTCGTACGGGTCCTGCCCGGCCGGCTCCGGGAACTCCTCGGGCCTCCCGAACGGGTCCCGGCCGCCCTGCACCACCAGGACGGGCCGGTCGGCGCCCAGCAGCTCCGCGGCCCGGGACTTCTCGGGCCGGCCCGGCGGGTGCAGCGGGAAGGCCAGGGCGAGCACCCCGGCCGCGTCCAGCTCGGCGGCGGTCCGGCAGGCCACCCGGGCTCCGGCGCTGCGCCCGCCCGCCACCACCGGCAGCCCGGGCCGGGCCAGGGCGGGCCACAGGCCCCGCCAGCCCTCGTCCAGCACCTTGGGGGCGGCGGCGACCTTCTTCCCGGCGACCCGCCAGGGCTGCTCCACCAGGGCGACGCTCACCCCCAGCGGCGGCAGGGCCGCGGCCAGGGCCTGGAGGTCGCGGGCCTCGATCCCGCCCCCGGCCCCGTGGCTCACGGCGAGGACGAGCCGCGCCCCGCGGGCGGGGTGCCAGGTGATGCGGGCCTCGCCCGCCGGGGTGTCGACGCTCTCGGTGGTCACGGCGCGCTGCGATGTCATGGGGCCGATCATGCCGGGTCGCGGCCGTCGAGCCGGGCCGGGCGGGGCCGGGCCGCGTCGGGGCGGAGCCGGAGCCCGAGCCGGCGTCGGAGCCGGAGCCGGAGCCGGAGTCGGAGCCGGTCGGTCCCGCCCGCTCCCGCCGGGTCAGAAGAGCGTGCCCTCCTCCGGCGCCGCGAGCTCGCCCCGCAGTTCCGGCCCGTTGTTGCGGACGTTGCTGACGGCGGTGGACACCGGGTAGGCCCGCATCAGCCCGCCCGGTGGCGGCGTCAGCAGGTCCCGCAGCTCGGCCTCGTCGCCGCGGGCCGGGTCCAGCCAGGCGTCCCAGCGGTCCGGGGTGAGCATCAGCGGCATCCGCGGGTGGATGTCGGACAGCGACTTCGGCCCCTCGGCCGGCGCCACGCCCAGCGGGCCCGTCTCGGCCTCCGCGGTGATCACCGAGCAGGTCACCCACCAGGCCAGGGGGTGCTCGTCGGGCAGGGTCCGGTCGCGCCAGAAGTCGTAGAGGCCGGCCATCGCGAAGACCGAGCCGTCGGTGGGGAGCACGAAGTACGGCTGCTTGCGCGCCCGCTTCTTCCTACCCTCCACCTCCAGCTGCCGTTCGTCGTGGGCGGTGACCCACTCGTAGTAGCCGTCGGCGGGGACGATGCAGCGGCGCTGCGCGAAGGGGCGGCGGAAGGACGGCTTCTCGTGCAGGGTCTCCGACCGCGCGTTGATCATCCGGGCGGCGCCCTCGGGGCTCTTGGCCCAGGACGGCACGAGCCCCCACTTCAGGCTCCGCAGCTGGCGAACCGGACGCGGATCCGCCGCGTCCTTGAGGGGACGGTCGAGGACGACGTGGACCTCCTTGGTCGGAGCCACGTTCCAGTCGGGTGCCAACGTCTCGCTCGGCTCCCACCGCTCGACGCCGAATATCCCCGCCAACTCCTCGGGCGTACGACTCGCCGCAAACCTTCCGCACATGGCTGACACACTGCCATGGCACCCGCCCACCACCGCAAGGAGTTCGCCACTTCATGGACAGCACCACGACAGCCGGCATCTGGGACCGCCTCACCGGGATACAGACGGAGCCGGATTGGCGGCTGGTGGTCGCCGCGGGCCTGGTCGCGCTGGCCGTGGTCGCCGTCCGGCCGGTGTGGCGGGTCGCCCGCAACGCGGTCACCATCGCGCACGAGGGCGGCCACGGCCTGATCGCCCTGCTGTCCGGACGTCGGCTCGACGGGATCACCCTGCACTCCGACACCAGCGGGGTCACCGTCAGCCGCGGCAAGCCCTACGGACTCGGCATGATCCTGACGGCCGCCGCCGGGTACACGGCGTCGTCCCTGCTGGGCCTCGGCGGGGCCGTGCTGCTCTCGGCGCACCGGATCACGCTGCTGCTGTGGCTGGCCACCGCCCTGCTGGTCGTGATGCTGATCATGATCCGCAACGCGTACGGGGTGCTGACGGTGGTGCTGACCGGCGCCGTCTTCGTCCTGGTGTCCTGGTTCGCGCCGTCCGAGGTGCAGGCGGTGTTCGCGTACGCGGTGGTGTGGTTCCTGCTGCTGGGTGGCGTCCGACCGGTCTTCGAGCTCCAGGCCAAGCGCCGGCACGGCGGGGCCCCCGACTCCGACGCCGACCAGCTGGGGCGGCTCACCCACGTGCACCCCGTCGTGTGGCTGCTGTTCTTCCACGTCGTCGCGCTGTCCTCGCTCGTCGGGGGCGGAACCCGACTTCTCGGCCTCTGAGACGGCGCAGCGATCAAGATCCGGGGTCCGGGGAAGCCACTAAAGTGGAGGCCATGACCGAGACCCCCTCGCTCCACGCCCTCTGGCCCGCCCCCCTAGCGGACGGGGCCGTCCACGCCACCGTCACCGTGCCGGGTTCCAAATCGGTCACCAACCGCGCGCTCGTGCTCGCCTCCCTCGCCGCCGAACCCGGCTGGGTCCGCCGTCCGCTGCGCTCGCGCGACTCCCGGCTGATGTCGGACGCGCTGCGCGCGCTCGGCGTCGGCATCGAGGAGACCGTCGCCTCCAGCTCCGCCGACGGGGACAGCGGCGAGGCCTGGCGGATCATCCCCGCCGGCCTGCACGGCCCGGCCACCGTCGACGTCGGCAACGCGGGCACGGTCATGCGCTTCCTGCCGCCCGTCGCCACCCTGGCCACCGGCGACATCCGCTTCGACGGCGACCCGCGGTCCTACGAGCGTCCCCTCGGCGAGGTCATCAACGCCCTGCGCGCCCTCGGCGCCCGGATCGACGACGACGGCCGGGGCGCGCTGCCCATGACCGTCCAGGGCGGTGGGGCCCTGGAGGGCGGCACGGTCGAGATCGACGCCTCCAACTCCTCCCAGTTCGTCTCCGCGCTGCTGCTCTCCGCCCCGCGCTTCAACCAGGGCGTCGAGGTCCGGCACACCGGCTCGACGCTGCCGTCGATGCCGCACATCCGGATGACGGTGGAGATGCTGCGCGCGGCCGGCGCCCAGGTCGACACCCCTGAGGCCGGGGGCGAGAAGAACGTGTGGCGGGTCACGCCCGGCGCGCTGCTCGGCCGCGACATGGTCGTCGAGCCGGACCTGTCCAACGCCCAGCCGTTCATGGCGGCGGCGCTGATCACGGGCGGTACGGTCACCATCCCGGACTGGCCGCGCCGCACCACCCAGCCCGGTGACGCGCTGCGCCGGATCTTCACCGAGATGGGCGGCTCCTGCGAGCTGACCGACGCGGGCCTGGTCTTCACCGGCTCCGGCAGGATCCACGGCATCGACGTCGACCTCGGCGAGGTCGGCGAGCTGACCCCCGGCATCGCGGCGGTCGCCGCGCTGGCCGACTCGGAGTCGATCCTGCGCGGCGTCCAGCACCTGCGGCTGCACGAGACGGACCGCCTGGCCGCCCTGACGGCGGAGATCAACGGGCTCGGCGGCGACGTCACCGAGACCGCCGACGGCCTGCACATCCGGCCCCGCCCGCTGCACGGCGGCGTCTTCCACACCTATGACGACCACCGCATGGCCACCGCGGGCGCGGTGATCGGCCTCGCGGTGAAGGGCGTGGAGATCGAGAACGTGGCGACGACCGCGAAGACCCTCCCGGACTTCCCGGCGATGTGGGCGGACATGCTCGGCGAAGCGCCGGGAGCGGGAGCGTAGGGCCCGTCATGCGCAGGTACGGCAAGCACACCGACGAGGACGACATCCGCCAGCGCCCGAACCCCAAGGGCAACCGGCCGCGGACGAACATCCGGCCCAAGCACGAGGACGCCTCGGAGGGCTTCGTCCTGACCGTCGACCGCGGCAGGCTGACCTGTCTGGTCGAGGACCGGACCGTTCACGCCATGAAGTCGCGCGAGCTCGGCCGCAAGGCCGCGGTGGTGGGTGACCGGGTCTGGATCGTCGGCGACCTGACCGGCAACAAGGACACCCTGGCCCGGATCGTGCGGATCGAGGAGCGCAAGTCGGTCCTGCGGCGCACCGCGGACGACGACGACCCGTACGAACGGGTGGTCGTCGCCAACGCCGACCAGCTGGCCATCGTCACGGCCCTGGCCGATCCGGAGCCCCGACCCCGGATGATCGACCGCTGCCTGGTGGCCGCGTACGACGCGGGGCTGGAGCCGCTGCTCGTCCTCACCAAGTCCGACCTGACCTCCGCCGACAAGATCCTGGAGATCTACTCGACCTTCGGCCTGAACTACGTCGTCACCAACCGCGAGGAGCTGGCGACGGGCGACGCGGCCGAGCGGGTGCGCGAGCGGCTGAACGGCCGGATCACCGCCTTCGTCGGGCATTCGGGCGTCGGCAAGACCACGCTGGTCAACTCGCTGGTGGCCGAGGGCCGCCAGCGCGCCACCGGCCACGTCAACGCGGTCACCGGCCGCGGCCGGCACACCACGACCTCCGCGCTGGCCCTGCCGCTGCCCTCCGGCGACGGCTGGGTCATCGACACCCCCGGCGTGCGCTCCTTCGGCCTGCACCACGTGGACCCCTCCCGGGTGATCCTGGCCTTCCCGGACCTGGTGCCGGGGACGGAGGAGTGCCCGCGGGCGTGCAGCCACGACGAGCAGGACTGCGCGCTCGACGCCTGGGTGGAGAAGGGCCACGCCGACCCGGCGCGGCTGTACTCGCTGCGCCGCCTGTTGCAGACGCGGGAGCGGCGCGAGGGCGACTGACCGCGGCCGCGGGGCCGTGCGGCGGGGCGGGCCCGGGTTTACCCGAGGTCACATCGGGATAAATGCTCATCGCACCAAGTGACACGACGTCACCTGACGCGGGGAGGCACAAGCCATGGCGTGGCTGTTGGTCGTGGTCGCCGGACTCCTGGAGACCGGTTTCGCGGTCTGCCTCAAGCTGTCCCACGGGTTCACCCGCCTGTGGCCCACCGTCGCGTTCGCGTGCTTCGCGCTCGGCAGCTTCGGACTGTTGACGCTCGCGCTCAAGAAGCTGGACGTGGGGCCGGCGTACGCGGTGTGGACGGGGATCGGCGCGGCCGGTACCGCGATCTACGGCATGGTCTTCCTGGGCGACCTGGTCTCCACCCTGAAGCTCGTCTCGATCTCGCTGGTCATCCTGGGCGTCATCGGACTCCAGCTGTCCGGTTCGGCCCACTGAGGGCGGCCCCTCCGACCGCCGCTCCTCCGACCGCCGCCCCGGCGGGCCCCGCCCCCGTGAGCCGCAGCAGCCGGCCGGGGCCGGCGTCGTCCGCGCCGGGCGCGAGGACGTAGGAGAGCGCGAGCCGTACGACGAGCTCGCAGCGTTGCGCCGGTTCCGGCGCGAGCGCGGTCGCGGCCCGCTCGCTGACGGCGCGGACCAGCTCCGCGGGGCCGGGCGCCGCCTGCCCCGGCCGTAACCCCATCGTGGGCGGCGAGGGCAACGCCCCGTCCCAGCACCCGGTCAGCAGGGCCCGTACGAGGGGTTGCGCCCGGGCCTCCCGTACGGTCCACTCGGCGACGGCGGCGAGCCGTTCGGCGGCGCAGGCCGACCCCCGGGCTGTCCCGGGGATCAGGGCCTCGGGGCGCAGGGCCCGGTCCACGCCGTCGAGGTACCGGTCGGCGGCGCGGCGCACCAGCGCCCGGCCGAGGCCGGCTTTCCCGCCGAACTCGTTGTAGAGGGTCTGCCGGGACACCCCGGCGACGGCCGCCACCTCGGTCATCCGCACGGCGGGCCAGGGCTGGGCGGACAGGGCGGCTTCCGCCGCTCGCAGCAAGGACTCGCGCGCCGCAGGCATCGCCCGCTCCCCCCGATAGGCTTCCCCGCCAGAGTTGACGGAGCGACAGGTTCTGTCAAGGGCGCCTCCCGGCCGCACCGTGGGACCCGTTCGCCGGTCCGCGGGAGTGTCGATACTGTTCGGACATGCCCGAGTATGACGATGACCTGCGCCTTGCCCTTGAGCTCGCCGACGCCGCCGACGTCGCCACGATGCGGCGCTTCCGCGCCCTCGATCTGGCGGTCGAGACGAAGCCCGACATGACCCCGGTGAGCGAGGCGGACACCGCCACCGAGGAGATCGTCCGGGCCGGCATCCTGGCCGCGCGGCCCTCCGACGCGATCCTGGGCGAGGAGTACGGCCTCAAGGGCGAGGGCCCGCGCCGCTGGGTCGTCGACCCGATCGACGGTACGAAGAACTACGTGCGCGGGGTCCCCGTGTGGGCGACGCTGATCTCCCTCATGACCGAGGACGCCGACGGGGTGTTCCGGCCGGTCGTCGGCGTGGTCTCCGCCCCCGCGCTGGGCCGCCGCTGGTGGGCCGCCCAGGGCTCGGGGGCCTTCACGGGCGGCGCCCTCGGCGACACCACGCCCCTGGGGGTGTCGAAGGTGGCGACCCTGGGCGACGCCTCGTTCGCGTACTCCTCGCTGGGCGGCTGGGAGGAGCAGGGCCGGCTCCCCGGCTTCCTGGACCTGACCCGCGCGTGCTGGCGCACCCGCGGCTACGGCGACTTCTGGCCGTACATGATGGTCGCCGAGGGTTCGCTGGACCTGTGCGCCGAACCCGAGCTGAGCCTGTGGGACATGGCCGCGCTGGCGGTCGTGGTCCAGGAGGCGGGCGGCCGCTTCACCGACCTGGACGGGACGGACGGGGTGCACGGCGGGAACGCCGCCGCCTCCAACGGCCTGCTGCACGAGGAGATGCTGGACCTGCTCCGGCCGCGCGCCTGACCCGCGGCGCCCGGCACCCCCACCCCGAACGCGCGGCGCCGAACGCGCGGCGCCGGACCGACCGCGCCGCGCGCCGGTGAGTACGCCGGGCACGCCCCCTTGTTGAGCCTCCGGCCTCGTGGGAATCTGAGGATCCCCCCGCTTGTGCGCTTGTGAAGCATTTCTCGAAGGAGTGCCGCGCCGACGCACCCACCCAAGCGGGGGCTCACCCCAGGAGGTGGCTCTCTCCATGCTCGTCCGTGACGCCATGAGCACCGTGATCCTCACCCTCGGACCCGCGCACACCCTGCGTCAGGCGGCCTGCCTGATGTCCGGCCGGCGCGTCGGCGCGGCCGTCGTCCTCGATCCCGACCACAGCGGCATAGGCATCCTGACCGAGCGCGACATCCTCAACTCCCTCGGCGCGGGGCACGATCCCGATCGCGAGTCCGTGGGCGCCCACACCACCAACAACGTGGTCTTCTGCACCCCGGACGCCACCTTGCGGGAAGCCGCAGAGGCCATGGTCCACGGCGGCTTCCGTCATCTGATCGTGCTGGAGGACGGCGGCCCGGTGGGCATCGTGTCCGTCCGCGACGTCGTCCGCTGTTGGGCGCCGGCGCGTCCTACGGTCCCCGCCTAGCCCCCGCCCGCCCGAGCACCGGTACGCGCGGCCCCGTGCCCGCACCCGAAAACGGCCGCCGGGCCGGAGCCCCCGACTGGGGGTTCCGGCCCGGCGGCCTGCTACGGCGAGCGGACCGATCAGCCGCGAAGGGCCTGGACCGCGGCTTCCAGCCGCTTGCCGAAGTCACCGTCCGCCTGGCGGAAGTTGTTGATGGCCCGCTCGGCGATGTCGTCGCGCGAGACCTTGGCGATGAAGCCGGAGAGGTTCTCGATCAGACGGGTCTTCTCGTCCTCCGAGTACAGGCGGTAGAGGTTGCCCGCCTGGACGAAGTCGTCGTCCTCGGAGTGCGAGGGGGTGGCGTGGTTGCCCGTGCCGCCCGTGACCGGGGTGGACTGCCACAGCGGCCGGTCCGTCTGGAAGGGCCCGCCGAAGCTGTTGGGCTCGTAGTTCTTGCCACCCTTGTGGCGGCCGTCGTACAGGGCGCCGTCCCGGGAGTTGGTGCGCGCCTCGGTGGCGTGCGGACGGTTCACCGGCAGGTGGTCGGCGTTGATGCCGACGCGGTAGCGGTGGGCGTCGCCGTACGCGAAGAGACGGCCCTGGAGCATCTTGTCCGGGGAGGGACCGATGCCGGGGACGAAGTGCGCCGGGCTGAAGATCGACTGCTCGACCTCGGCGAAGACGTTCTCCGGGTTGCGGTTGAGCTCCAGCTTGCCGATCTCGATCGGCGGGTAGTCCTCGTGCGGCCACACCTTGGTGAGGTCGAACGGGTTGAAGCGGTACTCGGCCGCCTCGGCCGCCGGCATGATCTGGACCTGGACGGTCCAGGACGGGAAGTCGCCGCGCTCGATCGACTGGCGCAGGTCGCGCTGGTGGGAGTCCGGGTCGTCACCGGCGAGGGCGTTGGCCTCGGCCTGGGTGAGGTTCTTGATCCCCTGGTCGGTCTTGAAGTGGTACTTGACCCAGAAGACCTCGCCGGCCTCGTTGTTCCACTGGAACGTGTGCGAGCCGTAGCCGTTCATGTGGCGGTAGGACGCCGGGATGCCGCGGTCACCGAACAGCCAGGTCACCTGGTGCGTCGACTCGGGCGACAGGCCCCAGAAGTCCCAGACGTTGTCCGGCTCCTGCGAGCCCGTGTACGGGTCGCGCTTCTGGGTGTGGATGAAGTCGGGGAACTTGATGGCGTCCCGGATGAAGAAGACCGGGGTGTTGTTGCCGACGAGGTCGTAGTTGCCCTCTTCGGTGTAGAACTTCAGCGCCCAGCCGCGGGGGTCACGACGGGCGTCGGCGCCGCCGAGGCTGTCCGCGACGGTGGAGAACCGCAGGAAGGTCTCCGTCTCCTTGCCGACCTCGGAGAGGAACTTCGCCCGGGTCCACCGGGAGACGTCACGGGTGAGGGTGAACGTGCCGTAGGCGCCGGCGCCGCGGGCGTGCACCACGCGCTCCGGGATGCGCTCGCGGTTGAAGTGGGCGAGCTTCTCCAGGAGGAGCTGGTCCTGGACGAGAACCGGTCCGCCGATGCCGGCGGTCTCACTGTTCTGGTTGTCGGCGACCGGAGCCCCGGCCTCCGTGGTGAGCGGTCCCTGCGTCACGTGCGCCTCCTGCGTCATCACTGCTGTCCTGTCCTTGGTGCTTGCCGTAACCGATCCTACAATGGACATTGTCTAAGTCAAGCAAGAATCCAATTCCGCACCGGTTCGGGATCTACACCGAATCGCCCTCGCTGTTAGGCTGGCGCCCATGAGTGACCGCTTGCTGGAACGACTTCGCGGACGCGGCTGGCGCATGACGGCACAGCGGCGCGTCGTCGCCGAAGTGCTCGATGGCGACCACGTCCACCTGACGGCGGACGAGGTGCACGCGCGCGCCGTGACGAAACTGCCCGAGATCTCTCGAGCCACGGTCTACAACACCTTGGGCGAGCTCGTGAGCCTCGGCGAGGTCCTGGAAGTCTCGACGGACCGGCGCGCCAAGCGGTACGACCCGAACGCCCATCGGCCCCACCAGCACCTGGTCTGCGGCCAGTGCGGCGCCATCCGCGACGTGCACCCGGCGGGCGACCCGCTGGCCGACCTGCCGGACGGCGAGCGCTTCGGCTTCGTGGTCTCGGCGGTCGAGGTGACGTACCGCGGGGTGTGCCCGAACTGCGCGGGCGCGTAGCCGCACGCACACGAAAGCATCAGCACGAAAGGCGGCGCCGGTCGGGACGTACGCGTCCCGAC
>NZ_JBEZKS010000042.1:0-74769 GCF_040651775.1 Streptomyces sp. NPDC048383
GGTGACGTAGTCGTCGGCGCCCATGTTCAGGCCGTGGATGCGGGAGCGGACGTCGGCCCGCGCGGTCACCATGATCACGGGCGTGCTGGTGCGCTGGTCGCGGGAGTTCGATTGCATCAAGGCGGCGAGTGATGGTGGTCGTTCCCCGGGTAGCAGTCCGGGGTGAGAAGACCCTGGGGCACCTCCACCGAGAACGACGGAGGAAGGCTTCGGGGATGTCGTCACATACTTCCCAGCGGATCCGCAGCCGGCGGAACCAGTGAAGGTGGGCGAAGGTCCGCTGCACGAACCGGCGTTCGACGCCGAGGCGAGTGGCCCGCGGGTCGGCGCTACTCACTCGTCGTGACAGGCGCTCCGCCTTCGTGTCGGCTCCCGGTTTCGAGGAAGGTCAGCACCGCCTCGAAGCCGTCGCTCCGCAGCATGCGCTGGATCAGCTCCTTCTCCGTGCCGAGCACCGAGACTCCTTCAACGTCCATGTCGGTGAGTCGCAGGTACGTGCCGTCGGCGTCCGACTTGAGCCGGTAGGTCACGGCCGGCGTGCGGGAGGGATACCCGGGGGGCCGGGCGGCCGTCGCGCTCACGCGGTGCGCCGTGGGCTTGTCGGCGGAGGCGGTTGTGGGGGCGACCGGTCCGATGTCGAGGAAGACCGCGGCTACCTTGGCGGTCCAGTACGGGGCGAAGGCGCAGAGGTAGCGCTCGCGGTCCGCCGCGCTGAGAGCGCGGGCCTCCCTGCGTCCCATCGCGAAGGCAGCGGCGTACTTGGCCCTCAGCGCGGGTTCCAGCACCGCGGCGCGTGCGTTCGCACCCGCGTTCAGGACGTCGGCGACGAGAGCGGACACGAAAGCCACGGGATCGGTTGTCACCCTTTAGAACGTAGTACTGCAACGGGGCTTTCGTTGACGGAGGGCGCGCTCGGCGACCCTGCGCACACGGGCGGGCTGCGCGGCGGGCTTCGGCCGCGCGGGTGAGCGCGGCGATCCGGGCGAGGTTCTGCGGTGATCCCAGCCGCCCCCGCGGGTGTGTTATCCGCCGAGGGCCCTTCTGGGCGGGTGTCGGGCCCGCTGGACCCCCAGGACGGTTGATCATGATGGCCGCTCGGACCTCGCCATCGTCACCACCATCCGCTCCAGGCGGGCCAGCCGGGTCTTCTCGGTGCGGGCGGTGACCAGGCTGAGATACAGGGCGAACTGGTTGGACTTGCCGAGCGTCTCGTAGAACGCCCGCGCCGTCGGGTTCGCGTCGAGCGCCTCGACGAGATCCGGCGGTGCGGTGGCGTTCTTCTGGGAGGCGTATGCCGTCGCCCAGCGACCGTCCGCCCGCGCCGCCGCGACCTCGGCGAGGCCGCGGGGGCGCATCCGTCCCTCGGCGATCAGGGCCTCGGCCTTGTCGACGTTCACCTGCGACCAGGGCGATCGGGGGCGGCGGGGTGTCGTGCGCTGCAGGAAATACGTGTCATCGAAGCCGTGCCGCAGACCGTCGATCCAGCCGAAGCAGAGCACCGTGTCGACCATCTCTTCCCAGGTGAGCGACGGGATGCCGGTCCGCTTCTTGGCGATCTTCACCCAGAGCGCGGTCCGCTCCCCGTGATGCTCGTCGAGCCATGCCTCCAACTCGGCCGGGCTCGCGGGGACAAGAATCTCGACGCCGTCCTCGTATGTCTGCATACACCGCAACCTAGAGGCTATATAGGACAGATTTTGACCTATTGCAGCCTCCGCCACCGAAATTCACGGCCTCCGTCGAGGGGTGAACAGGCACGCCCATGGCGGCCGGCCGGCCCCGCGATGGGCGTCCCACGACAGCAGCGTCTCGGTCGACGAGCAGCCGATCCGCTGCGGCGTCCGCGCCAACTCCTTCCGCCGGAGGCTGGAGGCGGCGCTGCATCTGGAGGAGGAGTGCGAGGTGTGGGTGCTGGGTGAGCGCTGCTGGTGCGGCGCGGACCCCGGCGCGGTCTGCGGGCCGGTCAAGGGCACCAAACGCGTCGCATCGGTACACCCTGCCCGCCTCGCCGACGACACCCCTCCCCTGAAACCAACGTTCCGGCCCCCGAACGGTCCTGGTGATGTGCGGTCCTCCACACTGCGGATGACCGCACATCCCACGCATCCTGGGATCAAACCGGCGTAGTCGGCGGCGCCGGGCACCGGCCACGTGCTGATGGGTCTGGCAGATCGTGGAGTCCACGTTCACCTCCCACGTGATCAGCCCGGCGGCGTCCGCCCGGGCCTGCAATCCGGTCAGGACCGCAGTGCCCCGCTTACCACTCCAGAGCGGTGATCTGGAGGATGTACACACGCTCGCGACGTACGACGACCTGGTAGGTGATCATTCCGCCGGGAATCGTGAGCGTGCCGCCTTTGGGGTCGAGGCCTTGGTGGTCGCGCGCGTGGAGATAGGCGACTTCGCACATGCGGACCAGCTCGTCCGCCTTCTTCTCCACCTCCCGCAGGAACGGGGCCGGTGCTGTTCGGGCGGTCGCTTCGGCGCTGAAGGCGTACTCCCACTTCCAACTCAACCGCGCACCGCCTGCTGGGCTTCATCGAGGACGGCGCTGATCTCGGCGAGCGCCGTGTTGACGGCGTCTTCGTCATCGTGCTCGTGCTTGTCGTACGAGGTCAGCACAGCCTGCGCGTGCTGGTGGCGCGTGCGCAGGTCCACACGCCTGGCGATCTCGATGTTCTGCGCCCAGACCAGCAGCCACGCCTGGATCGGGGCGAGCGACTTGTGGTCGATGGCCTGGGAGAAGGCTTCGTCCATCGTCCGCTGCATCTCGTCCAGTCGGGACGGATCAACTCTGGCCAGGGCAGTACGCAAGGCGCCTGCCGTGCGTTCCGGCCGGGGGATCAGATCGTCCGCGGTGTGGTGCTGGGGTGCCGGTGCCACGGGTGCTCCTTCCGTCTGGAGTCCGAACCTACCGACAATCCCGTGATCGTTTCTCATCCTTGTGCCCGCGCACTGCTGATTCGGACCATCCGACACGAAGCGCCTGGACCGCGCTCGGGGGCAGGGGGGCGGCCATGGGGTCCCCTGCAAGTGCTCCCGGCCCGACCCTCGAAGGCCTCGCCGGTGGGTCCGTGTCGCTGCGCGGCAGCCACTGAGGAATCCCGGCAGCACCACCTGCGCCGGGAGCAGGTGATCTGCGATAAAGCAGCTACGACGGACGTCCACACCTCCGGCTTTGCCTCTCTCCGGCGTGCCGCGCAGGGATTGCCGCTCGCCGGCGGCACACCTGTCGACTACCTATCAAACCCATGTCGACAGCTAAAGCCCGATGCCCTGACTCGCCGTCTCCTCCCAGCGGGCGCCCCTGCGGACGTACTCCCAGAACACGGCGCTGGAGGCGCTGTGTCCGGACTGCCGGCGCAGCTGGTCGGGGCGTTTGCCCTTCTTGCTGCCCGTGGTGATGAACCCTGAGCGCATGGAATGGCCGGTCAGGCGTACGTCCAGGCCCGCCCGTTCGGCGCTGCGGGTGATGACCAGGCGGCAGCCGTCGGGGGAGAGGCGTCGTGTCCCGAGGTGGCCCCACTGGTCGACGCCCCGGAACGCGGGCCCGACGGCGCCGAGTCCGACTGCCTCGGCGGCGCCCTTCCAGGCGAGCCAGTTCAGGACGGGGCAGGAGTCGGGGTGTGAACCCCAGGCGATCTCGACGTCCCGGGCCGGCCGCCCCTTCACCGAGGGAACGTGCACTTCGAAGCCTTCCTCGACGAGGACGATGTCGGCCAGGGTCAGCGCGCTCACTTCCTCGGCGCGCCCCGCGATCCCGAACGCCATGGTCACGAGCGCCCGGTCCCGGTAAACGGCCAGGTCAGGGAGGGCGTACGCGCGGCGCCCGGGTCGGTTCGCCGGCTCGCTCCCGGCCGTCACCGTACGGGGCGCGGTGTTCATCGCCCTGAGCTGTTCCGGGCTCGCCGGGGCGGCCTGGCCGCGGCCGCGGGCTTGGCGGAGGCGGTCGTTCTTCAGCGGCTTGAGCGCGGCTCGGGCGGCGACGGTGGCTTCCTTGGGCACCTCGACGTCGTACGGGGGACGGCGAGCCGTGGATGTGACGCCGGTGATCCGGCGGTCGATGCTGTTCGGCGCCGCCTGCTTCACCTCGTCCAGCCAGGTCACGAACCCGGCCAGGGTTCCCTTGTTGACCGCGGTCAACGGCAGTGGGACGCCGGTCCGTTCGGCGAGCCAGCCGTGGAACTCCTCCCACAGCGCCCAGTCCCGCGCGTACCCGGTCCTCGTCTTGCGCGGGCGGACCGCGTCCAGGTGTTCCTGCGCGCCTTGGTCCAGGGCGGCGAGGACGGCAGCCACGGCCGGGTCGTACACGGCGAGGCCGTGGCGCGACGCCGTGTCCTGGTTCGGATCGACGAGCTCTCCGTCGACCACCATTTCGCCCAGGCGGGCGATCTCGCCGCTCGTCGCCGAGTTGCCCGCCCGCGCGGGCGCGAGGTCGTCCGTCATGACGCGCTCCTTACCGTCGGGGGGTTGGGTGGGATCGGGTTCGTGGTATGACCGATCGTCACACCAATTCAATCACCTCGGATATGGCATGTTATCCGAGGTGATGGTCGGCAACAGAGACGCGTTTCGACTCTCGCCCGCCGAGAGGGGGGAGAGACATGTGAGAGACGAGCCCGACGGGCGGTAGCGTGTGACTTCACGTCAGTTCAACGTCTCTCCAGGTTTGCTGTAAGGGAAGCTCCGCATGGAAATCCTGCTCACCATCAAGAACCCGACCCCCGAGTGCTACGACGACCTGAAGGACTTCCTCGCGAAGCACGCGACGTGCGTCGTGCTCGACACCGAGTGGACGCCGGAACGAGCGGAGCGGTACTACCGAGCCCTGCCGGCCCGCGCGCAGAAAATCGTCCGCGAGGCCGCGATCCGGGACGGCTACGTGTCCGCGGAGGACCTCCGCGACTCCGAGGGCAGCAGCCTCCGCGGACACAGCGCCGCACTGAAGCAGGTCCTCGAACGCGGGGAGCGCAAGGGGTGGTGGCCTTCGGGAATGCCTGCCCCCGTCCTGCCGCAAGGACCCGGCTTCGGGAAGGTCGTCGGATACCGCATGCCGGACGACCTCGTCGGGACCTTCTTCACCGCCATCAAGAGCGTGATCGATAGCGAGAGCGGTACCACCGCGTGAGGCAGCAGGCGGAGGCTGAAGCCCGGCCCCGCCCTCTGCGTTCGCGGGGCCTCCCCCTGAGTGGTGGACACGCTGATACTGGATCTGCTTGATCCGAAGGAAGCGAAAAGACCGCCGATGGCGCCTTCTCCGGTGTCGAGGTTGTGCCGATCACCCTGCCGCCGAGATGGGTGATGAGCTGGGTCAGCACAAGCCCCATGCCGCCGGCAGCAGCGTGCACGAGCACCGTGTCGCTCGGCTGGACCGGGTAGGCGTCCTTGACGAGGTAGTGCGCCGTCATGCCCTGCAGCAGCACGGCGGCGGCGGCCTCGAAGTCGACGCCGTCGGGCAGGGGCACGAGCCGGGAGGAGTCCACGACGGCCTGCTCGGCATAGGTGCCGGGAATCTCCACCCAGCCGACCCGGCCTCCCACAGCGACGCGGGTGACGCCGGGTCCAACCTCGAGGACCGTGCCCGCGCCCTCAGTGCCCGGGATGAAGGGCAGCGGGAGGGGGGTACCGGCCCTGGCGGTGGTATACGTCGAGGAAGTTGACGCCGGACGCGGCGACCTCCACGACCGCCTGCCCCGGGCCCGGCATCGGTTGATCAATATCGATCAATCGCAGCAGGACGCGCTGGGCGATCGAAGAGTGCCAGGCCGCGAAGAACGAATGCGGCCTGGACCAGTACGAAGTCCGCCGTTACGTGGGCTGGTACCGACACATCACTCTGGCCATGCTCGCGCACGCCTTCCTGGCGGCCACGGCGCACCAGGCCTTGGAAAAGGCGGCGGCACCGGTGAGGCAGCCGGGGCCATCGGGTTCACAGTGGCGGAGGTTCGGCGACTCCTGGCAGCTTGTCGTCCCCGGCCCCCGCACCTTCGTGGACGCCGGGGACGACACCACGCGCTGAGCTGGTCGAACTGACGCCGGCACCGCCAAGCGGTCGCCCGCCGCTGCCACTACCAGCGGCGGTGCCACCCGATCGAGGGGCAGCCTCCCGAAGGCCACTGACCACTCCACAGCCCGCGACACTCCACCCGCCCAACGAAAACCGCAGGTCAGACAGCGAAATCCTGCTGGAGTACAGTGCTCGGCCCACGGGGTGAGGGCACAGCATCACCGAGCTGTGCCCTCACGACATCAACGGTGGGGCCGGATCACAAGGTCACGCGATCCTGACGCGGTGGCCGGGGTTGCCGGTACCGGAGGCGATGGTGCCCTGATTTGACCACTTGGTCGTGCCCGCTTCGTTCGTCTCGTTGAAGTAGGCGGCCAGGGCCCCGTTGTCGGCGAGGATGAGGTAATCGGCCCTGTGGTCTCCGCCGACGTCGGCGAAACGGACCTGGGTGGCATTCCAGGACGCGGAGCCGGTGGCGAGGGTGCTCACCTTGCCCCAGCCTCCGCGGCCGTCACCGCCCTGGTTGATGAAGGAGCGGACAGCGCCGTTGTCCTCGACGATCAGGTAGTCGGCCCGGGCGTCGCCGCCGACGTCGGCGAACCGCACGTCCTCAGCAGTCCATAGAGCGGATCCCGAGGCGATGGTGCCGTAGTCGTCCCACTTGAGGGTTCCGTCGGTCCGGGTGTTGTTGATCAGTGCGCGGACTGCTCCGTTGGGCGACAGAACCAGGTAATCGGCGCGAGCATCACCACCGACATCCGCGAAACGCACCTGGGAGGCGTTCCAGGAGGCCGAGCCTGAGGCGATGGTCCCGGCGTCCCGCCAGCCGCCGCGGCCGTCGCCACCCTGATTGATCAGTGCGCGGACCGCTCCGTTGGGCGACAGAACCAAATAGTCGGCGCGAACATCACCACCGACATCCGCGAAACGCACCTGTGCACCGGTCCATGACGAAGAGCCGGAGGCGATGGTGCCGTAGTCGGACCACTTCACCTTGCCGTCGGCGCCGGTGGAGTTCACCCACGCGTGAACGGCTCCGTTGTCCTGGACCACGAGGTAGTCCGAGCGGCCGTCGCCGTTGACATCGACGCGGTAGTCACCGGCCGCCACACCCTGGCCGACCCCGGGAGGTGCGGGCTTGACCGTGACCTCCGGGACAATCCACTTCTTCTGCGAAGCGGTGGCGATGCCGCCCTGGAAGGCTCGGGCCATCTTGGCGTAACCGTTGTTGTTCGGGTGGAGATTGTCGTTCAGGTCTGCCACCGTCAGCTCGCCCATGCTGACCTGGGTGATGCGGTAGCCGCGTGCGGAGCGCTCGTCGACGATGCCGGGGAGAGCCCGGTTGTAGGCGTTGACCCGGGCCTGTACGGCGGGGTCGGAGGCCGGGACGAGCGAGGCGAGCACGACCACGGTGTCCGGGGACGCGGCGTAGATCTGGTCGATGAGCCGGGCGAGGCGCTGGGGTGCAGCAGCCACCTCGTCGTTGCGGTTCATGTCGTTGGTGCCGAGGTGCAGCACCACCACGTTGGGCTTGGCATCCGCCATCCAGCGGTCGATGTTCTGGCTGATCTGGTTGATGCGCCACCCGGAGTGGCCTTCGTGCCGGGTGCCGTCGGCATCCTGCATGGACCCCACAAACTTCACGTTCGCCGTGTCCTTGGCGAGCATCTGTGCGAGCGCGGGTCGGTAGCCGGTACGCGTACTGCTTCCCACCCCCAAGGTGATGGAGTCACCCAGCGGCATCACCGCAAGGCTTACATGTCCGCCCTTCCTGAGGGCGGTGATGAAGCTGATGACGCCTACGACCGCTGCGCTGGCTGCCATCACGAGCTCTCCCCCGGCCAGGAGGACGATGCCGCCTATGGCCATGGCTACGAGATGTCCGTGGACGTACTCCCACGCCTGGTGCTTGTTCCCGGCCTGGCAAGGCTCCATGGTGGGCTTGCCTTGACCTCCGATTGGGCTGGTGAGGCATTCCTTGGTGGTCTCATTGACCAGTTGGCGCCCGCCGGGAACACCTGATGGCTGGTGGTTCCACAGTTCGTCGCCGTGGTAGTCGTTGACGTGATGGTCCGCATGCCCGCCCGTGACGTGGTCGGCGCCTGCTCTCAGGTGCTGGTCCGCCTCACCGTCCTTGATGTATACGGGATTTGACCCTTGGTCACCGGCGGGGAAGCCGCCCGTATTCCAGTTCCGAAGATCAAGGGGCTCCATGGCCCATTGGAATTCATCAGGAATTGCTGTGGATGTGTAGGTGCCGGTAGAGAGAGAACCGTTGGCGGGCTCCATAGACCGGAATACAAAGCCTGGGCCATTGTCATCTGCCATGCTCCGGAAACCTGCACCCATGGCGCTGTACTGCCACAGCTGGTTCCGGGCGTCCCTGTCGCGGCATTCCGCCTGACTGAGAACGTTGCGTGACTCATCAAGGGTGAGGCACTTATTGGTCTGCGCGTTGATCAACTTATGTGCGATGTCGGTTCCGTTGGAAACGAGTTCCTCCGCCCTCCAGACCTGACTCAGTTCGTGCTTCCATTCCTCCCGCGCCGCGGCGGTGCCATCCACCGTGGTGCCGTTGGGGATGGAGATGACCGAGTGCTTGGGCCCGGTGCGGTTGGTGAAGCGGTAGGTGTACCCCTGGTTCGCTCCGCCGGCTTCCATCGGGCTGAACAGCACGGGGAGATGGTCGCTTCCGCTATTGCGGATAGGGCTCCACGGAGCGGGAGTGGACGCATTGAAGAAGTTCGCACCCAGCGACGTCACCATGTAGTCGAGCGTGTTTCCCCCCTGCAGCTGCGAACTCTGCGTAGGGCTCACGACAGTCGAATTCGCTGGCCGGTTGGGGTCGTCTCGCATCAGTGACGGGGCGCGGTTGTAATCCCCCAGCACCGCCCAGTCCCACGGGTCTCCCCCTTGAGTCGGGAGATTGGCAGCCCCATAGGCTTCCGTCGCGTCACGTACGGCCGTGACCAAGCCCACCCCATCGTTGCCGTTCCCGGAGAAGGCGTGGATCGAGGCGTACACCATCCGAATGTCATTGTGCACTATGAGCAGTGCCGGACGAGAGTTCGGAATGGTCGGATGCTGAACGAGTTCTACATGGTCTGCCCGTTGGGTGGTGATGATGCCCAAGGGCTGGGTGGCATTTCTCGCCAGATATATGTACCGGACGTCGTCCGCACCTCTGCCTATTCGCCACTCGTACTCCCAGATTTCCGGGCCTATCTGCCGCTGGAGGGTGCTCCCGTACGGAAAGTTGGGTGCGACCGGAACAAGTTGGCCGTCGCGCGGGACCTCCTGAAGGGCAACGACACCGAAACTGCGGGAAATCTCGGCGACCGCTCCCCACATATCACCACCGGCAGTGGAGTGCAGCATGTTGAACGTCGCCATGAACTTCTTGCGGTCCGGCGGAGCAGCGGAGGCCGGCGATGCCGCGGCGATCACGGTGGCCAGGCCCATGAGGAGTGCCAGCACACAGGTCACCGCTGTCGACACCCGCCAGGACGCGAACCCCTGCCTCCTCGGCGTCGGCATGCCTAGCGGCAAAAATGGAGATCTTCGTGCAAAACGCACAGGAAACTACCGTTTCGTAGTGATGACTGAAGCTGACGAAGACCGGGACGGCTATGCAGCTTTCTTCCTTGACGCCCACTCCTGCGGGCAATGCCTCTGTCTAGCGGCACGAGGGCACTGACAGGGCCAGCCTGCGGAAAGCGTCACTCTTTTCGTGGCTTCCGGTGCCGACGGCCTGAGAGCCATCGCAATCATCCCAGCTCTGGCCACCGATTTCTGGGGGAGTTGACGAAGGCCGAAGCCAGGACCGCGCCCAGCACATCATCATGGCCCGGCCGCCCGGTCCGGTGCGGTCCAGGCAGGCCTCCATGGCCTCGTAGCGGTGGCCTCGTCGGCCGGTCCGACTACGCCGCCGACCCCGACAAAGTCGTCATCGGCCTGAACGGCCCCAGCGCCGCCCTCCACGGCGAACTCACCAGTCGCTGACGCCCACGGCGCGCCCCCGGTGATGAAGCCGTGTTCGCGCGGGTCCGAGGACGCGGCGAGGTACGGTGCCCGCGGCGGTGCACCGCGGCAGGTGGCGAAGCGGCGCGGGCGCGGCAGGATCCGGAAGGGACGGTCGCAGGCTCGACCTCTGTCGCAACGGGTTTCACGGGCCCGCCTCCCCCGCGGTCGGGGAAGCGGGCCCGTTCCCGGACCGGCTACTTCGGGCAGGCGTCCTGGGTGACCTTGCCGCCCGCGACGGAGGCGGTGGCCGGGTCGACGGACAGGCACTGGCCGGTCCAGTTGTTGATGAAGGCGTAGGCCGTGCGGGAGCCGCCGGAGACCTCGACCTTGGTGGGGACGATGTTCCACATCTGGCTGCCCGAGAACCAGCGGGTCTCGCACTCCCACCAGAACAGTTGGGTACCGGCGCCGGGCCGGACTCCGTCGTTGTACGGGACGGTCAGGCACTTGCCGTTGGCGGCCTTGACCCAGAAGTGGCCCTGGCTGTTCGCGGGCATCTCGGCCGACCACTGGTGGCTGCTGGGCGGGGTCGACTGGCATTCGCGCTGGGTGACCAGGCCGCCGGTCTTGGAGCTGTCGAACTCCGGTCCGCGCACCATGCAGCGGCTGCTGTACTTGGTGTTCACATAGGTCTTGTTGGCGTCGTTGACCAGCCAGAGCGCCGGGTGGCTGCCCTTGACCACGACGTCCTTGTTCCGGTCGATGATGTTCTGGATCAGGGCCCAGCCGGGGAAGTCCGTCATGACGATCCCGATGCGGCCCCGGGTCGCGTTGCTGTTCAGGTAGTTCATGAGCAGCTGGTTCTGGCCGGTGACGTAGCTGACGACGCCCCCGGAGTTGTCCATGTAGCCGCCCGCGTACTCCTCCGGGCTGGGTTCGGCCAGCGCCGAGGTGGCGGAGGTGTACGTCACGTACCAGGAGTTGCCCGTGTCCGCGCTGGCCCGGTCGATGTTCGCCTTGACACCGTTCCACTTGGTGTCGGCGCTCTTGGGCTTCCAGTCGTCCGCCAGCTTGTCGTGGAAGCCGAGCGTGCCGTAGGAGGCGCTGGAGGTGCTGTCGGAGACGCCGAAGGTGCCGAGGACGATCTTGCCGCGGGCCTGGGCCAGGGTGGGCGTCTGGGTCAGGCTGTTGCGGGTGATCGACGGCTTGTAGAAGAGGCCGTCGTACTTCTTCGCGTACCGGTCGAAGATCGCCGCGATCACGCCGGCGGAGACGTTCGACGGGTCGTTCGTGCAACCGGTGGCACCGCCTCCGCTGCCGATCGGGCACTCGGCCTTCAGGCGCATCACGAGCGTCTCGCCCGGGTGCTGGTTGAGGAAGGTCCTCGCCTTGCCCAGGACGTCGTCGAAGTTGGCGTTCTGGTAGATCGCGCCGTGGTGGATCGCGAAGAACTCGTTCTCGGTGACCCGGACCCGCAGGTCCAGGGCGCGGATCCCCTTGTCCAGCTGTGCGGTCAGGGTGTCCGCGCTGTCGCCGAGGTCCTCCTGGGTCTGGGCGAAGTGGCCGCCGTGGATGGAGAGCGTGTCGTGGGTGCCGGGCATGGACACCCGGGCCAGCGAGGTGCCTCCGTCGAGGCCCTTCATCCAGTCCTGCTGGAGCGGGGCGTTCTTGAGGGAGCGGAAGGCGTCGGCTTTGACGGACCCGGCCGCCGCGGCGGGGGCCGTGGCGGAGACGAGGGAGCCCACGGCGATGCAGCCGGCAGCCAGCGCGGCCAGCAGGCGCGGCCGGCGTCCTGGTCCGGGGCGGGAACCGTGGGCGAGGGGGTGGGACATGGATCTCCTGTACCGGGCCGGGCTTGAGCGGGATGGCTGCCGTACCGGCGGTGCCGGTCGGTCTGCGCAGCGGGGGGAAGAGCGCGGGAGACGGGTGCGTTGGAGCCAGGGGTGGCCGTCTCCGGGGCATCCGCCATGCGGACGGGTCCGCCACGCCGACGGCGGCTCGACTCCGCCTCCCGCGCCCTTCCCCCGGTGCTCGGCCAGTCCATCACCAGGCGCGGGGCCGGGAACAGGAAAAAGTACCGGCAGGAATGGCTGCCGGTACTTCTGCCGGTCGCGCCCCGGCCCGATCCGATCCGATCGATCCGCCGGTGCCCGGCCTGCTCCGCACCGACCGCGCAGGCGGTGGCCGCCCCGGCGGCGACCGCGGCCCCGGAGCGGCCACGTCTGCGAGCGTTCGCGTACCGGCTCCTGGCTGCTTCGGAGATGGCGGGATCGGGACGGACGAGTTGTGGAAGCAAGCGCCGAGGAGGGCCCGGGCCACGGTGTCGAGTGCGTCCTGCGGCCGGGAACGGCGGAACCCGTCGATGTAGGGCATCGCCGCGTCGAGCAGGAGGCGGTGGAGCTCGGTGAGGGTGTGGGCGCCTCGCTCCAATGGCCTGGTCCCGCGCATGCGCAGCAGTTCGGGGAGGAGGCTGCTGCTGGCGGCGAAGGATTCCAAGAGGGCGTGCGCGTATGCGTCCATGACACCGGCCAGTGACGGCTCGGCCGTACGCAGCCGCTCGGCCGCCTACTCCTCACGTCCCTCCAGCATCCGCTGGGGCAGGGCGGTGTCCGCGCGTTTCAGCAGACCTCTGGCCGGAGTGACTGTTCGGTCTGCGGTCGCGTTCAGCCGTCACCGCGGTTACGTCAGTGGATCTCAAGAATCGAGAACGGCGGCGACAGCCTCGATTTCCACGAGTTGGTCCCGATAGCCGAGCACGGTGACGCCCATCAAGGTGCTGGGGACGTCATGGTCACCGAACGAGTCCCGGACCACCTCCCAGGCAGCCACCAGGTCCTCTCGCCGGGCGGATGCCACGAGCACCCGTGTACTGATGACGTCCAGGAGGGACGCACCGGAAGCAGCAAGAGCGGCTTGCATGTTTTCGATGGCTTTGGCTGCCTGGCCCGCGTAGTCCCCGATCGCTGCCGTGGAGCCATCGTCGTTCAGCGGACACGCTCCAGCGAGAAAGATCAGGCGCGCCTCGGCGGGCGCGGTGGCCGCGTAGGCGTACTCGGCGACATCGGACAGGGAGGCGGAGCGGATCAAGGTGACGGCACGAGCCACAGTCGTCGGTCCCTTCGTATTGGGCACGGAACGCGGACATCCTGCCAACACGGACAGGGCTTCCGCCTCCCCTTTTCCTCCCCGAGCCGCCACGACGGTCGCCTGAGACCGGTCGCAAGTCGACTGATCAGGATTGCAGGAGGGGTTGGGGCCGTCCCCTGACCGCAGACTGGTCGGGCGGCCACGCGCGCGGTCGAGGGCGCTTTCCACGGCCTTGCTTGCCGGCTTCGGCCGCCCTGGACAGCTCGACCCGCCCCAGCCGCTTCCTTCGGATCACCTCGATGACCACCAGGCCACGATGGCGTGAGACCCGCCGCCGCCCCCACGTCAGCCGATGGGCTTGGCCACTCGGGCGAGCAGGGCGGCCGACTCCTCCGGCGCGAGGGCGTGGTCGTACACGACCTCGCCCGTCATCCCGGGGAAGAACCGGCCGGCGGGCCAGTTCCTCCGGTACGCGGGCGGGTCGAGGACCACGAGCCGGACACCGTCCACGACGGGGATGTCCGCCGGGTTGCCTTCGTTCCAGATCCACTCGCCGTCGGCGCCGACCAGGTTGAAGGAGCCGGTGGTCGGCACCATTCCGGCCTGGTCGCGACAGCAGGCGACAGCGTCCGCCGACGGCGCCTGCCCCCCCACGAGGCCCCGGCCGATCAGGGCGTCGGCGAGGAGCGTATGCAGCTGAAAGTTGTCGCCGATACCGGAGACGCGCAGCGCGAAACCGGCGCCCGTAGCGCGGTCGAGCACGATGAGTGGCTCGTCGTCGAGGACGGCGAGTGCGTACGCGAGACACTTGAACGGCTCGCCCGACAGCTCCGCCACCCGTGCGACGGCGGCCGCCAATCCCTCGCGACCGGGTACCTCTCGGCGCACCTGCGGGGAGTTGAGCATGGCCACGCAGGCCATCTCGAACTGGGGAAGCGCCTGCCAGGCCATGACGGGCTCGAAGCCGATCCGCTCGAAGTCGGCCTCCTCCAGGCCCTCGCCTTCGTGACCGGGCAGCTCGCCCCTCTCCGAAGCCGCCCACCGCTCGCAGAAGACGGCGGCCTGCTCGAAGGCATCCAGGGCGCTCGCGAACACGGCGGGCGCGCAGGCCAACGGGTCGGCGCCCCGCTCGACGCACGCCCCGCTCAGCACGGCTACGACTGCTCGCGGCCCGGGCGGAACCTGCTCCAGCAGAGCGGCCAGCCGAGGCCCCGCCGCCCGCAGGTCGGCGTCCGCCGCCTTGTCGAAACCATGGGTCAGCCGCCCGAAGGCACGCTCCGCCGCGTCCGCGTCCTGGGCTCGTACAGCCGCTTCGAAGGTCTCGACGGCGGCTGGAAACCGCCCACGTCCGAATATCATCCCGGCACCCTAGCCGACGCCTCCGACAGCACCTGGCGCACTGCGTGCTCGCCCGACTGCCCGCAGCCAGTTCCTCATGCGCCGGTCCAGAGTGCGCGAGCCGGACGGGGTCCGCAGGAGGGGTCGGACCGTGGACCTGGCCGGCTATCGGCCGGTCTCTCTACCTGCCTGATTGCAGGTCAGCGGTGCGAGGAATGGGGAAACTTGGTGAGCAGGTCTGTCCCGCCCCACCCCCGAGCGTGGGGGGATTCACCGAGGCGCCCATCAGGGTGCGGACGCAACTGCGGCGAGTCCCCCAGAGGATGAGGTCCCGAACCGTGCGGAGCACCCCCAAGGGTGCGGGGAGCAGGCTTGCTGAGCTGCGATTTTATGGGGACCGAGGCCTGGTTTTACTCACTTTCGCTGAAACTCCCTTATCTGAACAAGAAGGCCAAATGGGGCCCTTGTGGGCCTGGTTCACCTGTGGCGGCAAAGTTGGAGGAGGCACAGCACTAGCGCTACCACGGGAGCGAGGGGAACGAAGGTCGGCGGCCGGCGCGCGGTCGTGGTTCTCCCGCGTATCGCCGACAGTGGTCCTCAGCGCTGAACCGGTTGCCTCGACGCTGACCTTCGTCATGCGCCTGCTCACGGTTGCGACCAGCGGCCTGCCCCACGGCGCGTGCTCTGCCTCCGAGAGGTGGGAGCAGGTGCTCACCGCCCCCTCGTCCGCCAGGCCCCGCCGAAGGAGCGCCGGGTGTCAGATGATCGGGGGCCGGCCCAGGCGGGTCATGCGCCATACCGTTCGCCAGCGCATGGGGCGGCGCGGCGGGCACGGGACCCGTACGCCTTCGAAGAAACCGGACCACCAGGCCGTCAGGCCGGAGAGCGGGGGGCGTTGCGCGAGCGTGTACGCGGCCCAGGTCGTGAGGTAGATCGGAACCAGGACGGCGGGCAGGTGGCGCTTGGCCAGCCAGACGCGGTTCCGGCCGGTGTGGTGGTAGTACACCGCGTGCCGGGACGCCTCCGTACGCGGGTGCTGGAGCACCATGTCGGCCCGGTAGTCGATGTCCCAGCCGGCGTCCAGGGCCCGCCAGGCGAAGTCGGTTTCCTCGTGGGCGTAGAAGAACGGGGTGGGGAACTCGCCCACCTCGTCGATGACGCTCATGCGGATGGCGTGGCCGCCGCCGAGGAACGTCGTCACCGGTCCGGACACCATCGGGTTCTTGCCGCCGAGGCGGGGGACGTGCCGGCGCTGGCTCAAGCCGGTCTCGTCCGCGATGCGGAACCCGGCGATGCCCAGCCGGTGGTTCTCGGCGAAGGCTTCCCGCACCAGCGTGAAGGTGTCGGTGCGGGGGAGGAGGCCGTCGTCGTCGAGGACGACCACGATGTCCGTGCCGCCCTGCTCGCGCAGCCACCGCACGCCGGCGTTCCGGCCGCCGGGGATACCGAGGTTCTCCGGCAGTTCCACGCCCGTCACGTCGTCCGGCAGGGGGGCGAGTTTCACGCCTTGGCCGAGGACCACGACCGTGGCGGGATCGCTCTCCTGCCTCGCCACGGAGTCGAGCAGGGCCCGCAGTTCCGGGGGCCGGTCGCCCATGGTCAGGATGACAACCCCGATCTTCGGCATGTCGCTGCTTGTTCCTTTCACCGCTGGGTCTTGAGCAGTTCGGTGGCGCGCTGTTCCAGGTTCCCCGCGCCGGTCACACCGCGCTTGCGGTAGCGGGCGGCGGCCGCCTGGATTTCCTTGACCGCCTGTCTGTTGCGGTCGGACACCACGCCTCCCATGAAGTCCAGGGACCGGTACCAGAGTCCGACGGCTTCCTCGTACCGGTGTTGACCGGCCACCGACCGTCCCAGGTCGGTCAGGGTCAGGCCGTGCTTGAGCTGGTACGTGCCCGGCAGCCGGCCCGCCAGGGCCCGTCGGTAGTGCCGTTCGGCCGCCGGGTGGTCCTTCATCGCGGTCAGGGTCTTGCCCATGTGCGAGGCGACCGTGGCCGCCACCGGCCCCGAGGCGGCGGCGTACTCGGGGACCGGGTCCCGCGTGTCCGTCACCGCGTCCTCGGCCGCGAGCAGGGCACGCGCCGCTCGGGCGCCCTGCCCGCCGGCCCCGTACGCGCGGGCGCAGGTGACCAGCAGCAGGGCCTCGGTCTGTCGGTCGACCGTGCCCACCGCCCGGTTCAGGGCGGCTTCGGCGAGCTCCGGGCACGCGTGGGGGTGACCCAGGTCGAGAGCCTGGTGCGTGAGGGCCCGCATCATCCACGCGGCGTGGCCCCGCGGGTCGGCCTCGCAGGCGAGCTGATAGCCCAGCAGGTAGTAGCGCTGTGCAGCGCCCTCCCGCCCGAGGTCGTGGTGTTTCCAGCCGACCAGGCAGGCCAGCTGGGCCGCCGCCCCGAACGCCTCCGAGCGGACCTCGGCGGTGGGGAACCGGGCGGTGAGCATCGGTGCGACGGTGTCGGTGAGGTAGGCCGTGACGGTGGTCAGGCCGTGCCCGCCGCCCATCCGTTCGTCCACGCTGCGGAACGTCTCGGTGAGCTGTCTGACCGCGGTCACCTCGGCCGGGCCGACCAGACCGCCGCCCTCGGCCGCGCCGAGCGTCGCGGCGACCGCTTCGTGGTCGTAGGTCAGGGGCAGACCGACGGAGGCGGCGGTGAACGCTGCGCCAAGGAAGTCACGGCGTCGTTGCATGACGGCTCTCCCGAGATCGGCGATGGCGGCCAGCGGGTCGGTTTCCAGGGCCCCACCGATGACAGCGGAGCCTAGACCGATCTCGGCGACCGTCACCCGCCGCTTGGTCCGTCTCGTCAACGCTTCGGCGATGTAGGACGGCGTCTGCCCGGACGGCGTACCGCCGGCGACCCAGTAGGCCACGGCCGAAGGACCCGTACCCAAGCGCCGTCCGGCCTCGGCCGCCACGGAGCGAATCTCCCTGGCCAGGGCGTAGTACGTGGCCCCGGACTCGGCGGTCACAGCCGCCAGCGCGCTGTTCGGCGTCCGGTCACCTGCCAATGCGAACCCTCCTGCGGACGGTCTTGAACGGGTTGAACGGGTTCCTGCCGTCACCACCGTACTCACTTACCGTGCCGACGAGTTCACTGTTCATCACGCCGCCCGGGACCGCGCAAGGCTCCGTCCGACGGGGCCCACCCCTGCCCCGGGCGGCGCCCGCCGGGGTGGCGGGGAGGCGGTCCCGAACCGGCCGGGTCGCAACCTCCCCGCCACCTCCCTGATCACCCGCTCACCCCACCCCCTGATCACCCGCTCACCCCACCACCCGTTTTCGCCGAGCTCGAAGGAGCCGCCATACCGCTCACCGACGCCGACCTGTCCGCCGCACTCACCGGATCGACCGTCGTGGTCACCGGGGGCGGGGGCCTGGTCGGCTCCCGCGTCACCGCCCGTCTTCGCGCGGCCGGGGCCCGAGTCCTGGCCGTGGGCAAGCTCGACGCCTACCCCGCCACCGTCTACGCCGACCTGTTCGGCGTGCACACGAGCGACAGGGACACCATCGTGGGCGACATCGCCGACGCCGCCCTGATGGATCGTGTCGTTCGGGAGGCCGACTACGTCGTGCACGCGGCCGCCGTCGCCGACGTGGCCGCCTGTACCCGCAACCCCCTGGCCGCGATCCGAACCAACGTCACCGGCACGCAGGTCCTCTTGGACGCGGTCCGCCGCCGCAACGCCCGCGTACGCCGGTTCGTGTTCGTCTCCTCGGCCGCCGTCTACGGCAACGGCGACCCCAAGCGCCACGACGTGCAGCGCTGGAACGAGGAACAGCCCCTGGCACCCCTGTCCGTCTACGCGAACACCAAGGCATGGGGTGAAGCACAGACCGCGGTCGTGCTGAACAAGGCCAACGTCTCCCACACCTCGGTCCGCTACTTCTCCGTCTACGGCGAGCCCCAGACCGTCAAGGAGGGCTCGCACTCCTGGGTCGTCGCCTGGATGGCGATGCGCGCCAAGCTCGGCCTGCCCCTGCACCTGAACGGCGGTGGCCGGCAGGTCCGCGACTTCGTCCACGTCGAGGACATCGCCGCGGCCACCGTCCACGCCCTGCTCGCGCCCGGCGCCGACCGGCAGGCCCTCAACGTCGGCACGGGCCGGGCCACCTCCATCGCCGACGTGGCCCGGCTCATCCGCAACCACTACCCCGACGCCGAGTTCCAGGACCGGTCGCTGCCCGAGGGCGACCCCCTCGGCGGGACGGCCGACACGTCCCGCATGACCGCCGCCCTCGATTGGGAACCCACGATCACGGTGGCCGAGGGGGTGGCCCGCTACGTCGCCTGGCTCGACAACACCCCCGGCGCCCTGCCCGACTTCCTGCGCCGCGAAGCGGCCGAAGTCGCTTGATGATCCCCGATCCCCGAACCCCGAACCCCACGACGAACAGGAGCGAGCAGGTGCCGGATTCCATCCGTATCGGTGACTACGTCCGCAGCCCCGTCGAGTCCGGCCTGCACGCCACCGGCTACGCCGGGATCGGCGAGTTCGAGCTGTCCGACTTCCTCACCCGTTGGGACGCCCTCCACGACGAAGCCCTGCACATCCTGCCCGAGCGGATTCACCCCACCGCCCGGATCCACCCGACCGCGATCATCGGCGACGACGCGATCATCGGACCCGGGGTCCGCGTCCACGAGTTCTCCACTGTCCGCAAGCGCTCCGTCCTGTGCGCCGGCGTCTCGGTCGGCTTCGGCTGCGAGGTGACCCATTCCTTCGTGGGGGAGAACACCGTGCTCGGCCACCAGGTCGGCATCGGCCACTCCGTCATCGGGGCCGACGTCCACCTGTCCGCGAACCTCGTCATCGCGGCGATCAGCCTCTGGAACTACGACATGCGCCGCCCCGCCAAGGAGATCGTTCTCCACGGGGACTCGGACGACGAACCGGCCTACCGGTGCACGACACCGCGGTTCGGGGGCCTGATCGGGGATCACGTGCAAACGGGCAGCATGATCACGCTCGGTCCGGGCATCGCTGTTGGCCGACACTCGGCCATCGCGGCGAGCGTCTGCCTCGGCAGCAGCATCGTCCCCGCCGCGAGCGTGGTCCGATCCACCTCCCCGGAGGTGACGATCGAACCCCGCCGCATCTGACCACTCGCCGGCTGCCGCCCGACCAGCCGCCGGGCGACGGCTCGGGGCCACTTGAGGAACTCGTCTCCGGGACCATCCCCACAGGTGCGGGGAGCAGGCCGCGACCTGGAGAAGGCCGGCCGTCAGCTTGGGACCATCCCCGCGGTAGCGGAGAGCAGACCTTGACCCGGACCTGGGCGGCCGCCCCCACGGGACCATCCCTGCGGGTGCGGGGAGCAGAGAGCGGCCGGACGGCAATCCGGCGGTTGCAGGGGACCATCCCCGCGGGTGCGGGGAGCAGCCCTCCTTCCGCGGGTTCGACATCGAGCTGTCGGGACCATCCCCGCGGGTGCGGGGAGCAGTGCTTCCGTCTCGCCCGTGCTCACCTGCTGCCGGGACCATCCCCGCGGGTGCGGGGAGCAGCGATGGGGGGGGGGGCAGGACCGCCCGCCCCCGGACGGGACCATCCCCGCGGGTGCGGGGAGCAGTACGGGACGGCCACGGTGTTTGCCCGGGTCAAGGGACCATCCCCGCGGGTGCGGGGAGCAGGCTTGGAGGTGGGCGAACGTCCAGCGGCGGCCGGGACCATCCCCGCGGGTGCGGGGAGCAGCGGCCCCGAGAAGGGTTCCAGCGCACGCCACAGGGACCATCCCCGCGGGTGCGGGGAGCAGTATGCAGACCGACCCAAAAAGGGAGTCGAAATGGGACCATCCCCGCGGGTGCGGGGAGCAGTCCATGGTCACCGCGTCGCCCTCGCCCTGGTTGGGACCATCCCCGCGGGTGCGGGGAGCAGGCTTGCTGAGCTGCGAGTTTATGTGGGGCAAGCCCCGGTTTTACTCACTTTCGCTGAAATTCCCATTTCGGCGCAAAGGCCGCGCCTATCCGCCCGCCGCGCAGCAGACGCAGGTGGTCGTGGCCGGGCGGATGTCCAAGCGTTCGGGGGGAATGGCCGCGCCGCAGGTCTCGCACTGTCCGTACCGGCCTTGTTCGAGCCGCTCCAGCGCCTCATCCAGTTCCTCCAGGTGTTTGTGTGCCTGTGCCAGCAGGGCGGCCACGTGGGCCCGTTCGAAGGCGGTGCTGCCTCCTTCGGGGTCGTGTTCGTCGTCCACCGCGATCAGGGCGTTGGCCGCGACGATCCCGTCGAAGTCGCGACTCAACGCGGTCGCCCGAGCGAGGGTGGCCGTGCGGTCGGCCGCGAGGCGTGCCCGGGTGGTAGCCGGCGCGGGCAGGACGGGCTCGGCATCGCTGGTCGGGGTCATGAGCGGGACAGTGCCTTCATCAGGTCGTCGCGGGTCATGTTCGAGCGGCCGGGGAGGTGGGCGGCGGCAGCCTTCTTGTAGAGGTCCGCCTTCGACAGGCCGCTCAGGTCCTCCTTCGGGGCGGTACGGATCCGCTTCTTCGCCGCCGGCGTCTTCCCGGGGCGGGTCTTCCCCGAGGCCGTGGCCTTGCCACCGGCGGTCTTCGGGTTTGCGGCACGCTCGACGCTGGCACGCAGGACATCCATGAGGTCGACGACGCCGGTCGGCTCGGCGGCGGGTTCGGCCTTCTCCACGCTCTCGCCGGTCTTCTTGGCCTCGATGAGGGCTGCGACCTTCTCCTGGAACGTGTCGTGGAACTCGCCCGGATCCCAATCCATGCTCATGGCGACGATGAGCTGCTCGGCCATCGTCAGTTCCTTGCTCGAAGCCTTCGCCTTCCCCGGGAGCGTGTCGATCTCCTTCCGCGGGTCCCGGATCTCGTCCGCCCAGTGCAGGGTGTGCAGGGTGAGGAGTCCGTTCTCGGCCTTGAGTGCGACGAGGTACTCGTGCTGGCGCATCACGAAGGTGGCGATGCCCGCCTTGCCGGCCTTGGTCAGGGCCTGCTCCAGCAAGCTGTAGACCTTCCCGAACTCCTTGCCGCGCGGTCCGAGGTAGTAGGTCTTGTCGAAGAAGATCGGGTCGATCTCGTCCAGGTCGACGAACCCGTTGATCTCCAGGGCCTGGGAGCGGCCCGGCGCGATCTCGTCCAGCTCCTTGGGCTCGACCAGGACGTACTCGTCGCCGGCGTCGTAGCCCTTCACGATCTCCGTCAGTTCCACTTCGTCGCCGGTGCGCTCGTTGATCCGCTTGTTGCGGATCCGGTCGGACGTGCCGCGCTGGAGCTGATGGAAGTGGATGGTGTGGCTGTCCGTGGCCATGTAGAGGCCCACCGGCAGGCTGACCAGCCCGAACGACAAGTTTCCGGCCCAGACGGGACGCGCCACGGCCGCCACCTCCTCCAGTCGCCCCTCTTCCCGTGCCCGGCGCCTACCCCGTCCGCGGGCCGCACCATCCGACCGAATCCGATGGCGCTGTCCGCCCTGGTCAGTCTGCCGAACGGGGCACTGACCGGAGCGTCGACTTCCCTTTCCTAATCGAACAGAATTACGATTCTGGAGTGACCGCCGAGAGCTCCTTCCCCGAAGACCTCCTCCAACTGCAGGAGCGCCTCCACCGCGCCCACGCCGAGCACCGCGTCCTCCTGGCGGCCCTGCCATGGAGCGTGGAGCCGATGAAGGGCTGGGCGCGGGGTGAGCGCTACTCCCACCGCGGGGACGTCCCCGACAGCCCGGGGTGGACTGATGAGCAGAAGGCGACGGTCGACCGCATGTGGGCCGAGATCCGCGAATTGTCGATCAAAGTGGTCGACCACCCCCACTGGAAGAGCGTCTCCGCCGACACCCTGGTGGAGAGCCGCATGCGGCTGAAGCGGCAAGCCCGCCCCACCGAAGCCGTCGAAGTCTCCGAAGCGCCGGAAGCCTCCGAAACCGTCGGAGCGGCGTAGCCACGATGCCGGATCAACCGGCGTGAAGAACTCCATCACGCCGGCCCGGGATACTCATCGCTTCATCGCTTCGCCGCTTCCGATTGCACGATCAGCTCCGGCACCTCCGCCTGAACTGCAGCAATCAGCCGGAACCCATCCAAGCCGGCCGGCATTCGCCTTCGGATCACCCGGCCGGCATTCGCCTTCGGATCACCCGGCCGGCGGTCCGCCCGTACGACAACCCCGTGTCGGCGTACGCCTGAACGGCTCAACTCCGGACAGGTGAACGTGGTCGCTCGATGATGCGCTGACCAAGGACTCTCGTCAGCCTGCAAAGGACGGTCGGACGTCGCAGGCAACCGGTACTTCTCATGCCACCTTGATGACGACCTTCCCCGAGGCGTGACCGTTCTCGACGGCGGCGAGGGCGGCCGGCGCGTCGGAGAGCGGATGGACCGCGGTGACGACGGGTGCGAGGACTCCGTCGAGGGCCAGCCGGGCCGACCGCTCCAGGTTCTCGCGGTCGATGCGACGCTCGACGAAGCGCCCACCGAGATCGGACACCGACGCATCACCCACAGCGATGACGTTGCGGGGATCCCGGGCCAGCGGAGCGACCGTCCGCAGCGAGGTGCCTCCGACCAGGTCGACGATCCCGTCGAAGCCGTCCGGCACCAGCTCGCGTGCCGCGGCGGAGACGTCCTCGGCGGTGTAGTCGATGAACCGCACCCCGATGCCCTCGGCGTGCTCGCGTTTGCCGGTACTCCCAGTCCCGATCACGCGCAGCTCGCGCCCGATGGCCAGCCGGGCGACGGCGAGGCCGACCCCGCCCCCGACCCCGTTGACCAGGACCGTGGCGCCGGCCGGGAGGCCGAGTTGTTCGAGCGCATCCACCGCGGTCGTCCCGGCCACCGGCAGCGTTGCCGCCACGGTCGCCGACAGACCCGCCGGGATGCGCGCGGTGTTCGGCGCGGACAGCACCGTCGTCTCGGCGTAGGTGCCGCCACCGGTCAGTGCGAAGCCGAAGACCGCGTCGCCCACCTCGAGCCCGTCGATGTCCTCGCCCAGGGCGAGAACGGTTCCGGCTGCCTCCATGCCCAGCACGCGGGGAAACGGACGCCCGCCGTCGAGCCCGTCGACCAGACCTGAGCGCAGAACGTGGTCGAGGGGATTCACGCCGGCGACGTCGACCCGGATCAGTACCTCACCGCGACCGGGTACGGGATCAGGTCGATCGAAGAACTCCTGCACCTCGGGCCCGCCGTACCTGCCGAAACCCCATGCCTGCCCCATCGTCCGCCGCCTCTCGTATGACCAACCCGGTGACTCCGGGCGCTGTCGCCATCCTCACCGCTGACATTGATGTCAGGGGCAACCGGCTGAGACGCAGGTCACAGCTCAGCTCGACCGCGCCGCCGGTTCCGGGGCCGCGGAAAGCTGCGCCCGGTGCCGACTGTTGGCCCCGATCAGCACGTCAAGTGCGTCCCGGGTCTCGATCAGGTGCGCGATGTCGGCGTCGATCCGGTCGCGCTCGCGCGTCATCGCGGTGAACGTCTCCTCGGCGACGTCCAGGTCATCCGGAATGTCCACACACGGCAGCACCGTCGCGATCACTCGGCTGGACATCCCCGCGTCGAACAACTGGCGGATGAACGACACGCGCTGGACCGCGGCATCGGAATAGTGACGCTGCCCCGCATCGGAGCGTGAGCTGGTCAGCAGTCCCTGGTCTTCGTAGTACCGCAGTGAGCGCGGACTCGCGCCCGTGCGCTGTGACAACTCGCCTATCCGCATCCTTGAGAGCCTACGTCCGCGGCCTCCAGGTTCAGACCGCCGATGAGTCATGGACCTTGCGGACACCCCCACCGCCGCAGGGTCGCCGTCCCGGCCCCGCGACCGAGCACATTTTTCGTCCGTCCGTAGATGCCTGAGCACTTCTCCCTCAGCATGCCGACACCCCGCCCCGCCACCCTGCCTTCCTCGGGCAGCAGCCATGATGCACCCGTGGCGACAAACCTTGAACTCTTCGCGGACTACCACCAGATCCACGTCGTGGACGAGGAATCCGAAGGCGGCTTCGGCGATGCATGGACCGAACAGACCGTCCTGGACGGGCTCGGCGTCACCGACGGCGCCCTGGCCATAGGCACTGCCGTCAACGTCACCGTGGCAGTCAGCGTCCTTGTCCTCGCGAAACAGCCCGCCGATGACAGGGAGGACTTCGACCACGTCGTCGAAGCCAGTCTCCACCTTGCTTCGGGTCGCCTCGTCGTGATGGGCTGCACCGACTACTTTCCCGACGCAGCACGCTTCTACATGCCTGCTGACTGGATTCGGGTACGAGCTTCTCGGCGGAACCTCGCTGCTGCCGTCGATGCGGACATCGACTCGTTCGAGTCACCCGAGACCACCGAGCAACTTCGACTGCAAGCGTGGCCCGCTCTGTTCTCGGCGCCGCACATCATCAAGCGGTGGGTGCGGCCCGGGACGTAGTCGCCCCTCGCGTCTCGGCTTTTGGTGTCGGCCGTGTCGTCGCACACCACGGAACATCCGGGGCATCCGACCTCTCGTACGAACGTCGCTACCGCGGAGGCCGTCGAGCTGCGGTTCCTGTTCGGCACCTGTTCCTTAGCCGCGCATGACATGGGCGGGTTTCCGCCGCACAGCCGGAGAGATGTATACCGGACACATGAGCGATGGGGATCAGCGCACTTTGGACCTTCTGCGGCGGCTGGACCGGATGCCAGGCCCGCACCATATGGAGTTTCCAGACGGGTTCGACTACAACCGGGCGGAGGCCCGAGCCGGCAAGCTGTCCGAGCGATTGACACGCGAGTTCGGCTTTCCCTGCCCCGTCAGTCCAGCTCAGGACGCCTCCAGTTACTTCAGCATGGGTATAGACGCGCAGGCGACTGAAGCGGGGGGCCACCTCGGTATCCGGCTCAGCAACTACGGCGATCTCGCCAGCATCACGACGCCGGCACGGGGCGGGCTGAATGACGACTTGCATGGGGACCTGGACGAAGCCGTTGCCGAGGGCGCGATCTCCCAAGCGGACCGCATCCGTGTGGAAACCGCGCTGTCCGACCTCGGGTACGTCCTGGTTCAGCAGCGTCCCCTCCAGCGCCGCTACGACGGAGTTCACACCGATTGGGTATGGGCGGGCGAGCCGACTTGGTGGGTCCGCTTCTTCTACTACCTCTAGACATCGGCCCGGGACGCTGACGCCGAGCTCATCCTCTACGGAACGTCATATGGTGATCCTGCCTGAAGCGACCGCATCGTGGGCGGTTCAGCTGACCGGCTGTTGTTCAGCACGCGCGCTCGTTCGAAACTCGGCTCTCCCTGGAACCGGACGTCCCTGCCGCTGAGCATCAGACGTTCTTAAAACTCACCAGCAAAGCCATACGGGGAATAGCCGCCTTCTGGCGCGGCCTTCAGCAGGCGCCGGGATCATCCCCGCGGGTGCGGGGAGCAGACGGCCTGGGTGTCGGTGCTGACCATGCACGGGGGACCATCCCCGCGGGTGCGGGGAGCAGTGGCCGATCGTCCGCTGCCGGTACCCGCCGCCGGGACCATCCCCCGCGGGTGCGGGGAGCAGGGGCCGACGCCGCCGAGCTGAGACCAGGACGCGGGACCATCCCCGCGGGTGCGGGGAGCAGTAGTACTCGGCGTTCGCCACAGTGGGCACGGCGGGACCATCCCCGCGGGTGCGGGGAGCAGCCGACGCTGGCCCCGTGCAGGAAGTTGACGGCGGGACCATCCCCGCGGGTGCGGGGAGCAGACCGAACGGGCCCGGGAATCGCGCACGGTCCAGGGACCATCCCCGCGGGTGCGGGGAGCAGTAGGTGCCACGGGTGAGCGTGGGGTACGCGCTGGGACCATCCCCGCGGGTGCGGGGAGCAGATTTCTGGCTCTGCGCTGTCCTGGTCAATGCCGGGACCATCCCCGCGGGTGCGGGGAGCAGGCTTGCTGAGGTGCGAGTTTATGTGGAGCAAGCCTTGGTTTTACTCAATGCCCCGCATATCAGCCGGTCGGCCGTGGTTCGTCGTGGATGGCGGCGGAGCCTGATCCAGCCCTCAAGGTGTTCGTGTGCCTGGGCCAGCAGGGCGGCCACCTGGGCCCGTTCGAAGGCGGTGCTGCCTCCTTCGGGGTCGTGCTCGTCATCCACCGGTTCGCCGCGACCATCCCATCGAAGTCGCGGCTCTACGCGGCCGCCCGCGCGAGGATGCCCGCGCGGGCGGCCGCAAGCGCGGGCCGGACGTAGTCGGCATCGCTGGGTGGGGTCATGAGCGGGACACCGCCCTCACCGGGTTGCCGGGGGACATCTCGAGCGGCCGGGGAGCGTGGCGCCGACGTCGGCTTGCTCAATGTCGGCTGCCGCGCTTGGAATACGTCGGTCGGCAATCCCGCGCTCGGGATGCCTCTTACCTTGTCGCCCCTGAAGGGCTCTCGCCGACCGAAGGTTCCGGGCTCCGCCAGGTGACCGGTTGCCGCAGGGCCGCAAGGATCTCCGGGCCGAATTCCGGGTCGTCCCAGTCCCCATCCCCGTCTCCGCAGGAATGGAGTTCGGCGGAGGGGTCACGCAGCAGCGGTAGCAGGCGCTCCGCGTCCTTGTGCCCGGCGTCCGCCGCCGAGTTGACGAGGAAGCACAGCCAGGCGTGCGCCCCATCACCCCCGAAGACGCGCGGCCCCATCCTCAGCACCACGACCGCGTAGCGGAACCAGGCGCCGGGGTGCTGCTCTCCGGTTGCCATTCCGAGTCGGCTCTCGGCGATGTCCAGGTCTCCTCGGGCCAAGGCCTGCGAGCCCATCAGGTAGCAGAGGTTCGCGTGCCGGCGATGCTCCAGGGCCTCCTCGCCGGCCAGGGGCTCCATGCCCCAGTCCCCGTCGGGTCGGTCCCAGAAGTCCGCACGGTGGGTCGGCGGCTTCTGCGGGTCTGCTGCGGGCGACGCCTTTCCCGGTCCTTCCACAACGCTCACTTCCGTTCTTCGCCGGTCGGCGGCGAGGTCACCACGGGTGCCGCCACTCACGAGGGGCCTGCTCACGCAATGCGAGCCAGCCGGTCAGGATCCGGTCCTGGTGGGTGGGACGCGGCTCGTCGTCCAGACTGACGGCCACGATCGCGCCGCCACCGCCCCGCACCACGCAGGGCCAGAGCAGGCCGGGCTCGAAGGACAGGGCGTCGTGAGGGTGGCCGTAGTCCACAGCCCAGGTGCCGGCCACGTCGTAGATGAACCGACCGGTGTGTCGAAAGTCGAAGCCGCGACGGAGTCCCAGTCCCTCAGCGATGGCCAGCATGCCGTTCCTGGCCGCTTCGTTCTCGGAGAGGACGTGGGAGTGGGGGTGCCAGAACGTGACAGCCGCCCCACGGCTCCTCGTCCACGTGGCGTCGACACGGATCCCGGCAAGGAACTCGGGACCGGGTGGCGACGTCACGCGCCCTCACCGGAACGATGCTCCTCGGAGAGCCGCCGCAACGCGGCGAACACCCGGGCCGCATCCGCCGGCTGCCACAGGGGTGGCACAAGCGGACCGACGACATCAGTCCTCGCACCAAGCTCCGGCCGCGGCAACCCCTTCTCGGCGCGCTGCCACTCAAGACCCGGCGTCCGCCGAGGAAGCGACTCGCGCTCCGCCGGAACGGGTGCGGGTGCGGGCACGTGTACGGGTAACCCGTACCGACTGACCTCGTACATCAAGGTGTTCCTTCTGACGTGGGATCGTCTGAATGCTCGGGCCGCTCGGGCCGCTCGGGGGCCGGGGCCATCAATCGGCCGCCGTCTCGCCCATACGGCACAGGGCCCAGGTCTCGGTTCCGTTGGCGGTCGTGCCCCACTCGTCCGACAGGGCTTCGACGAGGGCCAGGCCACGTCCGCTCTCATCGTCCGGAGCGGCCACCCGAACCTCGGGCCGCCCGCCGGTGCGGGCGCTGCTGACGGCCAGTCGTACGTGCGTGGCCGTCAGCACCACGCTCACCTGCACCTCGCCTTTGCCGTGCTCAAGGGCATTGGTGACCAGCTCGCTGACGACCAGCTCCGCGGTGTCGACGAGCGAGTCCGGCCCCAGATGGTGAAGCAGGGCCGACACGACCCTGCGCATTTGTCCGACGCGGCGGCCGTCCGCCTCCGGCAGCGGTTCGCCACTGGCGTGGCCTTCCACCACGAAGGAGCACAACAACCGGTCCGCCGCATGCCGGTGGTGTCGCGTCGACTCCGTGCCGGTGTTGGCCACGTGCGGAGTGATCATCTGCGTCATGGTCCGACACCAGTCCCAAGTAGCAGGTACGGGTGCGCCTTCACGGAGGTCGCGACCCCGGAGCCCGAGCGTGACCACCCGCAATCTCACGGGCCGTCGTTGCTCTGCTCAACTAGCTTGCTGGTGGGTAGAGTTATGGAGCAATGAATATCGCGAAGAATATTCTTCGCGAGAAGAACTGGCACATGCCGTGGCACGTTCATCGACTGTTCCGGCACTCGCATGGCGTGCCAGACTGCGCGCGTAGGCAGTTCCAGCGCGCGCATGGGCCCTGTCGGCACGCGCATGGCCTGATCGCCACGCGCGCGGGAAGGAGAGGCACACGGATGGCTGCGAAGCCCCGACCTACTGTGCGGCGCATCGAGCTGGGCCACGAGCTCCGCCAGCTGCGTGAGCAGGCCAAGCTGACCCTGGAACAGGTGAGCGACTCGGATCGCGTGAAGGGTATGTACTTCGCCAAGCTCCAGAAGGTGGAGAAGGGTACGCAGACCTTGCGCTCCGCCCAGGAGCTGAAGGATCTGCTGTCTCTCTACGGCGTCGACGACGAGGATCAGGTCGAGCAGCTCCTGCGCATCCAGCGGGAAGGAGCGAGCCAGGACTGGTGGTCACCCTACGAATCGAAGATGCCGTCGGGCATGCCGCGCTTCGTCGGCATCGAGGCGGCGTCGTACGAGACATGGGCCTTCCATCCGACCCTTGTGCTCGGTTTGTTCCAAACCGAGGAGTACGCCCGCGCTCTCCACGTCCTGGCACAGCCGGTCGAGGAGACGACCAGCGAGGCGATCGATCGGAACGTCAAGGTGCGCATGGGGAGGAAGGAAGCCATCTCCCGCAGCGACGAGCCACTGGTATTGCGTGCTGTGCTGTGGGAGCCCGCTCTGCGGAACCTCATCGGTGACAGGAAGACCATGCGCGAGCAGTACGACGAGCTCGCACGGTTGGCAGCCCTTCCGAACGTGCAGCTCCAGATCCTGCCGATACTGCCGGCGAAGTTCCGGGGGAACCCGCCCACGCACAACTTCCAGGTGCTGCATCTGCGTGACGGCCTGCCCACGTCCGTTCAGGTCGACACGCCGTGGAGCACCACAGCCGTATCGGACAAGCCCCGGGAGGTGGGGAAGTTCACCAGGAACTTCAATTCCCTCACTGCCGCCGCCCTGCCGCCGGAGGACACTCCCGGCTTCCTGCAAGACCTAGCGCGAGAGATCCCCACATGAACGAGAAGCCCGTGAGCGCCGGACCGGAAGCCGGCCTGCGTTGGTTCAAGTCGTCGTACTCCGATGGCGCCGGAAACAACTGCGTCGAGGTGGCGCTGGCGCGGCACGTCCACATCCGCGACTCCAAGGACAGAGCACGCGTGCCCGTACAGGTCCACCGGGCCGCATGGTCGGCATTCGTCTCCGCGGCGAGCGCGTCGCACACCGCCGACGCCATCTGACGTCCGCACGACCTCACGGCATGGCGTGGCCCTCGTTCGGGATCGGTGGAGGGCCACGTCCCTTCGTCGTTCCCACCCCTGTCTGTAGCTGCAGGGAATGTCCTCCCCTCTCGCCATCCGAGACGGTTCGCGGAGGCCTCCTGCCGCCTGCTCGCCACGCGATCAGCGGCCCGTCGGAGCGCCGTACGGTCCGGCATCGGGGGCGCCGACCCAGACCTCCTGGTGGTCAGGTCTGACGGTCATTCCGAAGTCCCACAACGGCGGTGAGCCGCGCTCCTCCCAGTGCCGGCGGCCGGCTTCGACCTCCGCCAGGAGGCGGCGGGGGCCGCCCTCGGAAGCATCGGTGGCGCCGTAGCCGTCGGTGAGAGCGGTGGCCCATGAGCTGATGCCGTCGTGCAGTCGTACGGCGAGCCCCTGGCCGTCGCCCTCGGTGATGATGCGGATGTCCGGGTGGGAGACCCGGAGGGCGAAGAGCAGGTTCGGGTCGGTGAGGGGGCGCCGAGGTCACGGTCGACGCGGACCTGTCGGTCGGTCGCCGCGCCGCTGCGGATCGCGTGGTACTCGCGGCCCTGGTCGGTACCCCTGCTGGGCATGAAGGTGGCCAACCCCTGCACCCATCCCGTGGCGGACTTCCGGTCGTCGGCAACGGTCAGCGCGATCGTCCCGAGCCGGCCCCAGGGGATGACGAGGCGGCCGCCCGGTCGGGTCTGTTCGGCCCAGGCCCATGGCACGTCGTCCACGGCGTACGTGGCGATCAGCCGGTCGTACGGAGCGGCCTGTGGCCGGCCGGCGTTTCCGTCTCCGGTGTGCACGGCGACGGCGAAGCCGGCTTCGGTGAGGCGCCGTTGCGCGGCCGCGGCGAGCTCCCCGTCGACCTCGATGCTGGTGACCCGACCGGGTCCGGCCCGCGCGGTCAGGAGTCCAGCATTCCAGCCCAGTCCGGTGCCGACTTCCAGTACGCGGTCGCCGGGTTCCAGGAGCAGGGAGTCGAGCATGTCGACGACGACGGAAACGCACGAGAGGCTGGAGCTGGGCAGGCCGTCCACGATCTGCGTGATGGCCGAGTCGCCGGGGTCCGCGTAGACGAGGTCGGCCCATGCGTTCGGGTCCTGCGCGCGGTCGACCGGAACGTAGGCGTGACCGTCCCAGGTCCAGAGCCGGTCGGGCGCGAAGGTATGGCGGGGGACCGTGTCCAGGACTGCCCGGCGGACCCACGCGGAGTCCGCCGGCCATGCCCCCTGGGCGTCCATGGCCTCCGCGAGCGCGCGGCGGCGATCATCAAGACGCACGAGGGTCATCGGTCAGCCCCTACGCTTGCCGCTGCCCGGCGGCGGTGTGGAGACCTTGCCGTCCGAGTTGCCCGGAGGCGGGGTCCCGCCCGACAGCGGTGGGTTCGGCTTCGCATGGCTCCCGCCACCCCCGCCGCTGCTTCCGCCCTTCGTTCGGTCATGCCCTGCGGCTTCAGTCCGGACCGAACCCTGCGCGAGCGGGAGCTGCTGACCTCGTTGCCCGGATGGCAGGACCTGCCGGCGGTACGGTCCGGCGACGTGTGGGTGCTGGACGGGCCGGCCTACTTCAACCGGCCCGGTCCCCGCGTCGTGCGCGGCGCGGAGGTGCTAGCGCGGGTACTGCACGGGGTCCGCGGGGGCGAGCCGGTGACGGCGGCGGAGGCCTTGCGACTCGGATGAGCAGGCGGAGGGCCAGCGGTGAACGCGTCATTGGCCTCGGGCGGGCGCGTGCGGGTACCGCATGGGCCGGGGCCACATCCGCCCGGGGGCAAGCAGTCTCACCGAACACGACACCGGCGAGCCGGTGGAGAGCCGGCCCACTGGGACGGTGCCGGCGATCCTCCGTTCCGACCAGCAAGCGAGCACCGGCCGAAGATCGTTCACGCAATTGCGGTCAGAGCCGTCCTCAGCGGCGCTCAACACCCGGGACGGCCGCCGACGCCGCCCTTCCCATCGTCAGCGCCAGCCTGCGCACCGCGGACCAGTCCATTGGCACCCCGGCCCTGACGCCGGGCCGGTGCCGGGGTACCAGGACCCGCAGGACACCCGGTTCCACGCGGCAGTGCACCGGTGTGGGCATGGTCACCGACTCGCCGTCCAATCCGACCCGCATGAGCGGACCATCCGAGTCGACGACGACCTCCCGTGTCGTCAGCGACGTCAGGCCGCCGGAGCCCTCATGGCGCAGGATGCCGGCCGCCTGAGCGGCGTTGTCCACCTTCACGCTCAGGACACCGAGGGTTCCGGTGTCCAACCGGATCCGCCGCCCCAGCCCCGCCGGGTCACCGCGGCCGTAGGGATTGTTGCTCACCAGCACGGCCTGCGGCTCCTTGACGGTCGTGCCGTCGGCGCGCACGCTCAGTCTCGGGCCGCCGCGGCGCGCCAGCAGGTCGGGCAGCAGCGCCAGGATCGTACGGATCTTGTCGTCGCGGTATGCCGGGCTCTGGACCACTTCGGCGTACGCGCCGAAGGACGCGTTGTTCACGAAGGGACGCCCCTCGATCCGGCCGAGGTCCACCCGCACCTCCACCCCGTCGGTCAGTGCGTCCAGGCAAGCCGCCGGGTCTCCCCGGTCCAGTCCGAGGTCCAGGGCGAAGTGATTGCGGGTGCCGGCGCTGACGACCAGGAACGGTACGTCCCGCTCCACCGCCACGCCCGCGACCAGCGCCTGGGTGCCGTCGCCGCCCGCCACGCCCACGAGGTCGGCGCCCCGGTCCACCGCCCGGCGGGCGAGCTCGGCTACGTCCTGGGGGTGGTCGGGGTCCAGGAGCACGACCTCGGCGCCCAGCTCCTCGGCCTTCTCCTGCAGGCGGAAGGCTCCGACCTTCCCGCCGCCGGAGCGCGGATTCATGATGACGAACGGCCGCTTCGGCGGCACGACCGGATGCTCGGGCATCCGGGTCCGGCCCTCGTCGGCCAGCGCGGATCGCCCCGCCGCCACTGCCAGGGCCCACATGAGCAGCGTGCAGAGCACCACCCAGAGCAGTCCGACGCGCGCGTACCAGACGATCACGGCCGCGGGTACCGCCACGCACAACAGCGCCGCCAGCCACCTGACGGGGCCGCGATGGGCCAGTACCATCCACACAGCGGCAGCCGACACGGCCACTCCGGCCAGCCCTACGACCACCAGGACGACGCTGCGGAAGCCGGCGAACACCAGCATGACGATCAGCGCCGCCGCGCCGGACAGCAATGCCACACGCGCCTTGGCATGCGTGCTCACGTGGTCGGCCTCCGTTCCACCACAGGTCGTAGCCGCACTTTCAGGAGTTCAGGATGCGGTCCTTCTGCACCGCCAGCTCCGCTTCGGTGAGCACGCCCTGCTCCTTGAGGGCTGCGAGCTCCTTCAGCTGGGCGATCTTGTCGTCCATGCTGGGCGCGGCGGAGGCCGCCGGGGCGGTCGGCTCCGGCTGTGCCTGTGGCTGGGCCGGCGCCGCAGCGTCGTTCTGCTGGGCCCAGCGGCCAGCCTGACGGCGTGAGACACGATTCGAGACGGCCGTGGCCGTCCCTGCGATGGCGGCGGTTCGCGCGACGCCGCGCAGTAGTCCGGGCATGGTTTCCTGCCTCAGTTTCGGTGCTTCTCTTCGTGGTGTGTGCTTCCCTGCGATGTTTGCCGTGGTGCCTTTCAGGCCGCGGCGTCATCGAGCGCGTCCAGCACCTCGATCAGGTCCTGCGTCGGCACCCGGCCGCTCGCGACCATCCGCGCGTCGGCACGGCGCAGGGCAGCGGCCAAGGGCGCTGCCCACACGTTCTCGTAGAGGAGGACGGCTGCGGAATCCCCCGGCGCGAGCAGCGAGCCGGCTTCGGCGAGGTCGTCCTCGCCGAGCAGACCCGAGGAGACCCCTTCGAAGAAGGTGAGGTCGAGGTTGCCGTCTCCCGTCACGTCCGCGAGGGCCAGGCCCCGCACAGACCCGTCTTCCTGCTTGGTCAGGAAGGTCAGGTCGAGGATGCGGATGATGCCGCGGTCCACAAGGTCTACGAGCAGCGGCATCCCTTCACCGGTCAGGCGGCTGCCCGGGAATTCCACGACGAGGTAGTCGATGGGTCCCGTCTCTTCGAGCCCGTTGTCTCTGGTCACGTCAGTCCTCCCGTGGTGTGAATCCGTCACTCATGCGCGACTCGCGGCAGAACGCCGCGGCTTGGCCGCCGTCGTGGCCTTCCTGGTCCGCGCGGGGCGCGCCGGGGCTTCGGCGGGCGGTTCCGGTTCCTCCGCGGCCCTTCGCGCGGGGCGGGTGACCGTGCGGCGTCGGCCGGTGGTCCACTTCAGCTCGATCTCCAGCTCGATCTCATCGCCATCCACCTCGATCTCCACTTCGCTGTGGAGCTCGTCGGGGACGCGCAGGCTGAGCACGCCCGAACCAAGCTGCACCTCCGTCTTCCCACCCTCTCGGAGTGCCTGGGCGAGCGCCGCGAGCTGGTCGGCGGCCTCGACGCGCGACAACGAGCGCTTCTGCTCGAACTTGAGGTCCGTCATGGGTTGCTCCAGGGCATTGGGACGCATCTGACCAAACGGACCAGATACCAACCATGCTCCCCGCCGCGCCGTGATCCCGCACGGCCGGCCGTGCCGTCGGGTGCCCTCGCCCGCGCACACAGCCGGACGTCCTGGGTACGGGTGCCCAGGTCGGCGGGCGTCCGGCGGATGTGGAGGTGGAGCCGAAGGCGAGGCCGGCTGTCCAAGCGCCGATGAAGCCGCTGCCTTCGGTCGTGACACCCATCGCGTAGGTGATCACGGGAACGGCGAACACTAATACCGGGCGCCAGCCGGGGCCGCTCCATCGTTGGGCGAGCGACCGGCGCAACAGGCTTGCCCCCATCCAACCGGCGGCGAGTCCGATCGCGCCGCTCAGCAACAGCGCGCGCAGGAACCCCTCGGTGATGCCCTGACGGCCATGGCCCTCACCGGCGGCAGCCAGTGCGAACACGAAGAAGGGAAGCGCCGGACCATCGTTCAGACCGGATTCGACGGATGGGCCGCCGCGGACCAGGGCCCTTGCATCCCGGGCAGCCGATCAGGCGTCCACGACGAACATGCCGCGAAGGATGACCGCTCGTACCCCGACGTGGCGCGGCTGGATCCGGACACTGGCCGTGGAGCAGCTTGCGGTTGATGTGCTGCCCGATCGTCGCGGACCGCCGAGGCATCAGGTGCCTAAGGCCCCGGCCTGACCGGGAGCAGTGGGGCAGGCGGCACTGAGCGCCTTCCGGGACCGGCGTTCGACCAGGATCGGTATGTAGGCCCTGATCCTGGCCTGGCGGAACGAGTCGTACGCGACCCGTACCGTTGCCTCGACGGCGGCTGCGTCGACCGAGGGGTAGGCAGCCCTCAGGCGCGCCACCATGCTCCGCATGGATTCGAGTTCGTCCTGAGGGCCGGGCTCCGGGAGGTTCGGCGGTCCTGCGGGATCGGCGCGGTCCGCCAACCCGGGATGGCCACGCAAGCTCTCGACGGGATGGAACACCTCGGTTCGAGGAGCCTGCCCTTCAATTGTCACCGGCCGGCTGCCCTGATCCCATGTCCTACGACCTCCAGACACCACGGAACCGGACCTCCCGCCACAGCCGCGAAAGGGTCCCCGCTCTCATTGTGTGACCGCCCGGGCTGGATCGCTTCCTGAGGCTTGAGGCTTGAGGCTTGCAGGGAACTACCGGTGGTTTGTTGACGTGGGCTCGGGTCGGCAGTATCGGTACGGAGAGAATCCTTGGTGATGAGCCACCGACCTCGTCGTCCGGCGAGGTGCGCGGTCTTGGTGCTCCGCTCGTTCATCCCGTGAGCTGGTAGAGGCTCCTGCCGACGAGCCACAGTCCGAGGACGAGGCAGGTGACCACGATCGCCGGATCCTTGTGGCGCTCGAGCCATGCGCGCAAGTTGGTCAGCGCGAGCTGGGCCTTCTCCGGCGCGAACACCATGTGCAGCTCCATGGCCAGCAGGCTGGAGGTCGCCAGCAGGCAGAACGCCGCCAAGGCCAGATAGGACGTCGCGTGGGAGAGATCGGCTTGCACGACGGTGGCGGCAGCGGCGCCGACCATCCCCCAGGGCTGCAGGAGCACGGCGAGCGCGGCCGCGGACCATCCGGTGGCGTCGTCCATGCGTGACGACAGCGACGTCCCGGAGGCATCGGACTTCTCCATCTCGCAGGAGCCGGGCGTCGTCGCGGTACGGCGGCGACGGCGTCTGCGCTCGCTGTAGACGATCAGGCTCACACCGATGATCAGGGTGGCAACGAGTGCTGCGATGGAGGGTGGGGAGCGAGGCGGGGGCGGCTCGCCGCCTGTCAGGAACAGGACGATCGCCATGACGGTCACCAGGCAGGCCAGCCAGGCCAGGATGAAGGCCAACCCCCTCCGCACCCCCCGAGGTGCGGAGACGACCAGCACGAAGGCCATGATCGGCAAGGGGAAGAGGGTGACGACCAAGCCGATGAGCAACAGGTCAAGCACCATCGCCCTGCACCCCGCACCCGTGCTCCGTCCCCGCCGGGAACAACCCGACGTGGTTGGCGTACGTGAGCATCTTGTCGAAGGCGTAGCGGGCCTGTTCGAGCCTCCCCGCCCGGGCGAGGGCGTACACGTACAGGAAGCTGCAGAGGGAGAACGTGCCCTCGGTGCCCCGGAGTCCGTCGGGGGAAGCCCCGGGGTCGTAGCGGTGGACGAGGCTGCCGGCGACGAGTTCGGCGTCCATGGCGTCGAGGACGGTGCTGCCGTACTGCTGGACGAACGCCTGCTGTTCCGGGCTCCAACCGCGGGTCATGATCTGGTCCATGATGGCGTCGCGTGCGGCCCTCAGGACGCGAGCACCTTGGCCTTGGCATGCTCGTACTCGGCTTCCGTGATATCCCCGTGGTTCTTGAGGTCAGCGAGCCGGGAAAGGTCCTCGGCGTGACTCCTGGGGCCGGCGCTTTCGCGCACGTAGGAACGGAATGCCTGCTCATGCTGCTGAGCCCTCTTCAGCTCGCGTTCACCCATCCCCCGGCCGCGTGCGATCAAGTACACGATCACGCCCAGGTAAGGCAGCAGGATGACGAAGACGGTCCATCCTGCCTTTGCCCAGCCGTTCATCTCGTCGTCGCGGAAGATGTCACCGATGACGCGGAAGAGCAGCATGAACCACAGCACCCAGAAGAAGCACAGCATCATGGTCCAGAACATGTTCAGCAGCGGGTAGTCCACCGCCAGATCGAACATATCGAACATAGCGCCATTCATCGCCGGACTCCTGTCGATTGGGGCGGGGGCTTGGCTTCCAGAGCCCGGTGATACCTGGGACTTGGAAATCACCGGACCATGTGCTGGGAATCACCGGACCATGCGCATCGGTCGCCGCGTCATGCCGGTTCCGGCGCGAAGGGATACAGCTCGTCCGCTCCGGGCTGTACGACGCCGTAGCTGCTTTCCGGCACCTCGTTCCAGGCACCCGGCAGGTCCCCCAGGGGCTCGGACACGATGAGGCGGGTCTCCTCGGAGATGTCCCGGAGGAACGCGACGTCGGGATGGAGCCTGCGCAGCGCGTCCACCCGACTGCTGTAGAACAGCGACCGGGAAGCGTGCCCGCTGGAGTAGCGGACGGCGTACACGCGCTCGCCGTCCGTGATAGCCAGCGTCATCTGGAGGGGGGACTCCACGCCGTGGTCGCGACCGACGCGCTCCACCACTCCCGCCATCTTGGCGACGGCAGTCGGCGGGTCTTGGTCCAGGCCGAAGGTGAGGGACAGGTAGAACATCACCTCGGAGTCCGTCGTCCCCCCGATGTCGGCGTACAGCGCGGGATCGACCAGCATGGTGAGGTCGCGGCGCATGAGGTGGAAACCGGAGATGGCGCCGTTGTGCATGAACATCCAACGGCCGTGCCGGAACGGATGGCAGTTCGACTGTTGGACGGCGGTTCCGGTCGACGCCCGGATGTGGGCGAAGAACAGCGGGGAGCGGACGTGGTCCGCCATCTCCCGCAGGTTGCGGTTGTTCCAGGCGGGACCGATGTCCCGCAGGAGCGCCGGAGAGTCGTTGTCCTCCGTGTACCAGCCGACGCCGAAGCCGTCCCCATTGGTCGTCTCCACACCCAGCTTGGAATGCAGACTCTGATCGATCAGTGAATGGGCGGGTTTGTACAGGATGGTGTCGAGCAACATGGAGGTCCCCGAGTAGGCCAGCCATCGACACATGTGCGATCACCTGTGTTCCCACTGCTACCTGCCACTACGGGCAGAAATGCGCTTGGGTCCCGCACGGCACGCTCCGGACCGCAGGCAGTCGGACCATCATCTCTCTGCACCGACGTGCCGACTCAGAACCCCTGGGCCACGTCCGAAGAGCCCCTGGGCCGCCTCCGAGGGCAACTGCGGGTGTCTCGCGGCGCTGCGGGCGTCCAGTCCGTACAAGCCCGCCGGGCGGCCGCTTCTCCAGCCCTTTCATTCTCCTGGCCCCCTCATGTGACCGCCACCCAGGCGCCGGCCCGGCCCCATTCAGGGAGGTGCAGTCACCACGTGGCCGACTACCGTTCCGCCGGCGCTCCGGCCTCGCGCCACCCGGCCGCCGGCCGCCGGCAGTGCCAGTACGGCGAGCACGCGAGCACGGCGAGCAGGATGAGTGCCAGGAGCAGGACCGTGAGCACCGTGGGGCGGCCGCTTCTGACGGATCGGGCGGCACACCCATAGCGCTCCCTCCGGAGAGACGAAAGACCCGGTCCCGGTCATTGGGCACGTCGCAGCACGGGTCCGTGCGTTTGGTTGCGCCCATTGTGGGCGGCACCAGGCCGGCCCACCGGAGGTTCGTTAGGCTTGCAGGTAAACGTTCGGCTCCGTCAGAACTCCGTCAGAACTCCGGCAGAAGCCGGCTTGGAACGGGCGCCGAGAAGCTTCGAACCCGTACCACTCGTACGACTGGAGCGTCGCGTGTCATACCGCCTGCGACCCAGCCTGGCTCGAACGACCGTTGTGGCCGGCTTGGCGATGGCCCTGGCCGCTGTGCCGTCCGGCTCCGCATACGCGTTCACCGGTGGCAACCACGAGACCATCACACGGGCCGCCCTGCCTTGGGAGCCGGCCACCCTGTTCGAGATGGCTGATGCGCGCAACGGGGCGATCAACGCCAACGACCACGAAGGCTACTTCCTCCTCGGTCCTCTGCACTGCGACAACGCCGACTACCTCGCACCCCGCTACGTCGAGGACTATCCCCGTAGCCGGGACGAGGCCACCACCGAGCTCCTCGCCTGCATCCGTACCTCCGTCGCCCGCTTCCGGAGCGCGGTCCGGGTAGCCGACGGCCTCGTCGACGTCCACGGCACCGTTCGAGCCGACCAGAGCGACCTGTCCGCCCACTGCACCTGGAAGGAGACCCCCGACCGCGCCAAGTGCGAAGTCCTGGAACAGCTCGGCCGTGGCTGGCACCAGCTCCAGGACTTCTACTCGCACTCGAACTGGTCCGACCGAGCCGCACCCGTCCCTGTCGGCCTCGCCGACCCTCCCGGACTGGCACGTACCGGTGTCGCCCCCTTCTTCGACATCCGCCGCTACAGCACCATGAAGGACGCCGACTGGACCCGGGACGCACGCGCCCGGATACCCGCGGACCTCACGACCGGCTGCTACTCCGACTTCGACTCCACCGGCGCCAAGGCCGACGACTGCGCCGGCCGAGTCACGCACAACCGCGCCCTGAACAAGGACACCGCCGCTTCCCAGCGCTCGAAAACCGGCGACAACTTCAACCACGCCACTTCCGGGGCCACCGCCGAGATCACCCGCCAGTGGAACGACTTCAAGGCCGAACTGCTGAAGACCTATCCGGACGACCGGCGCGGCGAGCAGATGATCTGCGCCCTCGTTCACGACGACCCGCGGTCAAGCTGCCCCTGAACGGCCATTGACGTGCCGCAGTCGCCCCCGGCGGGTGTCGAGGACCGGCCTGGAGCACCGGGCCGTGTCCGACCGGCCTGAAATGGGCCTACTAGGCCCTGTCGTCAAAGTGATCTTGGGTTGTGGATCATGGTGTCGTGATACGTCGCCATGAACTGTCCGATGCTGAGTGGGAACTCGTGCAGCCGTTGCTGCCCCGGCCCGTGTTGGGGCGGCCCCGGCTGGACGACCGGACGGTCCTCAACGGGATCGTGTGGAAATTCCGCACCGGGGTGGCATGGCGGGACGTGCCCGAGCGATACGGCTCATGGGCCAGTCTCCACACACGTTTCCGCCGGTGGGCGGCAGACGGAACCTTCGAGCGGATGCTCCAGGCCGCGCAAGCGAACGCCGATTCGGCGGGCGAAATCGAGTGGCTGGTGTCGGTCGACTCCAGCATCGTCCGCGCCCACCAATACGCGGCCGGAGCCCGAAAAGGGGGCTCCGAAACCCGGCCCTCGGACGGTCCCGCGGTGGGCTGACCAGCAAGATTCACCTGGCCTGCGACGGCTCGGGCCGGCCGCTCGCCTTCGTGCTGACGGGCGGGAACGCCAACGACTGCACCCAGTTCACCGCCGTGATGGACGCGATACGGGTGCCCCGAATCGGGCCGGGCCGGCCACGCGTGCGACCCGACCACGTGATCGGCGACAAGGGCTACAGCTCGAAGGCGATCCGTGCCTGGCTTCGTCGCCGGGGCATCACCCACACCATCCCGGAGCGGTCCGACCAGGTCCGCAACCGGGCCCGGCGAGGCAGCCGGGGCGGCCGCCCACCGGCCTTCGACAAGCAGGTCTACAAGCACCGCAATGTGGTGGAACGGTGCTTCAACCGCCTGAAGCAGTGGCGTGGCATCGCCACCAGGTACGACAAGACCGCCCAGGCTTACCAAGCAGCTGTCACCCTCGCATCGCTCCTGATGTGGGCGGGACACTTTGACGACAACTCCTAGCGCGCTACCCACCTGAGCAGGCAGGTCACGGCGGCGGTGACGGAGTTGGCGGGCCGGGCGGCAGTACGTTTGCCGGCGGCACCGCCCGGCTGCCGCCAATCAGCTGACCTCCCCGGCGGGTCGGTGTCCGGCGGACCTGGGCCGCTGGGAGCGTGCCCTCATGGCATCCGAGGCGGGTACTCCCAAGAAGTCCGCAACGGCGGGAGTCGTCCTGCTGACGCTCGCGGCCGGGCAGTTCCTGATGGCGCTCGACAGCTCCGTCATGAACGTCTCGATCGCGACGGTGGCCGACGACGTCGGTACCACCGTGACCGGGATCCAGGGCGCCATCACCGCATACACCCTCGTGATGGCGATGTTCATGATCCCCGGTGCCAAGGTCGGCGCGCTCATCGGACACAAGAAGGCATTCCTGATCGGCTGCGTGATCTACGGCTGCGGATCCCTGATCACTGCTCTGGCCCCGACCCTGCCCGTGCTCCTGCTCGGCTGGTCGTTCCTCGAGGGGATCGGAGCCGCGCTCATCCTGCCCGCGATCGTCGCGCTGGTCGCCGGTAACTTCACGGCGGAGCGCCGACCGGGCGCGTACGGACTGGTGGCCGCATCCGGAGCCGTGGCGATCGCGGTCGGGCCGATCATCGGGGGCATCGCCACGACGTACTTCTCCTGGCGCTGGGTCTTCGCCGGTGAGGTCGCGATCGTGCTCGCCATCCTCGTGCTCGCCCGCCGCACCGCCGACGCACCGGTCGGCGAGCGCCGGCGCATCGATCTGATCGGCGCCGTGCTGTCCGCCCTCGGACTGGGGGTCTTCGTCTACGGGGTGCTCCGGTCGAGCGAGTGGGGCTGGTTCCTGCCGAAACCCGGTACGCCCGCCCTGCTCGGCATCTCCCTTGTCGTATGGCTGATGCTCGCGGGCCTGCTCCTGATCCGGATGTTCCTGTACTGGGAGGCCCGCCTCGTGGAGCGACACCGGGAGCCACTGGTGGACCCGGCGCTGCTGCGCAACCGGCAGCTCACCGGCGGCCTGACGATGTTCTTCTTCCAGTACCTCGTACAAATGGGCGTGTTCTTCGTCGTACCGCTGTACCTGTCCGTCGCGCTGGGACTGTCCGCGCTCAAGACCGGCGCACGCATCCTGCCACTCTCCCTGACCCTGCTGGCCGCCGCCATCCTGATCCCGCGCTTCCTCCCGAACGTCTCACCGCGGCGGGTGGTGCGATTGGGCGTCCTGGCTCTACTCGCGGGCGCGGTCGCCCTGCTCGCCGCACTCGACACCGACGCGGGCGCGGAGATCGTCACCATCCCGCTCCTCCTCATCGGACTTGGCATGGGAGCACTGGCCTCCCAGCTCGGCGCCGTCACGGTCTCCGCGGTACCCGACAAACAGAGCGCGGAAGTCGGCGGCATCCAAAACGCCGTCACCAACCTCGGCGCCTCGATCGGAACGGCACTCGCCGGATCAATCCTGATCGCCGCGCTCACCACCTCCTTCCTGACCAACATCGAGCAGAACCAGGCCATCCCGGACGCGGTCAAGAGCCAGGCCACCGTCCAGCTCGAAGGCGGCGTGCCCTTCATGTCGGACGCCCAGCTCAAAACCGCCCTCGACAAGGCGGGCACGAGCCCGGACGTGGCCTCGGCCGCGATCGACGCGAACACCGACGCGAGACTCGACGGACTGCGCGCCGCACTCGCCATCCTCGCCCTCGCCGCCCTCCTCGCCCTGTTCTTCACCCAACGGATCCCGACGACCCAGGCACGCTCCACGGAACCTGCCGGAGCGGCGGGCCGCACGGCAACGGCCTAGGATGAGCTTGCCGAGCAAACGGGGCATGTCCGACGACCCAGAGATGCCACTACGGGCCGTTCGGGTCGGCCCGGGAGGTGTCCATGTCCGTACCTTGCGACGCAGCGCCCCGGCAGACGCCGAGTGATCCCGAGGACGCCCTCAGGGCGGCTCGGAGGCTCCTGGCACTCGGGGCTGGGCTCCGTCCTCGCCACTCCGGTCCAGGGCATCCCGGTACTCATCCCGCCGCACGATTCGCCGCACATCCTGGCCTTGATCATCGGTCTGCAGCTTTTGGTGGCCGGTGCCTTCCGTTTCGTCACGGCCTTCTCGCACGGTGGCGACGGGGGCCCATCAAACCGGCGAGTGGTGGCCCCCGCACTCCGGTCGGGCCGCACCGGGGCCTCCCACCTCAACCCGGGCCGATCCGCATCGCCAGGCAGGAGTGGCATTGATGCCCCACACCTCAACCACCGCGATGCGCGCGGTGCCCGACAGTACTCCCGAGGAACGCGCGGCCCTCGGCAAGGAGGCCCGCCGCCGCTCGCCCCGGTCGCAGCACGCCGTATACCGGCCGGCTCCGGACAGACCCGACCCGCTGGCGATCCTGGAAGCGCAGTCCTCGGCCCGAGTTCCCGAGCTGGTCCCGATCCGCTACGGCAGGATGTCGGAGTCTCCCTTCCGGTTTTACCGGGGAGCCGCCGCGATCATGGCGTCCGACCTGGCCGGCAGTCCCGACTCCGGGATCACGGCACAGCTGTGCGGGGACGCGCACCTGCTGAACTTCCGGCTACTGGCGTCTCCGGAACGGCGGCTGATGTTCGACATCAACGACTTCGACGAGACCCTGCCGGGTCCGTGGGAATGGGATGTCAAACGACTGTCGGCGAGTCTCGTGATCGCCGCCCGAGCGAATGGATTCGACGACGCCGAGCGCGCACGCATCGTGAGGTCCGGGGTGCGCTCGTACCGCGAGTCGATGCGCGGTTTCGCAGGCATGGGAAACCTCGCCGTCTGGTACGCGAAGGTCGACGCGCACCGCCTGAAGGACCTGGCGGCCGATCAGCTCGACAAGACCGGACGGAAGAAGCTGGCCGGCGCCCTGGCGAAGGCTCGCCGGCACGACACCTCGCAGGCGTTCGGGAAGCTCACCGAAGTGGTTGGAGGACACCCGCGGATCGCGGCGGATCCCCCGCTGTTGGTGCCGGTCGCCGACCTCTTGCCGGACGTCGAGCGCAGTGCGCTGGAGGACCAGTTCCGCCGTCTGCTCGACCACTACGGGCAGACGATGTCAAGCGATCGCCAGGCACTCCTGCAGGACTACCGGCTGACGGACATGGCCCGCAAGGTCGTCGGCGTAGGCAGCGTCGGCACCCGCTGCTGGATCCTGCTGCTGCTCGGCCGCGACGGCGGGGATCCGCTCTTGCTGCAGGCCAAGGAAGCCGACACCTCCGTACTCGCCGCCCACGTCGGCGCAAGCCGGTACGACAACCAAGGCAAGCGTGTGGTCGCCGGGCAGAGGCTGATGCAGGCGGCCAGCGACATCTTTCTCGGCTGGCAGCGGATGGAAGGGATCGACGGCAAGCAACGCGACTTCTACGTCCGCCAGCTACGCGACTGGAAGGGGATCGCCATGCCGGAAACGATGACGCCCGGGCAGTTGGAGACGTTCGGCGAGGTATGCGGCATCACCCTTGCCCGTGCCCACGCACGGTCGGGCGACCGGATCGCGATCGCCGCTTACCTGGGCCGCGGCGAATCCTTCGACCACGCGCTGGTCGCCTTCGCCGAGGCCTACGCCGACCAGAACGAACGCGACCATCAAACCCTCGTCGGCGCAGTCCGCGCAGGGCGGCTGCCTGTTCAAGATCTGAATCCTTGAGCTTCTTCGATGTGGCCACCGATCGGGTGACGGTCCGTGAAGCGAAGCGAGCGAAGCCCTCGGGCTGTTGATCGAGATGTCCGACGTCTCAATTACGTTGCTCGGGGGACTCGTTGGTCGTCCATCCTGCCGCAATCGACCTGTCGCACGCACTCGTGGAGTGGGTCACCATACTGATCGTCACCCGTGAGGGCGACCGGCGCTGCAAGCTCCGTCCGTCCCAGCGCGCGATGGTGGCACTGGCTCTCGCGCGCCCTGCCAGGCCCGCACCCATGACCTGACCGCCGCCCGCCCCCCCGGATCATCCGCATCCGCGAGCGCCAGGGCGTTCCCATCGTGGCCGATCTCGCCTACCAGGGCGCCGGTTCGTGGCTGACCACGGGCATCAAACGCAGGCCCCTGCAAGAACTGACCCCCACTGCGAAGACCCGCAACCGCGCCCTGGTCGCCATTCGGGCACCCGTCGAACGCGGCGTCGCCCGCCTGAAGTCCTGGCGGATCTTCCGCAGGTCCCGATGCGGTCCCGACCGCGTGACGTCAATCGCCAAGGCCGTCCTCACACTGGAGCTGCAACGCCGAAGAAGGTCGGTGATGAATTCGGAGGTCGGTCGGAGGCAGCGGACAGGCCGCCGGTCTCCGGAGGGATTGCCGGGCGGCCGGCGGCCCGTTGAAGGGCTGGGGAACGGTGTCCTCGGCGCGGGTCCCTGTCACTCGCAGGGATAGCTGGTGATGCGGACGAGGTACGCCGCGGAGACCCAGCGGTTGGTGCCCACCTTGCGGAAGCCGTTGGTGGTGGACGCCGACGCGAGGACCGTGGCGCCGTTGGGGTAGGACCCGACGACCGAGTAGCTGGTGCCGGGACCGCTGCGGATCTGCAGACCGCCGCTGGCGTTGACCCTGTAGTAGCACTGGGTGGCGAGCGCACCGGCCGGCACGAGCTCCACGGCCGCGCCCGTCGTGCGGGCGGGTGCGGCGGCCTGGGCCGTGAGACCGCCGCCGAGGAGCGCGGCGGCGGAGAGGGCCGCCACGGCCGCCGTGCGGGCGACGGAGCGACGCGGTGACATGGTGCGGCGTGCTGCTGTGACGGTCATGGAATCGATTCCCCTTGCGTCGTCGGTTCTGGGTGCGGAACACGTACGTAGGAGCAGGCCCGGGTCGGCCGAGCGGTGTCACCGCTCAAAGACACCGGAGCCGCGCACGACGTTAGCGCCATCGGGGTGCAATCAGCCGCCTGGCCCACGAGAACTCCCCAACCGGAACGGGGGAAGTGGCCCGTTCCGGTTGGGGAGTCCGTAAGACGCCGAATCAACGTACTTGAGACGTCAGACATCTCGATCAACAGCCCCGGGGCCCGTGCGGAACCGCCCGAGTCGTGGTCTACGTCGGGGTTGACCGCGTCCATCCGCGGTCTCGCGTATTTCACCTGGCCTTGATCCTGGGCGCGACTGATGCCGACATTCACAATGGGCGATCGATGTTCCGATTTACGGCTGCGATGCGGTGGCTCATGAATTTGGTGCTCCGCCATCGGATGCAGCCCGAGAACCATAGTCAACTACCTTGCACTAATTAACAGTTGCAAAATATGAGGGGCGTTCGTTCCGGATAGTCGGCTCTTGCGGGAGGGCCAGCAGGCCCTTAGCGTCCCTCTCGATCAAGAAGAAGCTCGGCGCAAAGGGGCGGATCGCCGGTACCCCCCGTTGCCAGTCCCTCCTCGCGGCGATGGCCGGCGGATCGCCCGGCCCGAACGCATACGCAACCATCCGGGTCGGGATTCGCACGGTGGATTCCGAGATCCGTGCCTGCCCACTTCTTTCCGAGAGTGATATGAAAATACCGATATGGAGAGCGGTTGCCCTCGCGGTGACAGCCATGGCCCTCGGCATGACGCCGGCCCTCGCGGCGAGCACGCCCAACGACGCGAGCTCCGCGCCGACGGCCGTCGGGCAGACCGACCCGGTCGACCCGCCCCTGTACGCGGCGACGGCAAACGGGCACACGGTCCGGGTCAACGTCGTCACCAAGGCACGCGCGGACCTCTCCGGGGCCGCGAGCACCGGCACCACGGTCCAGGGGTTCAACCGCCTGCCGATCGTCACCCTGAGAGTCGACAAGAGCGGCCTGAACGCCTTGGCGGCCCAACCCGGCGTAGTGAGCGTCACCGAGGACACGCTCTCCGCGCCGGCCCTTGACCACAGCGTGCCCTTCATCGGAGCCGACAAGGCGATCACTGCGGGAAAGAACGGCAAGGGCAGTGCCATTGCCATCCTGGACACCGGTGTCGCCACGAACCATCCGTTCTTCAAGGGCAAGGTGATCGCCGAGGCCTGCTTCTCCACGGTCGACCCGGCCAACGGCGCCACCAGCCTGTGTCCCGGGGGCACGACGAAGGCGGAAGGGCCCGGTACGGCCAACTCCCAGATCGGTCCCTGCTCGACGATCGCCGAATGTGATCACGGCACCCACGTCGCCGGTATCGCGGTGGGCGATGGCAGCGGGATCGCGGGAGCGCCCGCCGGAGGCGTGGCGCCCGGTGCCGACCTGATCGCCATCCAGGTCTACAGCAGGTTCGACTCCGAGCAGTACTGCGGGGCCGGGAACACTCCGTGCGTACGGAGCTTCGCCAGTGCCCAGGTCGCCGCCTTGGAGAAGGTCTGGGAACTGCGCCAGGCCGGTACGCCGGTGATCGCCGCCAACCTCAGCCTCGGGGGCGGTCAGTACGGGTCGCCCTGCGCGAGTGATGTGCGCAAGGTCGCCATCGACAACCTGCTGGGGGTCGGTGTCGCCACCGTCGTGGCTGCCGGGAACAACGGCTTCCCCACCAAGGTGAGCAGTCCCGGATGTGTCGCCTCGGCCGTCACGGTCGGGTCCACGGGCTTGGACGACGTGGTGTCCGATTTCTCCAATGCGGGCCCTCTGGTCGACCTGTTCGCTCCCGGTGACGCCATCGTCTCCTCCGTGCCCGTGGGCGGGTTCGCGGCGAAGAACGGGACGTCGATGGCCGCCCCCCACGTGGCCGGAGCCTTCGCCGTGCTGCGACAGACCTATCCCGCCAAGAGCGTCGCGGAGTTGGAAGCCCTGCTGAAGACCAGCGGGGCGCCCGTCGTCAACGGAGCCGGCACCACACCGCGCGTCGACGTCGGCAAGGCACTGGCCGGGGCGGAGCCGACGCCCGCCCCCGAGCCTCAGCCCAAGCCCCGGACCTCGCACCTCACCAACGACACCGACTTCGCGATACCCGACCCGGGGACGGTGCTCTCGCCCCTCACGGTTGCCGGCTTCCCCGCGGGACCGGCGCCCAAGGCCCTTCAGGCGCGGGTCAATGTGACGCACGCCTTCCGCGGCGAGGTCCGCATCGACCTGGTCGCCCCGGACGGGAAGAGCTATCTGCTCAAGGCCACCGATGGGGTCCAACCCGGTGGCACGATCGCCACGACTTACACGGTCGACGCCAGCGCCTCGCCACTGGCCGGAACCTGGAGCCTGCGGGTCGAGGACCGTTCCAAGGGTGGCTCGGGCGTCCTCAGGGACTGGTCGCTGATCATCCCGACGCCCTTCGTGAAGACGGCGGCGGTACCCATCCCGGACCCCGGGACGGCCACCTCGGAAATCACGGTGGACGGAATCGCAGGCCGGGCCTCGCGCAATCTCCAGGTGCAACTGGACGTCACCCACGAGTGGGTGGGCGACCTGCGGATCGACCTGGTGGCCCCGGACGGCGCGCTCTACCCGATCAGGTCGACGTCGGGCACCGACGACGCCCTCAATCCCGTCTACGCCGTGGACGCGGGCCCGTCGCCGGCCAACGGGGCGTGGCGGCTACGCGTTCAGGACACCTCCTCGGGGGCCGTGGGCACGCTGAACGGATGGGCTCTGACGTTCCCGTCCTACGAGACCCAGGGCGTGGTGGCCCTCCCCGACTTCGGCGGGCTGTCATCACCGATCACGATCGGCCCGATCACGGGGAACACATCGAACAATCCGACCGTGTGGGTGGACATCACCCACGAGTGGCTCGGCGATGTGGAGATCACGCTGCTCGCCCCCGACGGGACGGCGTACCTTCTGAAGGGTGACGCCGAGAACGAGGCGGGCGGCACGCTCAGGCACGTGTACGAGGTCGATGGCCGCATCAGCCCCGTCGCCGGCACCTGGAATCTGCGCGTCGAAGACGTATCGACCGGCAGCGCGGGAACGCTCAACGCTTGGACACTCACTCTCTGACCCGTTTTGGCGCGGTAATCAAGCTTTCATGGTGACGGGTAATGGCTCGACCGGAAATTCTGGTCGAGCCATTTGTGTTGCCAGCGAAGCGGAATATAAAATACCGCTGGAACCTCAGATGTTCCTCAGAATTCTCAGATTTCGCGTTCCAGGTCGGAATCACGTGCCAGAGTTCTTCCTGTCAGGCGGTTTCCGGAAGGGAAGCCGCTTCGGATTACCGGGGGGACTTCATGTCCGTACGTACGAAATTCGTCGCGGGTGTCGTGGGAATTGTGATTCTGGGAAGCGTTTCTCCGGCGCTGGCGGAGGAGCTGCCCGGCGGGTCGGGCGAAGTCCAGAAGGTCGTGGACGAACCGTTGGTGGCCGATGGGGCGGCCATCGAGCCCGGCTCCATCACCGACGAGCCGGCTTCGGCCGGAGAGCCCGTCCTGGACGGGATCGAATCCATCGACGAGCTGGAAGAGGACGCGGAGGTTCCCGGTCAGGGGGAGGGTGCGGACCGGCCTGACCCGGTCTTCACCGGCGTGGACGACATCTCCTCTCCGACCGGCCAGTACTGCGGATCCCCGTTCAATACCGTTCACATCATCCGGAACACCAAGAACACGATGGCCGTGAAGTACACGACCTTCGTCACGAACAACACGTCGTCGACCCAGAAGTTCAAGTTCAGCTCCAAGAAGTCGGGAACGACCACCCTGGGTGCGTCCGTCACCATGGGCGCCGAGTTCAAGCCGCTGTGGTTCGGGACGATCAAGGCGGAGATCAACGCCTCGGCCGAGCGGTCCTGGACCTCGGAAGTGGGTGTCGAGGCCCGCGGCACCGTCAAGGCGCGCAAGACGGTCTACGGCAAGTACGGCATCAAGAAGGAGAACGTGTACGGCTACACGGCACGCGTGCTGAGTAACTGCACCGTCACCAACAAGCGCTACATGGACGTCTGGGCCCCGGCCGGCGAGGGTTGGGTTCTCAGCTGACGAGAAGGCCGCGGGCCGCCCCGGATCCACGGATCCGGGGCGGCCCGGCGCTCAAGGAGACATTCATGCGACAGCACATCTCAGGCCTCGGCCTGGCCCTCCTGTTCCTCACAGCCTGCTCGGCCGAAGGAGCCGGGACCGAAAAGGCGGCTGCGGGAGTTTCTGCATCCCCCGCGCCGTCGAGTTCGGGTGAGGCCATCGATCTTCGCCTGGCACAGGGCGGAAAGTATCTCCTTCCTTCCACATCAGGCGAGGGAAAGGCGGAGCTCACATCATTCAAGCCAAGCGGAAACGTCTACACCGTCCACATCGGATGTAGAGGGAACGGCGAACTTCAACTCACCTATCGCGGAAATGAACAAGCTACCAGGATCGAATGCAACGGACCCGTAAGCATCGGTCACGTCTATTCCGACCCTGAGACCCAATTTCTTTCCATCACCCCGAATGCATCGAATGTGCGCTGGTCCGTGGCGGTCGTGGACGGAGCAGAAAAGCTCTGACGAACGGCAACCGCGAACCATCCGGACTCGACCCAACCCGCGGCTCAACCGCGTCGGCGGGGGCCCTATGGGATGCGTCAAGCGGTGTAGCCTCCGTGACGGTGTGCCTTGGGCCGGGGATGGCCGGTTGACCAGGGGCAACGGCTTTGATCATTGAGTCTGGCGGTTTGGAACCCAAGGGGTCATGGGGGATGAGGGTTCTGTTCCTTCCCGATGAAGGGTTGGACGTCTCAGGCGGTGCGGCGGAACTCGCCGTCCTGGCCCTTGCCCTCGTCGCGGGCAAGGGCAGCGTAGGAACCACGGCCTCGGATGAACCGAGTTTTGGGGGCACGGAATTGGCTTCGGTCGAGGTGGTGAGCACCAGTGGCCCGGGTGTCCACATCAGCGTTGACCCGGAGCGCAGCGCGCTGCTCATCGAGGGTGATCGACTGGGCTTGACGGCTCTTGCTGACGAACTTCAGTCGATGGCGGAGATGGACGACGGCGGGCACCAGCACATCGAGTACTTCCCGGATCACCACTACCTTGCCGCCGGGTCACTGGCCATGGTCGTAAACAGCCCCCATGGCGGCATGCCGACTCGATGAACGGCTGAGGTCAGCGGCCGGCCGGGCTCGTAGAGGGTTCCGTCGCGGAGCATGGCGGACAGGACGTCGGCTCGGCGTCCGGAAAGGCCGAGCAGTGCCCGGGCGTTCTTCTTGTCATGGGCGCCTTCGGCCGCAGCAGGGCGAGCAGGCATCCCCGAACTGCCTGGCGGATCCGGGCCGGGGGCCCGAACCGTTCCAGCGGAGTGAGGACGGCCGGGTGCTGTAATCGCGGCCCCAGACACGTTCCAGCGGCGCGTGGATCCGGGTCAGGAGACCGAGCAGCCGGTTCGCGACACGGGTCGCTTCCCCGGCCGGGCACCGTGAGGGAGCACCTGCGACCTCTCATCGGCCGCCGCCCCGCACCCTTCGGCTTCGGCTTCGGGGCGGAGCGGAAGCCGCATGACGGAGCCCGCCCCTCGTCACCGACGGCAACGAGGGGCGGGCAGGGTTCTTCACGCGGGAAGTATCAGGTGGTGCTCTTGGGGATGGCCGCGGCGAGGCCCCAGGCGGCACCCGCTGCGCTGAGCAGCTCGATACCGCCGGGCTTGCCGAGCAGCAGGAGGATCACACCGACCACGAAGGCCACGGTGCCGCACACCGTGAGGCCGGCGCGCAGGACCGGGCGGGCTGTCCGGCGGATGGTGGAGAGGCAGGTGCGGCGGCAGACGGCGGCCTTCATGCGTCGGATCCGGCGTTCCTCGGCCTTGGCCGTCTTGTACGCGTCGCGCCGGCGGGCGCGGTTGTGCTCGGCGGCGATCAGCAGACCGTCGATGCGGGCGGCGGTGCGCTTGGACCGGGTGGCGGGGCTCATCAGGTGCTCCTGGGGAAACGGTGGTCTTCCGGGGCTTCACCTGTAAGACGGAGGCCGGGCCCCGAGGAAGGAACTCTCCCCGGGGCCCGGCCGGCTATGAACTCTCATCGCTCGTCGGACGACCCCCATGACGGCCGACGGTCAACAACGGTTCATGCCCTCCGGGGCTCGAAAGACTGGTTCACCTCGCTCGCGCGCGTGGCAGACCGGTCTGGCGGGGTCCGCCGGGCGGGTACCGCGGTGGCGAAGACGGAGAAGTCCGGGCGAGGTGCACGGATGCGGTCGATGAGACGGACAACCCAGTTGATCACGATGACGATCAGGGCGAGCACGTAGTACACGAGCTTCCTCACTGGTGCCATGGGGTCAGATTTCGGAACGGACAACACGTTTCCTCCCGATCGAGCTGTTGGGGCGTCGGCTGGGTGCGACTCGGAGAGCCGATCTCCTTGGAGTGATCTTTGCTTCATTTGGTTTGGTTAGCCCTTTTCGTGGAGCCGACTTTCGTCGGCAGGGGACCCTGGAGTTCCCCACTCGGGCCTGCAGTTCCCCGGCCGGCGTCCTGGGGAGGGAAGCTGCAGACCCTGGAGGGGAACTACGAGTCCTGCCCGAGGTCCGGCCGGTGGCGGGCGATCTTGGTCCTGGCGCGGCGCAAGGCCTTGGAGACCGAGCTGGCCGAGATGTCCATGAGCTCGCCGGTGCGCTCGGCCGTGAAATCCTGGACGGCCGTGTAGTAGAGCGCCTTGTGCTCCAACTCGGACAGGAGGGTGCCGAGCTCCGCGCGGATGTCGGCGTAGTAGACGCCGGAGTCGTCCAGGAGGACGTTCTCGCGGGCGTCGAGGGCCGCGGTGTTGTCACCCAGGAGGACCTCGGCCCTGGCCTTGACGCGGCGCAGCTCGTCCATGGCGCAGGTGAAGCAGATGGCTCGCATGTAGGCGTGGATGTTGCCGACCGGCGGGCCTCCTTCTTCTTTGAGTCGCTTGGTCAGCTTGGCCAGCGCGTCCTGGAAGACGTCCTCAACGGCCGGGGAGTGGTGGGGTTGTCCAAGGCGTCGAGCGATGGTCGGGGTGTAGATCCTCGACGAGCGCGCGATCTCCTCCAACTGCTCGTCGACCGTGCGGACAGGCGACTTGCCGATGCCCAGCAACGCAAAGAAGCGTTGCTTCTGCGCTGGGATGCGCGGGTTCGGTACGGATTCGGATGCCACGGTGAGCTACCTCGCGTAATCACGGGGGGACTTGCGCTGACACAAGGAAGACGTGGCGGAGGGCTCTCCGATGGAACCGGTCGGCGGATTTATTTCAGGAAGCAGCGCACGGGGGGTGGCATCCCGTAAGTCTTCGCAGCCGAGGCGGCCTTCCCCCGGTAGGAGGCCGCGCCGCGGCGAACCAACAAGGTGAAGGCGTACCGGCCGGTGCCGGCGAACCGCACGCCTGCCCGGGGCTCACTCCGGCGCTGACCCGGCCGATCCGCTGGGAGCTCATCGCCAGCAGTACGACCAGGTGATCAAATATGCGACCGGGTACGGGCGGGCGCGGCAGCGGGCACCGCGACCTGCGGGGTGGACGTGGCCGCCGCCGGAGTCGGCCTGGTCGCGCCCGGCGGCAGGGTCGTCGACAGGCGGGCGGAGTGCCGCTCGGCCGCCGGGGCCAGGCCTTGGAGCGCCAACCGCTGGGCCGGCTATGCCAACGACAGCTGGACCCATTCCCTCGCGGCCCGTGATCCCCAGCGTCACGCGCCCTCGTGACAACGGCAGCCGCCGAATGCGGTCCCCGGGTATTACTGACTGGATGTCAGGAGCCCGGGGTTACCAGCCTGGATTCGTAGGCGAGGACCACGAGCTGGGCGCGGTCGCGGGCGTGGAGCTTGGTCATGGCCCGGTTGACGTGGGTTTTCGCGGTCAGCGGGCTGATCACCATGCGCTCGGCGATCTCGTCGTTGGACAGGCCCTGTGCTACCAGTACGACGGCTTCGCATTCGCGGCTGGTCAGTTCTTCCAGTGCCGGCTGAGTGGTGGTGGGGAGCGGCCGGCTGACGTACCGGTGAATGAGCTTGCGGGTGATCGAGGGCGCAAGCAGGGCGTCGCCGCGCGCGGCAACGCGTACTGCGTGCAGGAAGTCCTCCGGCTCGATGTTCTTGACGAGGAATCCGGCGGCGCCGGCGGACAGGGCGTCGAAGACGTATTCGTCCAGGCCGTAGTTGGTGAGGATGACGACGTGGATGCCGGTCAGCGCCGGGTCGGCCGCGATGCGCCGGGTCGTCTCGATGCCGTCGAGGACCGGCATCTGGATGTCGATGAGCGCGATGTCCGGTAGATGCACTCTGGCGAGCTCCAGGCCCTCCAGCCCGTTGGCGGCCTCGGCCACGACCTCGATGTCGTCTTCGAGGTCGAGGAGCGCTCGGAATCCGCTGCGGATGAGGGGCTGGTCGTCGACCAGCAGGACACGGATCACGAGGTTCGCTCCACGGGGAGTTCGGCCTGGACGGTGAAGCCGCCCTCGTCGCGCGGTGCTGCCCGGAGCCGGCCGCCGAGGGCGGTAACGCGTTCGCGCATCCCGAGCAGGCCGATGCCGGGCACAGGGGCGGTGTTCAGCAGGGCCTTGCCGTCATCATCGACCCGGAGGGCGACGACGTCGGGGCGGTAGTCGATGCGAACCGATGCCGTGGTGGCGTCCGCGTGCCGGGCGATGTTGGTCAGCGACTCCTGGACGATCCGGTAGACGGTGCGGCCCACTGCGGCCGGAACGTCGTGCCGATGGCCCTGGATCGTCAGCGTCGCCCGCAGACCGCTCTTGCCGGCCCGTTCCACCAGTTCGGAGACGTGGTCGAGGCCGTGCGGTGGGCTGGTGTCGTCGTCGCGGAGCGCCTCCAGGGTGGCGCGCAGCTCCCGGGACGCCTCCCGGCCGGCCTCCCGAATCGCCAGCAGGGCCTCCGGGACCGGTTCCCCCCGCTTCCTGGCCACGTGGACGGCGGCTTCGGACTGCACCTTGATGACCGAGATCTGGTGCGTGAGCGAATCGTGCAACTCCCGCGCGATGTGCAGCCGCTCCTCGTCGGCCCGGCGCCGTGCGGTCTCCTCCCGGGTGCGCTCGGCTTCGTCCGCGCGCCGCTCGGCCTGCCGGAGGGCTTCGCCGGCCGCCCCGGCCGCGACCAGCCAGGCTATTTCAAGGGCGCCGCGGGCCTGCGCGAACGCCTCGCCCGTGTCCTGCAGGCCTGAGGAGAGGGCCGCGAGGGGAAGCGCGGCCAGCACGGCCACGCTCGCTGCCACCGTGACGCCGCGGTGCCCCGCCCGCATGGCCGCGTACACCGCGAAGAGGAACGCGACGGCAGCCACGTCGAACCCTGCCGCCTGATAGCCCACCGCGCACAGCCCGGTGACTGCCAGTACGGCAACCGGAGCCCGGCGCCCGGCCACCAGCGCCAAGCCGCCGACCACCAGCAACGCGTAGCCGAACAGGTCAAGGCCCCCGGCGGAATGCTCCTGCCCGGACACCCCGGTGACCAGCAGCGCCCCCGCCACACCGACGGCGATCAGCCAGTCTCTGACACCGGCTCGAATGTGGAACCGTCGATTACTCATGCGCGCACCGTAGCCGGAGGCCGTCGGGGACGAATCCCGCTCGCGGACGAGCGCCCGACTACCGCGCCCGCAGTAGTTCCGCGGTGCCTGCCGCGTCCGTGGTAGTGCGAAGTGCCTGCGGCTGCTGGACGACCGGCCTGGGGCCCGGCCGACATGCTCGGACCACATCCAGTCGCGGGAAGAGAAGGAGCATCCTGATGTCCGCTCGTCGCCTGATCGCCGCCGCCCCTGCCGCCCTGCTCGCAGGCCTCGGTCTTGCCACACCGGCGGCGGCGCACGCTTCGGTCCAGCCGGTCGCCGCCAGTGTCACCGACCTCAGCCTCGGGAGGCTCGGAGCCACCACCGGCGGGCTGTTGGGGTTGGTCGCCGTGGTCGTCGCCGTGCTGGCGCTGGCCCGGCCCGCCGGTCGTCTCGGCACCGCCAACGGGTCGCTCGGGGCCTCGGTGTCCGTGGTCGCGGGGCTGATCGCCATAGCTCTCGGCGGGCTGGTCGCGGCCACCGCCGACGGTGGTCTCGGTACCGGCAACGGGCTGGGCGGAGCCTATGTGGCCCTGCTGCTGGGACTGGCCGGCACAGCGTTGGGCGGGCGGGCGCTGACCCGCTCCCGCCGCACCCGTTGACCACCACGATTCGTGTTCGAGGCTCGAGGGAGACCTGCCCGGTGGCGTGAGCCTCTGCACGACCGGGACGTGGCCGACCCGCAGTGAGCGGCAGCGGGTGGCCTTGGTGGCTGCCCCGTCCAAACTCCACTCGCTGCCGGGTCAGACCGTTCGTGTGCCGATGCCGGGGAGGAACCGGCCGGTCCGGACCGTGTAGGCGTCATAGGCCTCCGCGTGGACGGTCGACAGGTAGGGCTCCTCGACAACGCGGACCTGCAACTGAACCGCGGCCACCAGGGCGGCCAGCGCGAGGACGGCGATCCAGTTCGGCACCATCAGCGCCAGGCCCGCGGCGGTGAAGACCATGGCGGTGAAGACCGGGTTACGGACGTGGGCGAAAAGGCCGCCGGTGACCAGCGCGGTGCGCTCGCCCGCGTCCACTCCGACCCGCCAGGAGGCGCCCATGTTCGTCTGGGAGGCCAGAGTCAGTGCCATCCCGGCCAAGGTGATCAGCAACCCCGTCCAGTGCACAGCCGGCTCTTCGATGCCGACGAGGGCGGGCAGCCCGGTCAGGGCCGCAACCGGGGCCGCCGCGCCTCCGAGCAGGGAGGCGGCGAAGAGAATCCCGGCCCACCACGGGGCCGTGCCCGGGCGGCCGGAGATCCCGCGGTAGCCCGCGTCGCCGGTACGACGCCGCTGGAGGACCGCCCGGATCCCGAAGGCCGTTCCCGCCCAGGCGAGGTAGAGGGCGAACGCCGCCCAGGCCCAGCCGTTCACTTGTCGCCTTCCGCGTTCGGGACGCAGCAGGCACAGCCCGGCCGGCAGCCGCACGCGTCGCCTCCGGCCGGGACCGAGCCGGAACCCGAGGAGCCAGGGGAAGGGGCGCAACAGCCCTTGCCCTGCCAGGCGTCGCGGCCTTCCTTGATGGCAATGGCGGCGATGACGAGAGCAGCGAGGGAATCTGCCCAGGACCAGCCGAGGGTGGCGTTGAGGATCAGGCCCACCAGGAGGACGGCGGAGAGGTAGGTGCACAGCAGGGTCTGCTTGGAGTCCGCGACCGCGGAAGCGGAGCCGAGTTCACGCCCGGCGCGGCGCTGGGCCGCGGACAGGAACGGCATGACCGCCAGCGACAGGACGGCCAGGGCGATGCCGGGGAGCGAGGGCCGCGCTTCGCCCGCGCCGGCCAGGGCGCGGACGGCGTCGAAGGCGACGTAGGCGGCGAGGACGAAGAAGGACACCGCGATGATCCGCAGGGTGGTCCCCTCCCGTTCCTCGCGCAGGGCGGGGTCGCGGGCGGAGAACTGCCAGGCGACCGCGGCGGCGGAGGAGACCTCGATGATCGAGTCGAGGCCGAAGCCGATCAGCGCGGTGGAGGAGGCGATCGTCCCGGCGGTGATCGCGACGATCGCCTCGACGACGTTGTAGGTGATCGTCGCGGCGACCAGGAACCGTATCCGGCGGGTGAGGGCCTCGCGGCGTGCCGGCGACGACCCCAGGGATATGGAGGCCATCAGCAACAACCCTTCGTGTCCGCGTCCGGGCAGGTCTTGTCGTGCTCGACCGCCACGACGGCCTGGCGCAGGTCGTCCAGCGCGTGGCCGAGGCGGGCGTCGGCCAGTTCGTAACGGGTGCGCCGGCCGTCGGGCACCGCGACGACCAGGCCGCAGTCCCGCAGGCAGGTGAGGTGGTTGGAAAGCCGCGTCCGGGAGACGCCGATGCTTGTCGCGAGATCGGAGGGGTAGGCCGGTGCCTCGCGCAGGGCGAGCAGGATCCGGCAGCGGATCGGATCGGCGAGGGCGCGGCCGAAGCGGGCCAGCACCTCGATGTCAGGGGCGACTGTCAGCACACCTCGACAGTACAGCGATTCCTGGATTCACGAAACCATGGACTGTGGGGGTGGGGGCGGGCACCCTGCCCTGAACGGCAGGCAGTTGCGGAGGAGGCAGGGCGTGGAGTCGGTGAGGGTGAACGGGGTGCGGATCGCCTAAGAAACCCACCCGAGCGAGACCGATGCCGCCCTGCCGGCGTTCCTGACCGGGCGGTGAGGCCGCCGCACAGTTTTGGACAGGACGGTTCGGACGCGGTCAGCGAGTGCTCTTGGCCGGCCGGCATTCGGGCGTGGCGTGGCCTGAATGCGACGCCGCTGCCGTCCTCGGCGCGGTGCTCGTTGGTCGGTGGGGGGAACGACTCCGCGCCGGGCTTCGACAACGACCGGGTTATCCACAGGGTCCAACTTGTCCACAGGCCCACCGGCCGGCCGTCGCGGGGGTGCGACGATCAAAGCGTTCATATCCGTGGAAGGGGATGTCAATGTCCGCGTCCGTACTGGTGGAGCTCGATTCACGGCTGGACTCCGGGGAGGTGTCCGTAGCTCTGGCTGCGGTCTGGGATGCCCTGGACCTGGTGGCCGAGCTCTGCGACCGCATCGCCTTCGACGAGGGGTGCGATGAACTGCAGGCGATGATCGCCGCGCAGAAGTGCATGGAGGCCCGCGACCTCCTTCCCCTGCCGACGTCCGGCGAGACGGCCACCCTCTCGCCGGCGGCGCCCAAACCCACCGGCCTTGCCCCGTACGCACGCCTCCTGGAACGCGTCAGTGAAACGCTCACGCACCTGTCGGCGGGCTGTCCTCCCGACGCGGATCCGGCATCCCTGCGCCGGGCCGCGGGCCTGTCGGCCGGCGCGGCCACCGCCACGGCCCGGATCCGGGAGGCCTGAGGTGACGACGTTGGGGGAGCTCTTCGACGTGAGCGTCGCGAGACTCCAGGAGGTCGCGCGAACCCCGCTCGCCATCCCCGCCGACGCCCGGGCCGTCCTGGTCGGCGAAGTCGACGGTGTGCTGTTACAGGTCCAGAAGGGCCTGGGTCCGCGCGCCTACACCCCGACCCCGACCTCGGAGGAACGGGATCTGACCCCGGCCGAACGAGGCCTTCGCGACCGCTTGGGGCATGCGCGGGACGCACTGGACACCGCCCGCCGCTACCTGGCCCCGCACGAAGAGCCGGGCGGGCCGGCCACGGGCGCACCGGCGGCCGAACAGATCACGTCGGTGGCGCAGGCGTTGGGCGCGGTGCGCGACACCATCAACAGTCACCTCGGTGTCGACCGCGCCCCGCTCACCCCGTACGCCTACCTGCTGCGCAACCATCGGGCGGTCGACTACCTGGCCCGGCGGTACTCGGAGGTCGCCTGGGCGTCGAGCCAGGTCGTACTGCGTCTCACCCATGGATCCGAACATCCCGGCGCCGTCGAGGCCTTCGAGCGGGCCAGGGAGTCCCTCGATCACGCGGCCGTGTACGCGCGGCGTGCGACGCATGAGGTCGACCCCGCCCTGGAGTCGTTCTCCGCCGCCCTGCCCGTGGTACCGGTTCAGGCTTCTGCGGCGGATCCGAGCAACATGATCACCGCCCGTCTCGCCGAGGACTGCGAGCGACTGTCCCGCGCCGCCTACGTCGCCCTGCACGATCGTGCGGAGCAGCGGATGAGCGGGTCGGACCTGCACCAGATCTCGCGTTGGAACCAGATGGGGCGCCTGCTGGCCGGACGCGCCCTGCTGCACGTGGCGCAGGACGTCGCCGACGAAACGGCGCGCAACTCCCTCACGGCCGCCGCCATGACAATGAGGGAGTCCTCGAAGTCCTGGACCAGTTCCGCGCAGGGCTGGCGGCCGATCGTGGACACAGGCGATCCTCGCGAGCACCCACACCTTCCGCCCTCGAACTACGCACAGGTCCAGCAGGGGACGGCCGTGCGGATGCCCTCACCCGACCCGCACCCCGCCGTGGTCATCTCCCGAACCAGCACGGTGCGGCTGGGCCAGATGCTGTTCGGCCCGCAGTGGACTCCGAAGCAGCCCCCAGGACAGGCCCGACCTGCGGCCGACATCCTCGCGGACGCCGGCGGAGCGGGCGGGCTGGCAGCTGCGGCCTACCGTCTCTCGGCCACCGGCTGGCAGATGGCCGCCGCCGCCCCATGGGTGCTGCGGCGGGCCGAGGCCGGGCTGGTGACCTCCGCCGCCGATTTCCGTCCGCGCGACCTCGACAGGACCCGGCGCTTCTACCCCGTGCACCCACGTCAGGTAGAAACGCTCGTGGGGGCGTACGCCGCGGTGATGGGCGCGGAACAGAAGAGCGCGGCCGCCCTGCTGACGGCCGCCCGGAACGCCGGCACGCCCGTTCCACGGGCCACCCTCGACGCGGCCGCGCACCAGGCCATCGCCCAGGAGCAGAAGTGGGTGACGGCTGCACTCGTCACGCCTGCGCCCCGGGTCCTGCCCAGGGCACATGTCCCGACGGAGCTGGTGGTCGGCCGCCGACCGGGACTTCGCCGGTAGAGCGCCTACGCCCGGACCAACGGCCGCCCTGCACCCGGCGCGAACCGGGTGACGGTCTGGCGTCGGACCGTTGAGCACTCCACGGCCCGAGACGTCCATACTCCGGCGGGACCGACGTTGCTGCGTTCAGCTCACCCCCGGCCTACGGGCCCGAGAACGTCGGGGGCAACGATCCATTCACGCCCGCCCCCCTCGGGTCGCAGGTAGACCGCGGTGGGCATGCAGCGGCGGGTGGCGGGGTCCTCGTAGTCACCGATGAACTGGACGATCGCTTCCCGGCCCCGGCCGGGGTCGAAGACTCGGGCGCCCTCGGGGAGCCAGTCGGGCAGCTGGCGGTGCGAGGTGGGTCGGGAGGTGGGGTTCACTCGTCGCCCTCCCGCCGGATCTCGATGTCGACGCGCCGCATGAAGCGTTCCAGGCCATTAGCCCGAAATCCGCTTCTCCGCCCACTCCGGCGTACGGAAGGCGCCGCCGTACATGGGGAGGTGGATCCGCTCGCCGTAGCGTGCGAGTTGGGCCCATGGGCGGTTGAGGCCGGCCGAGCCGTGCTCACGTACCCGAGTGACGGTGTCCAGGTCCAGGACGTCGACGAGGATCTCCTCGCCGGTGCCTGCCTGCTGGCGGACGATCCCCTCGGGGTCGACGATCGCGCTGGCGCCGACGGCGGCCGGGTCGGAGGCGTTGACGTTGACGACGTACACCTGGTTGGTCCACGCGTTGGCCCGGGCGCAGACCAGCTCCATCTCCCGGTCGCGGGTAGTGGTGAGGGTGGGCTGAATGATGATTTCGGCGCCGAGCCAGGCGAGTTGGCGGATGGTCTCGGGGAAGGAGCCGTCGTAGCAGATCGCGAGTCCGATCCGGCCGGCGCCGGGGAGGTCGAAGACGGTGAACTCGTTACCGGGGGCCGTCTTCTCGTACGGCTGCCAGGGGAAGACCTTGCGGTAGCGGGCGACGACCTCACCCTCCGGTGAGACGGCGACGGCGGTGTTGTAGACCCGGCCGTCCTCGCCGCGCTCGAAGAGGCTGCCAGGGACCAGCCAGAGGCCGGTCTCCCGCGCGAGCGCGCACACCCGGTCGGTGGTCGGGCCAGGTACCGGCTCGGCGGTCCGCTCCATCCAGCCCTCGGGGGTGGGGCCGAGCAGCGGTCCCTCGGCGGCGAGCAGCAGCTCGGGTACGACGACGAGCTGCACGTGCGGGAAGAGGGACCGGGTGGCGCGGACCTGGTCGGCGTACCGCTGCCAGGTCGCTTCGAGGTCGTACGGGACGGGGGCGGTCTGCAGGGCGGCGATGGCGAGAGTGCGCATGGGCTCAGTCCTTGGTGGTGGCGGTGGGGCGGGTTGGGCGGTCGCCTCGGGCATGACGGTGAGGCGGCGGACGGGGCCGATCCTCGCGGTGAGGGCGAGGCGGCGCACGAGGGTCAGTCGTCGGAGGTGACGAGCCGGGCGACGACGGTCGTGCGCCCGTTCCGGAAGAAGGCCGGGTAAGCGGCGCGGGCCGTGAGTACGGCGAGAGCTCCAGTGGCGAGCGAGCCTGTGCCGAGCAGGAAGACGCCACCGATGCCGTGGAAGGAGGTGCTGCCGTAGGCGGGGTCGAACATGTCGTATGCGCTGCGGACGAACGCGCCGAGCATGAGCAGGCCGCCTGCCAGTGGCAGGACGCCGCGCAGGAACAGGGAGCGTGGGGACGTTCGCAGGTGCTTGCGGAAGTACCAGACACAGGCGATGGCGGTGGTGCCGTAGTAGCAGGCGATGAGGAGCCCGATACAGAGGATGGCATCGCCGAGGAATGCGCCGGAGAGCAGCGAGAGGGTGAGGAGTACGGCCGCCGTCGCGCTGCCGTAGAAGACCGTGCCGAAGGCGGGGGTGTGGTACCGAGGGTGGACGCGGGCGAAGGCGGCGGGCAGGGCACCGTGCGCGGCCATGGAAAGGCTGCTGCGCGGGCTGCTGACCAGGCAGGTCAGCAGGGCGGAGGCGGCGGAGACGCACACGGCGAGCTCCATCACCTTGGCGAACGCGTCGCCTAGGACCGGCGGGGCGAGGGACGCGAGGACGTCGGTGGCGTTGTCCGGGTTGCCGAGACCGACGCCGCCGGTCCCGGTCCCGGCGAAGGACACGGCCGCGAAGGCGGTGAAGAGGTAGGTGCCGAGCAGGACCAGAGTCGAGATCACGGCAGCCTGGCCGGGGACGCGGTCGCCGTCGCGGGTCTCCTCGTTGGTGGTGATCAGGGCGTCCCAGCCCCAGTAGATGAACAGGCAGAGCAGCACGGCCTGCGCGAACGAGCCGAAGCCGTCGATGGCGAGGGGGTTGAGCCAACTCAGTGATGGGCCCGAGACGCCGTCGCGGGAGAAGGCGGCGACTCCGAATCCGATGAGGGCGAGCAGTTGGAGGCTGAGCAGTACGTACTGGAGGCCGGCGGCGACGCGCAGGCCCCGGCGGGCGACGAAGGTGAGGACGGCGACGATCAGCACGGCGACGACGGCGACGACGACGGCGTCGTCCGCCGCTTCCTCCAGGCCGAGGAGGCTGAGCAGATAGCCGGAGCTGACCTGCGCGAGCGCGGCCATGGCGATGAGGGTGGCGATCTGCGGCACCCAGCCGCCGGCGAACCAGCCGGTCCTGGGGCCGAAGGCGCGGGTGTTCCAGACGAAGGTGGTGCCGCAGTCGGGCATCTCGCGGTTGAGCTCGCGGAAGGCGAAGGCGGTGAGCAGGATCGGCACGAAGCCGAGGAGCAGCGCGGCCGGGGCGAGGTCACCGACGACCAGTACGACGTAGCCGAGGGTGACGGTGATGCTGTAGGCCGGAGCGGTGGAGGACAGGCCGAGTGCGACGGACGCGAGGAGACCGACGGAGCCGCTGCGCAGGCCTTTGTCCATCTCGTCCGGTTGCGGCGTCGTCATGATGTGCTCCTGGGGAGAGGAGGAGTTCGTTAAACGCAGATTTAAGAGACGAGCGCCATGCACGTCAAGGCTTTACTGAGTATTCTCTGAATCGACGTATAACTGATTTGGGAGGAGAGAGGGCCTCATGGCGGCGAAGTCCAGCGGGACGAGGAAGGATGGCGGAGGCGGCAGGGAAGCGCGCAGGGTCGAGCTGGCGGAGGCGGTGCAGCGCGCGCTCCTCACCCGCGGCCTGGAAGGACTGCGGCTGCGCGACGTCGCCGACGAGGCCGGCGTCACCCCGGCCGCGGTTCTCTACTACGGAGACCTCGACGCCCTCGTCCACGAGACCTACCGGCGGGCCATCACCCGCTACAGTCAGGACCGCGAGGCAGCCACCGACGGCTTCGACGACGCCCGCCTCAAGCTCAGGGCCTGTATCGACAAGGGCGTGGCCACCGGACCGGACGACGCGCTCACCCGGCTGCTCTTCGAGTACTGGCCGCGCTGCCTGCGCGACGCCAAGGCGGCCGCCCTCGACAGTTCTCTGACGGAGCGCCAGATCGCGGTCTACACGGAGATCCTCACCCTCGGCCGCGCCCAGGGGCACTTCACCCTCCAGGACCCACCCCGGCTGATCGCCGCCAACTTCGTGGCCATGGAGGACGGCTACCAGATGGAGGTCCTGGCCGGCCGCCGCACCCGCGCCGAGGTGATCGCCGCCTTGTACTCGTACGCCCGCGCCGCCACGGGCCACGACCCCGGCGCCGCGAGGGACCACGAGGCGAGCCAGGCCTCCTGATCACGAACACCACCGGCAGGGCCGGGGGCGGTCTGCTCCCGCTCCCCGCATGATCGTCTCGGGTGTGATCGACATCGCACCCCGGACGGCGGGGGCCGCCGACACGGTCCGCACCACCTCCGCCCGCCGGTACCACCGCCCCTGTACAGCCCACTGCACGTCAGTCAACGACACACACCCACCGACGATCAGATGATCCGAAGGAAAGGGCCTGGTGACCTGAGTCAGAGATTCGGTGGCAGTAGGCGGCGACTTTGTCGAGGATCTCGTCGGCGGTCTTCGTCCAGACGAAGGGCCGGGGTTGGTCGTTCCAGTCGGTCAGCCAGGTCCGGATGTCGCGTTCGAGGGCTTGTACGGAGCGGTGGACTCCGCGCTTGAGTTTCTTCTGCGTGAGCTCGGCGAACCACCGTTCCACCAGGTTGAGCCATGAGGCACTGGTGGGTGTGAAGTGCAGGTGGAAGCGCGGGTGGGCCAGCAGCCACTTCTTGATGTCGGGCGTCTTGTGGGTCGCGTAGTTGTCGAGGATCAAGTGGACTTGGAGGTCTGCGGGTACCTCCTTGTCGAGTTTGGCCAGGAACGTCGCGAATTCGGCGGCCCGGTGGCGGCGATGGAGCGATCCGATGACCTTGCCGGTCGCGACTTCGAGAGCCGCGAAGAGGGTGGTGGTGCCGGCGCGGATGCAGTCGTGGCTTCGGCGCTCGGGGAAGCCGGGCATCATCGGCAGGACCGGCTGGGATCGGTCCAGGGCCTGGATCTGTGACTCTCGTCCACGCAGAGGACCAGGGCCTTATCGGGCGGGTCGAGGTAGCCCATCTACCGCCGCACCCGTGTGCGATACAACGCGATGATCGCGGAGCGGAAGCTGATGGTGGGCCGCCTGGAGGAAGCAGGCGCGGACTGGGCCCGGGTCCTGGACGACTACCCGCACGTGCAGTCCGGACGCTGCGACCACCGCGTGCGGATCATGCTCGCCTCCCTGCGCCCGCACCTGACCACTGGTCACGCCCGCGACATCTACGACCGAGGGCGACGCCTCCTGACTGCCTGAGCCACGAGGCTGCGAACGGCTGTCGCGCGCCGCCTACGTCGCCATGCAAGACCGTGCGGAGCAGCGGATGAGCGGCTCGAACCTGCACCAGATCTCGCGATGGAATCAGATGGGACGCCTGCCGGCCGGACGCGCGCTGTTCCACGTCGCGCAGGACACCGCCGACGGGGCGGTACGCGACTCCCGCCAGGCCGCCGCCATGGCCTTGAGGGAGTCCTCAAAGTCCTGGACGCGCACCGCGAAGGCCTGGGAGGCCGATCGTGGACACCGGTGATCCGCGCGACCATCCGCGCCTGCCCCCTCCGAGCTACGCGCAGGTCCAGCAGGGAACGGGCGGCGGCACTCGTCACGCCTGCGACCCGGATCCTGCCCAGGGCGCAGGTCCCGATCGAACTGGTGGTCGGCCGCAGGCCCGGACTTCGCCAGTAGGCCGACCGTGGGGCAGCCCGCTCTTCCTGGGCGGGGTGCCCGTGAGGGTCGCGACCGTCTACAACGACGCGTGGGAGGTACGGGCGGGCGCGGCAGCGGGCACCGCGACCTGCGGGGTGGGACGTGGCCGCCGCCGGAGTCGGCCTCGTTGCTCCCGGCGGCAGGGTCGTCGACAGGCGGGCGGAGTGCTGCTCGGCCGCTTGGGCCAGGCCTTGGAGGGCCTTGAGGTCACCCGGGGCGTGACGGGCGGAACTCACGGCGACCCTGAGAAGTGCCTGGGCCCGCTCGCCGACCTTCCCGTAGGCGCCGACGGCCGGGCCGGGCGGGCCGTCGTGCGGCGGGAGTTGCATCCAGGCGTGCCGGAACTCGGCCACCCGGATGTGACTGGATGCGACGACGGCTTCCCCCATGGGACTCTTGATCCATTCCTGGAAGCGTGCCGCCACGTCCTGCGCGGCCCGCATCGCGTCCTCACGGGTCGCGTACGGGGGCGGGACGTCCCGGCCGACGAGGCGCTGCATGCTCGACTCGGGGGCCGCTGCGGGCGCCTGCTGGGCCGGTGCCGGGGCGGGCTCGGCGGATGCGGTGGTGCTGTAGGTGAGGGTGGCGTCGGAGAGCTTCAGGAGCGCTTCGGCTGAGGGCAGACCGGGGCGCAGTCGGTCCGCGAGTGCCGTGGCCTGCTGCGAGATCGCCTCGCAGGCCCGGATGGATACGGTCTTCCAGAAGCCCTGGAAGCGGATGTCGTTCGTGAGCCGGCTCCAGGCCGGGCCGGCCTTCTCCTTCATCACGTCCCAGACGTGGGTCAGCGCGCCGCGGATGGTCTGGATCCGCTGCCACTCCGGGTGGCTCTTCAACGAATCGGCGTGCGCGTCGGCTACGGAGACGGCTTCCCCGACCGCGGCCGCGGCGGCGGGAACCGCGCGAGGGGCCTGGCGCCTCCGTCGAGCACCAGCCCGACGGAGGCCCGCAGTCGCGTTCGAACCACGGCGGAGCGGAGGGGCCCACGCTCCCGGCTCGACGCGAAGCAGGGGGGATCGCGGTGGCATGGATCCGCGCGGGGATCCCGCGTGGAGCATCGTCCTGGAGGCAGTCTCGGTACGGGACTCGGACGACCGCACTGAGCAGGTTGGCGGCGACCACCGTCCCCCTGCCGGAATGGGGCACCGGCCTGCCGGAGCGAATGGAACGACTGGAGGATGAGATGGAACGGCTGACCATGAGTTCCCCGGTCACCGGTCTCAGGGCGGCCCACCGGGTGAACACCACCGCCGGTCGCGTCTGCCATTGGGCGGCACGCGGAACTGCGCGAACCTGTGCACCGGCCGAGCCGCGGCAATCCTGAGGCCGGCGACCGGGGAGGCCGTACGCTCCCTGGCGGCCCGCCTCAGCGGCTGGAACCGGTACGCCTGCCCCGAGGTCCGAGGCGGGTCCGGCCCGGCGGGCGCCGGCGTCCGGTCAGGGTTGGTCGGGTTGGTCAGGGTGCGTCGGGCGGTACGGCGTGGACGGCCGTCCACGCACCGCGTCACCAGCAGCGGTTCCCCGCCGGGCGCCCGGGCCGCGTGGAGCTGAAGTTCGCGCCGGGCCGTCCTGCCCCGAGCAGCGTAGCTGTGGGATTGTCGCGGCATGGAGCCGGCCTGAGTGATGATCATGATGTGGCGAGTGTGATCACGGCGTCGGAGCCGTCCTGGATAGCCCCGTTCGAGGGGCTGAGCCCGCGCTGTTTCGGCAAGCTGCTGACCGCACTGCGGCGCGATGGAGCAGATGTGGTTCACCGGTTCCCAGACCAGCTCCCCACCAAGCTCGCCTACGGACAGCCTTCGGCATCCCGACTTCGGCCTCCGACCGCTCGACCAACACCGTGGGCCGCGGCGGCGCGGATCGTGCAAGCAGGGCCACGGCCTCGGACTGCTGCGCGCTCTCGGCTGGGGCCCGGCGCAGAACAGCCGCCTCGCCGGCGGTGAACCGCGGCTATGGGCCGGGAATCTGTCGTTCAGGCTGGTCAGAATGGTTATCTAGATCTCGTCTCTATATTCGCAGGTCATGAGCCATCGACCTTTGAGGGACGTGCGGTCAGGCGCGTCAATGCAGCGGGTCAACCGCAAGGGCCACACTCTGAGCTCGCGATTGTGCAGAGCTGGGGGTCGGTGACGCCTGAAGCGGGCCATGCCGGAGACACACCCGGTTTCGACGGCGAGACCTACAAGCGGTGGAACGCTGTTGAACGATGCATCAACCGGCTCAAGCAGTGGCGAAGTCTGGCCATGCGAACCGACAAGATCACCATGGCTTACCAAGCCGCCCCCCACCTCGCCGCCATCCTGATCTGGGTCCGGCGATAGCCTGTTGGGCCTCTCGCCCACCCACCCACGGAACTCAGCAGTCGCCGTGATGGTTCACTTGCCGGACAGCTCGTGGACGGCCGGGGAGGGTGTGTGGAAGAGCCAGGATTCCGTGTGCTGCTGACAGAAGCAGGAGACCGGAAAATGGAGGCAGTCCGTGCGATACGTTCGGTCACCGGCCTCAGCCTGTGGAACAGCAAGCTCCTGCTTGCCGACGCACCCGTAGAGGTCGAGGCAACCGGCTGGTTCGAAGCCGCTGTCGATGCGGCTCGGACTCTTGAGGAAGCAGGCGCCCGCACCAGTCTGCTCTGCGATTGCTGCGGCCGCCCCATTAGACGGGGAGCCTTCCCCCTCACCTCGGCGCAGTGCACGGACCCGAGGCCCCTGGAGATCTGCTGGGCAAATGGCCTGCCCACAGCGATCTGAAATCGGCCCAGTTCGGTCTGAGAGACAAGCCCTAAGTACGGCTGATCGTGCAGAGCGAGATCGGCGAAGATAGGTGGTCGACGAACGAAAGCTGTTGCAGCACCATTCGGGGCGGGGTCGACGACGAGGAGCCAGGTGATTACCCAGGGCGTGAAGATCGCAACGCGGTGCGATGCATGCGGCGGTGTGCTGACACGCGACATGGGCCAGTTCATCGACCGCGGACTCCTGTGCTGGGGGACCGAAGGTGCCTGCCAGCCATGCAGCATTGCGTGGTGCGCAGAGGACAGCGGCGGCGAGACGCCGGAGGAGATCCGCCAGGCACTCCTGTCCGAACACGGACCTGCCCGGCTCCGCCTGATCGGGCCCGAGATAGGCCCAGTGGCCGTCCTGCGTGCTCTTCGCGAGATGCATGGCTTGACGCTCACGCAGGCAAAGGCCTTGGCAGACGAGTTGAAGACGACCGGGCTGATGGGAACGCTGGTCGAGATGGAACTCATCGCCGCTCGGCTCCGGCAGCGCTCAGTCATGGCGGTGGTTGAGCGTAATCGGGACGTTGTCGCAGAGGTGGAAGAGCCGGTCGCGGACCGCGGTGGCGAGGACTGGAGCGAACGGTGATCGGTAAGGGTCTTCCTGGCAGCGTATTCAGTCGTGATCAATCTGCGGGACTCGTCTGCGCGGCGGGTCAGGGTCCGGTAGATGTTCTTGCGTGACGCGAGTGCAACTGACGGATGCAGAGTGGGAGTTCATCGGTCCGTACCTGCCGATCGGTGAGTACGGACCGTATCCCAACCGGCTGAGGCAGCAGTTCGAGGGCGTGATCTGGCGGTTCAAGACGGGCGGGCAGTGGCGGGAGATGCCACAGGAGTTCGGTGCCTGGTCAACCGTCCACAACCGTTTCCGGCAATGGCGTGACGCCAGTGTCTTCGAGGCCTTGCTGGAGGGCCTGATCACGGAAGCGGCGAAACGGGGCGAGGTGGACCTGTCCCTGGTCAGCATCGACTCCACCACTGCCCGTGCCCACCACGACGCTGCCGGGATGCACCTGGGCCAAGACGTCGTCACCGCTCTGGAGAAAGCCGCCGCCGAGGAGAAGAGCAGGTCAAAGGGGGCGGCCGCGACGAACAAACCGGGCAGGAGGCCGAAGTCGCTCCCGAGCGGGAACAGCGACGGCGCATCCAGCGCCGACGCAAACTCCGGCTGAAGGTCGCGCTCCTCGGGCGGTCGAGGGGTGGGTTGACCAGCAAGGTCCATCTTGCCGCCGACCGCAAGTGCCGTCCGCTGGCGTTCGTCCTGACCGCAGGCCAGGCTGCGGACAGTCCGCAGTTCGTCCCCGTGCTGGGGCGGATACGGGTCCGCGGGTCTGTCGGCCGCCCCCGCACCCGGCCGGACGCGGTTGCCGGGGACAAGGCCTACTCGTCTCGCGGCAACCGCGCCCACCTGCGCAAACGCGGCATCAAGGCGGTCATCCCGGAGAAGAAGGACCAGGCCGCCAACCGCAAGAAGAGGGGCTCCAAAGGCGGCCGGCCCGTCAGCCACGATGCGGACCTCTACAAGGAGCGGAACACCGTCGAGCGCCTGATCAACCGGCTGAAAGCCTGGCGAGGTATCGCTACCCGGTACGACAAAACCCCGGACAGCTATCTCGCCGGACTCCACCTACGCGCCTCGATGATCTGGCTCAAGGACCTCACCCAAACCACGCGATGATCGCGACTCAATACGCCGCCTAACGCGGGCTCCCTTCCCGGATCATCTGACGAAGGCTGGTGCGGGCTGCGGCCAGATCCCGCTCAAGTTCTTGAGCATGGCTGACGAGCGGTCGGAGCTTGGTCACCTCCTGTTCGAGCTTCCTGTTTGCTTCGGTGAGCTCGGCGAGTCGCTCTGTGAGTCCTGGGTTACTGATTTGGTCAAGCTGGTGTCCGAGCTGCTGTTGCATGGCGGTCCGGAGCTGATCGTGTTCGGTTCGGAGCCCTTTGATCTCCTCGCGGGCCATGGCGAGGTCGGTGTGCAGGCTGGTGGTGCTTGCTCTGCGGCCTTCAGCCGTCTCGGTGACGGGGACCTGTTCCTGCCGCTGGATGGCTGCCTGAATGTGCTCGCGGACGCCCTCGGCGTAGACCAACCAGTTTGAGACTCCAGCAGCACGCGCGACGGTGGTGAAGGCGATCGGCTCGCTCTCGTTCAGCATGCGCCGGACGGTGTCGACGACGCGTTGGCGTTTGAGTAGGCTGGTTTGCCGCCGAGACTCGGCGAGAACTTGGGCGCGGGTTCGGCGCGTCACCTCACGGTCCCTTCTTCGAGGCAACCGTCAGAGGAAGGAGCTTCTGCTCGCCGCCGGCTCGGACGCGTCGGAGGATCGCGGCAGCTTCCTCCAGTTCGGTCCGCTCGGTGCTGGGCAGGGCTGCCATCCGGTCGCGCATCTTCGGCGCGACCTCTTCGTGGAGTGTTGGTCAGCCGAGGGTGCGGAAGGCGTTGCACCCCCGAGAGATGACGTGCCCCCTGCGATCCGCACGCAACTGGCGAAAGCGAGGCGAACATTACCTAAAGCGGCAATGGAGACCTACGAGGCACCAGGCTGACGCTCAGTTCTGCCCGGGCGCGAGCGCGCCGCGCCAAACCGTCACGTCGATCTTGGCGTGCATGCTGGGGTCATCCTGCGCAGACATGCCCTTGAACGAAACGAGGCCAATGGTGCCCGACTTGGTCCGCAGACAGATCTCGGTGCCCTTGGACAGTGTTTCCACCTCGATACGGGTGGTGAATCGGGTCACCTCGCGGCAGGTCTTGAGGGAACCCTTTTCGGCGGAGTCGAGCAGCACGAGCTTGGTGCTGTATGAATTGAAAGTACAGTCGGCGGAGGTGGTTCCGCAGGACAGGTGCAGGTCATCATGATTCGAATCGCGCGGGATGAGCGGGTCGTCCCCGAGCTTGATGTGGTAACCAGCGGGAAACTCGACGCCAAGATATGAGGAGGGTTTCGGATCGGTGCTCGGCCTGGCGCTCGCGCCATCCCCGCCACCTTCCGACACGGCGCTGCCGCTGACCGTGCTGCGGCGGTTGCTGTCATCCTTACTGATCACCTGCGCGATCGCCACACAGCTACCGAGCAGAAGCGCAAGTGAGCCAAAGACCGTGCCCAGCACGATAGCGGTGCGACTACGCTGCGGCAGCTGCCGGGGTGGAGGCGGGGTGGGGAAGTACGTCCCGGGCATGGGTGTTTGGTACGTGCCCGCGGGCCGCTGGGGGATTTGGTAGTGCGCAGGAACCGCGGGAGCCGGAGAGGCATGGCCTAGCGGATGGAAGAGTGCTGCGGGCTGGTGGGCCAACCCAGCCTGGTTGGGCAAACCGACAGGCATGGGTCGCATCTGCTGCGGGGGCGCAGCGGGTAGCGCCACTCCCACTGCCACAGCCGTCGGTACGGGCGCCGCCTGCACCGCAATCGGACCCGGGACCAGCCCATGACGTGAGGTGATGCCTTCCGCCAGGCCTCTCGGCAGCCAGTCCTGCTCCCTTCGCAGCTGCGTCTGGCCGGCGGCGGCTCCGCACAGCTCAAGGATTTCCGTCAGCGAGGACCGATTCTCCGGATCCTTGGCAAGGCAACGCTTTACCAAAGGACGCAACTCCATCGGCAAGGCCGAAAGATCGGGCTCCTCGTGCACAATGCGGTAAAGCACGCCGTGCGAGGGGCCCTCTCCGTACGCTGGGAGGCCCATGGCGGCGTACGCGGCCACCTGTCCCAGTGCGAACACATCGGTAGCCGCTCCGATGCGGCCCCCGGAGGCCTGCTCGGGCGCCATGAACGACGGGGTGCCGATCGCAACCCCGCTCGCCGTGAGTGATGTGGCGTCAGCGGCCCTCGCGATGCCGAAGTCGATGACCCGCGGCCCGTCGGACGCCAGCAGCACATTGGATGGCTTGAGATCCCGGTGCACGATCCCCGCTCCATGAATGATCTGGAGAGCCTCGGCGATCCCGGCGACAAGGATCAGGACTGTACGGGCGGGCAGCGGCCTGTGTTCGGCGACGACTGCCGCAAGTGTGGGCCCGGGCACGTACGCGGTGGCGAGCCAGGGGACCGGGCCGTCCGCGTCGGCGTCGATCACAGGAGCAGTGAAGAGGCCTTGCACCCGTTGGGCGGAGGCCACCTCCCGCTTGAACCGGATTCGAAACTCAGGGTCTTCGGAGAACTCTCGTCGAATCACCTTGATGGCGACCGGCCGGCCACCGGGGGTATGCGAGAGGTAGACCTTGCCCATGCCTCCGGCGCCGAGCCTGGCTACGATGCGGTAGCCGGCCACCATTGACGGATCGTCCACTTCAAGCGGCTGGAAGACGCCGGCTACACCGGCTCTCTGCACCTCGCTGTTCATCCCGCACCCCTCCATGACGACTTTCGCACCACCATACGGGTTCAGATGATCACTGCTTTCGCTCGTCGGCATGACGCTGGGTGGAGGCCACCGCCGGAGACGAGTTCTTCATTGAGAACAGCTCCTGACGGTGTCTGGGTGCGATGCGCCGCATTCATGTCGGTAGGCAGCGTCAGGTGCTGCTGTGTGAATGGGTGCAGTCGGGGCATCAGATGAGCGTCAGCCGGGACGGGACGGCTGTCCTGGCTTATGCTGTGCAGCAGCCGTGATCATGGTTTGAGCGGGTTGACCGACCTGCTGCTGGCAGGCGCCAATCGCGAAGGTGACTGGCTGCCATGGGGGGTGCCTGTTCACACAGGCCGGTGTCGTCCTCCCGGCAACTGGTGTGGCGTGCGTGGAGGTCCCACTGCTCCAATGGCGGCCTTGCCTCTGCTACGAGTTCCGGTCCATGCCCAGTTCGGCGGGCGCGGCTTCCCATGCGTCCTGAAAGGCGATGACCAAAGATGGGGGGGCGATTGCACTGTCACGGGGTGATATTCGTCCAGGTGACGCGTTGATACGAAACCGAGAGATCGCACGAAGCTGTGTGACGTGGTCCCGGACCAGTACGACGTCCGACCGCTCAGGTCCTGCGCGCGGGCCTTGATGCAAAGCCGAAGGCGAGGGCTTCTCCTCGTGTCCGCCCTGTTCGGCCGGGTCGGTCGAACCGTACGTGGAGCACGCGGTTGTGAGTGGTGGCTCGGCCGACTTCGAGCGACGGCCCGCACCATAGCCACAGCAGCGAGGCGTTGGCCACGGCACCGACCATCAGGATGGCGTAAGTGCCTCCTTGGCCGCTCGGGCGACCACGCGCGAAACCGCCCACCGGCCGAGCGGTCCGCCCCGTGATCCTCCGCAGCAGCCACTGGCCGACCTGGCTGCTGCGGCTCTGCCGGGCCGGTGCCCCACCCCCCTTCGAGGCATCGGCCCGGCCACCCGAACTCCGCCCCGCGACCCGCTCGCGCCGGCGGTCACCACGTCCGCCCCTTTCCGGGGTGGATCCGCGCTGGGCTTTCCCGGCGCACACCCAGGCGGGCAACCGGCCCGCCTCACGGCAGCAGGAGGAAATCCATGCCCGACAGCACCACGCCCGACCCTAAGCCGGGAAGCGGCCTGCTCCTCGCGTCCCGCCGTATCAACGCTGCCCGCTCGCGCGCCGAGCAGGAGTCTGACGGCGGCGGCACCGGCCGATCTGACAGCAACGACTACTGACCTTGAAGTCGTCTTGTCGTAGGGGCTGACGGTTGGTGATCGTCGCGGTATGCCGGAGGTATGAGGTATCCGCAGGGTGCAGCCGTCGGACCCGCGCCCCCGCGAGGCAATCGAGCAGGTTCGGGCATGGACATGCGGTGAGATCACTATGTCCCAGTCCCGGGCGGCGGGTGGCCATGCCATGGCCGCGGCCAGGGAGTTGAGCGGAGCCGCTCGGCACGCCGCATTTGCTGCCGGCCAGGCGGCAGTGGTGGCGCATGTCGCCGCACACGAGCTTGGAGCTGCGGCCTACGCGATCAAGGCCGTGCGTGCGACGGCCCCCGGACGGCAAGGTGAGAGCGCCGGCCAGCTCGAGTGCCGTTGGCAGCGCGAACAGCTCCCGGATGTGATTCGCGAACTCGTCCTAATAGGACTCCGTTAGGTCCTCTGGTTGAGGCTGTTCGTGGGTGGGCATGTCGGATGCGTGGATACGCGCGAAGTGGACGGTGTGCGGGCTGAGTTGGCGTCGTATGTGGCTGACGTGTTCGCCTCTCTGAGGCGCAAGGACCAGCGGGCCAAGAGTGACTGCTACCTGCGTGGCTTGATGCTGGACGGCCGGCGCAAGTCGATCCAGGCCATGGCCGCTCGGCTGCCGGACGGCAACGAGCAGAACCTGCAGCAGTTCGTGAACCAGTCGACCTGGGATCCGGTGCCGGTGCAGCGCCGGATCTGCGAGCGCATGCTGCCACTCATCGCTCCGACGGCGTGGGTGATCGACGACGTGTCGCTGCCCAAGGACGGAAGGATGTCGGTCGGGGTGGCTCCGCAGTACTGCGGAGCCCTGGGCAAACGCGCCAATTGCCAGGTCGCGGTCAGTGTCCATGCCGTGACGGATAGCGCCTCCTGCCCGCTGCAGTGGAGGTTGTTCCTGCCGCGATCATGGGAAGCGGACGACGATCGCAGGACGTCCGCCCGCGTCCCGTCCGAGGTCACCCATCGTGAGAAGTGGCGGTTGGCCCTGGACATGCTCGACACGCCGGCCGGCTGGGACATGAGGCCTCCGGTCGTGGTGGCGGATGCCGCCTACGGCACCAACGCACACTTCAGGGCTGGGCTTGCCGACCGCGGAATCCACTATGTCCTGGCCATCCGGGCTGAC